>NZ_DAIDMN010000043.1 GCF_027448985.1 Sulfurihydrogenibium sp.
AAAAGTGATTTGAAACTTTTAGAAAAGACCGGATTTCAACATTTTTAACTTTACTTGTGTTATAATTTCTTAAACAATATTATTAAAAAGGAAATGCAAATGGATTACCACATTAAAGACATCAACCTTGCGGAAAAAGGGCTTCTTAGGATTCAATGGGCAGAAAAAGATATGCCTGTTTTAAGGCAAATTAGAGAGAGATTTAAAAAAGAAAAACCCTTACAAGGTTTAACCATAGCTGCATGTCTCCATGTTACAACAGAAACAGCAAACCTTATGATAACACTAAAAGAAGGTGGAGCAAACGTTTATCTAACAGCGTCAAATCCTTTGTCAACTCAAGATGATGTTGCTGCTGCGTTGGTAAAGTATTTTGAAATCCGGTCTTTTCTAAAAGTTTCAAATCACTTTTTTCTTTTAAATAAACACCGTTTCCTTCTTCTACATAACCTACTTTTATCAGACCAAGTTCTTTGGCTGATGTTAAAGCAAGCTGATACTCTTCTCCACTGTAAAGTATGTAATCGTAAAGGTTTTTATTGTACTTTTTACAGTAAAGTTCTAAATCCGGATGAATTGGTAATTTTTCTTTTTCTATAACTATTTTCACATTACTTTTTTCTACTATATGCCAAAGGTCGGCAACAAGACCGTCACTTATATCTATACAACTGTTTGCCTGTTTTACAGTTTCTACAAGGTCTACTCTTGCAATAGGTCTATAATGTTTATTTATGAGTCTTTTTTCAAAATCCTCATACTCTTTTTTATCCATTAAAATAAGCTCTAATCCGGATTTTGACAGTCCTAAGTAAGATGATATGTAAAGATAATCACCGGGTTTTGCCCCAAACCTACCTACAAATCTATCTGTTTGTCCTACCATAGCCATATCTATCATAACCTGATTACAAGCCGATACATTCCCACCTATAGTAAAAAATCCATAATAATCTTGGGCTTCTCTTATTCCTTGATAAACTCCTTCTATAAAGCCATACTCTAAATCCTTAGGTAGTCCTAAGGAGAGTAATGCCCATCTTGGATTTCCACCACATGATACAATATCACTAACGTTTGAAGTTGAAAGTTTCCAACCTAAATCTTTTGGATTAATTTTTTCTTTTAAAAAGTGAGAACCTTCAACCTGAATATCAATCGTAAAAAGCAGTAAAGTATCATCTACCTTCACACATGCACAGTCATCTCCGTATCCAACGATAACATCTTTGTCATCAATAGGTAGTATCCGGTTTAACCTATCAATAAGCCTAAATTCACCAAGTTGATTAATATTCATAGAAAAAATCTTTAACCCCTTTTTTTATTAAAAAATATTTCAGTTTTTTATCTCCAGTTAGAATATAAATTTCAAAGCCTTTGTTTCGTAAACTATCTATAATCTCAATAATTTTAATATCTGTAAAACTGTAATCCGGTTTTTCAATCAAAAATTCAATACTGTTTAACAAATCTTCATCATCTAAATTTTTTTCATTTACAACTTCAACAATATTTTTATTAATTTTGAAAAATTTTTTAATATATGTAGCTCTCTTTTTTAGTAACTTTTTATCTGATTTCAAAAATTCACATAAAGTGTAGATAGGAACAAAAAGAACAAATCTATCGGCATTTATTTTATCAATGGGATTAAAATCCTTGTCGTAATATTCTTCAAAAAACCAGGTATCTAAGATTATAACTTTTTTCATGCCTAATCTTCATCAAAATTTGCAACTTCTAAAGCGTATCCTTTCCATGGAGGGCTTGTCTTTCTGGAACCTATTAAAAATTTTCCTTTAGTTTTATTTGTTTTATCTTCTTTAAAAATTACATAAATTCTGTCTTTACCTTCTCTAAATTTTACACTTTCCCTTAAAGATTTATGTAAATACTCTAAAAACTCATCTTCATACTCAAAATCTTTAATCACTGCAACACAATCTCCACATTCTAAAGCATTGTGAGAATCAAGCCATCTGTATAGTCCTTCATAATCTCCATTTAAACCTAAATCAAAAGATATCCAAAATGTCTTTTTTTTCATAAAAAATCCTCCAAATTTGTTTTTAAAACATTAATCCCATGGCTTCTTTTACTTCTTTCATAGTTTTTTTTGCTACTTCTCTTGCTTTTTCGTTTCCTTGAATGATAATTTTGTCTAAATATTCTTTATCTTTTTCTAACTCTCTCCTTTTTTCTCTTATAGGTGTTAGAAATCTGTTTAGGTTTTCTGCTAATATTTTTTTACACTCTATACATCCTATTTGTGCTGTTGTACATTTTTGATAAATTTCTTCTACTGTGTTTTTGTCGGTAAAGTAAGTATGGTACGTGTAAACATTACAAACTTCCGGTCTTCCTGGAATTGATTTTTTTATTCTCTGGGTATCTGTTTTCATTGATAAAACCTTTTTATTTACCTCTTCCTCACTATCACTCAAAGCAATTGTATTTCCATACGATTTAGACATTTTTCTTCCATCTGTTCCAAGAAGTTTTGGAGATTCTGTTAGTAAGGCTTTTGGCTCAATAAACACTGGTTTGTATAGATGGTTGAATCTCCTTCCTATCTCTCTTGTTATCTCTATATGTGGAAGTTGGTCTTCTCCTACCGGAACAGCTTGAGCTTTGTATATAAGTATATCCGCTGCCATCAAAACCGGATAACCAAAAAATCCAAAAGTGTCAATATCTTTCCCTATATCCCCTTCTTTTAGGTTAAAAACTATCTCTTTGGAGATGTTGTCTGAAGCGGAAAAATCCATCAAACTTTTTTCAAGATATTCAAAATCAATATCTTTTTTGTGATAAAAAGTATCGTAAACTATCTGTCTTAGTTTATCTTCATCAACTTTTATATTTTTCCCAAGTAAAAAATCTCTTACATACTGGAAAAAAAGATTAAATTTCAAATCTTTGTAAGATGGATTAAGCTCAAGCCAACTTTTCGGAGTAATCATACCAAGTAAAAGTGTAAGTTCTGCATGTTCCTTTACTGCCGATTGGACAAATATGGTACTTTTTGACGGGTCTATCCCGGACGAAATCCAATCTATAACAAGGTCGTATATATTATCTTTTAAATCTTTCGTGTCTTTATATTTGTTTGTAAGAGCATGCCAATCTGCAACAAAGAAAAAACACTCATCTGTATTTTGCAAATTTAGCCAATTTTTTATAACTCCAAAGTAGTGTCCAAGGTGTAGTTTGCCTGTTGGACGCATTCCACTAACTATGACCATAAAAGACCTCCAAATTTTTGTTATAATAATTTTACGATAAATTAGGAGGTTTTAAAATTGATTAGAGGAAGAGTTTGGAAATTTAAAGATGACGTAGATACAGACCAAATAATACCTGCAAGGTACCTTGTAACAACAGACCCAAAAGAACTTGCAAAACACGTTATGGAGGATGCAGACCCTACATTCCCTTCAAAAGTCAAAGAAGGAGATATACTTGTCGCAGGCAAAAACTTTGGTTGTGGTTCTTCAAGAGAACATGCACCTTTGGCTATAAAAGGAGCCGGAATATCTGCTGTTGTAGCTGAATCTTTTGCAAGGATTTTCTTCAGAAACGCTATTAACCTTGGGCTTTTGATAATAGAATCTCCTGAAGCAGCAAAAGAAGCAGAGGAAGGCGATGAACTTGAAATAGATATAAACCAAGGTATCATCAGAAACATCACAAAAGGCAAAGAGTACAAAATAAAACCTCTTCCGGAAAATTTACAAGCAATATTAAAAGCCGGTGGACTTATGGAGTATGCAAAAGAAAGGATAAAAAATGCTTCGTAAAATCCTTCTACCTGTAGACTTAACAGAAGTTGGTAAAAAAGCCGTTGAAACAACCGGATTGTTGGCAAAACCTTTTGGTTCCAAAGTTTGGCTGATAACGGTTGTAGAGAACCCTAAAATCCCTTTTATAGAAGAATTTCCTGAAGAAGAAAAAAAGGCTATACTATCTTTACACGACAAACTTAAAGAAAAAGCCAACCAACTGTTAAGTCAATACACAGAACAACTTAAAAGTGAAGGGTTAGACGTTCAATACGAAGTTTTAGAAGGTGATACGGTAGAAAACATCTTAGATTTTTCAGAAAGGATTAATCCGGATTTAATAATAATTCCTTCCCATAAAAAGTCTGATGTGGAGTTAAAAGCTGTTGGTAGTGTATCTTTGAGAATTTCGTCAAAATCAAAATATCCGGTTTTGGTTATAAAAGGAAAAGGATTTGATAAAAAAGGATTTGATAAAATAGATAAAATAGTTGTATCTTACGATTTTCTTCCATCATCTCAAAAAGCGTTGGAATTTGCACTATCCATAGCAAAAACTTTCAACAGTAAGATTATAGTGGTTCACGCAGATAACGACCATGGTTATACCCATATAAAGTCAATTGTAGAGAAAGTTAGAAAACATAAAGCTGAGAAACTCCAGCATCTAAAAAACCTTTACACAAATTTAGAAGTTCACATGAAAGAAGGAAATCCAGCAAGTGTAATTGTTAACATAGCTACAAAAGAAAATGCAGACTTAATAGTCGTTGGAAAAAGACAGCTACCAGATGAGAAAAGAGTTTTCATAGGTTCAACATCTTACCAAATACTAAAAGAATCACCAGTATCAGTCCTGATATATAGAGGAAATCATGAATAAAATTTTAAAAACAGCAATCTCTTTAACGATTTTTGCAACCGTATCACAGGCAACCCCCATAAAGATAACATCCGGAGAAAACCCACTCTTTTACTACGGCGTATGTAAAATAGCAAAAGATAACAACGATGTAAAAACAGCCTACGAATTTTGTAAAAAAGCTTTAAACCTTATGCCAGATACACCTACAGTTTACAGAGAGACGATATTTTTAGCTTACTCTCTTGGAAAGAAAGATGAAGCTTACGAAATTCTTAAAAAGTATAATGAAAAATTTAAAAACGACCCAGATACATACCTTTTTACAGCATTTTTCTATTCAGTGATAAAACAGCCGGACAAAGCTTTATCAACGTTAGAAGAAGCTTACAAAAAGTTTCCAAACAATGAAAAAATCGTATCCCACTTGGTGGATTACTACATAGAAAACAAACAACTTGACAAAGCAAGACAACTTTTAGAAAAGTTATCAACGATAAAAAAAGATGACCCTTCCGTTTACTTTAAAATTGCAAGGATTTACTTACTTGAAAACAACCTTGATAAAGCACAAGAATACTTAAAAAAAGTTTTACAATTAAACAAAGATTACAAACCGGCATGGCAGATTTTAGGAGAAATATACAAACAACAAAAAAAGTACGATGATGCTATAAAACTTTATCAATCAGTTCTAAAAGATAATCCCCAAGACTTAGATGCATTAAACAGACTTTTCCAAGTTTACGTAGATAAAGACGATTTTGAAAACGCAGCCAAAACCATCGATAAAATCATCACCTTAAATCCCAAAGATAACGATGCATTACTAAAAAAATTTCTTCTGTACATAAAATATGGAAAATCTCAGGAAGTACTTCAAGACCTTAAAAAATCCGTTGAAGAAAATCCTTCAAACCCATTTTTAAAGTTTATGTTAGGAATGGCTTACGAATCTGTAAATGATTACCAAAACGCAAAAAAGATTTACGAAGAACTGTACCAGCAACAGCCGGATAACGAAGAGTTGATAGACAGGTTGGTTCAAGTTTATGTAAATCTCAAAGAGTATGACAAAGCTTTAGATGTATACAACAAGTTGTATATTCAAGATACGAACAACTACCGTATCCTACTTTCTATGGCAGATATAGAAGATAAAAAAGGTAATACAAAAAGAGCCTTAGAGTTAGTTCAAGAAGCGGAGAAAATAAAGCCAGATGATGCCACAATACACTTTTTAAAAGCAATTTACTTAGACAAACTAAAAAATTGGGCAGAAGCTGAAAAATCCCTGCTTAAAGCTTTAGAACTGCGTCCTAACTTTCCAGATGCCCTTAACTACCTTGGATACACCTATATAGATAGAGATATAAACGCAGACAAAGGAATAGAATTGGTTCAAAAAGCTTTACAGTTATCTCCAAACAATCCGGCTTACTTAGACAGCCTTGCATGGGGATATTACAAAAAAGGAGATTACAAAAAAGCAAAAGATATACTGGAAAAAGTTCTTAAAGATGTTTCCGATGACCCAGTTATAAACGAACATTATGCAGATGTTTTGGTAAAACTTGGACAAAAAGAAGAAGCTTTAAAATACTACAAAAAAGCTTTAAAACTTATTGAAGAAAAAGGGGAAGGAGAGCCGGGACAAAAAGAGAGAATACTAAAAAAATTAAAGTAGGTGAAATCTATGAAAAAGGCAGGAATACTATTTATAATCACATTCATATCTTTAATGTACTCATGTTCTCCTACCACATTTCAACCTTTATACTGTGAAAATAAGTTCAGAGAGATAAAACAAAAAGATAACACTATAGGTGATAAATTTAGTTTTTCAGCAGCAGCAATGGTATCCGGAATGCCAGTTTTGATAAAAGGAGAGTTTAAAGATTATGAAAAGATAGTATTATCATCACCTTTTGGTAAATCTCTCTTAAACGTAGAAAGAGAAAACGGAACTTTATGTGTAAAAGCAGCAGGTTTTAAATCCTGTGATAGCAATGAAATACTGTCTTTGGTTTCAATGTATATGCCACAGGTAACTCCCTTAACAGATCTAAATTTAATAAAAAGTCTCATCTCTAAAAAATTCAACCTTCAAAACAACGAAAAAATTGAATGTGATTCAAATCAACTTAAAGTTATAAGACCAGATTACACTCTTGTTTACGAAGAAAACAATCTGAGGAAGATAATATACAAAGATTACACGGTAGAATACGGATTAAACAATGAGATAAACATCATAAACGGTGGAAAAGTTTTGGTTAAGATAAATCTATCAAACTTAAATTTTGAGAAAAATTAGGAGGTTAGAAGTTTTGAGAGATATCCAGCAACTCAAAGAAATAGCCAGACAGTTAAGAGTAGATATTATAACTATGGTTTACAATGCCCAATCTGGACATCCGGGAGGCTCCTTATCAGCGATTGATATATTGACTGTTTTATACTTTGGAGGATTTTTAAGATACGACCCACAAAATCCTTGGTGGGAAGATAGAGACAGATTTATCCTTTCAAAAGGTCATGCTTCACCGGCTTTGTACTCCGTTTTAGCAAAAGCCGGATACATACCCCATGAAGAATTAAACACATACAGAAAAACGAAAGGATACGCACCAGATGGATACAGTAGATTACAAGGTCATCCAGCATGGCAAGGAAACAAACATGGTGTGCCCGGAGCGGAAGCATCAACAGGTTCCTTAGGTCAAGGTCTGTCCGTAGCAATAGGTCAAGCGTTATCCGGAAAGTTGGCGAAAAAAGATTACAGAGTGTACGTGATGCTTGGAGATGGAGAGATACAAGAAGGTATGACATGGGAAGCTACGATGTTTGCCGGCCATCACAAATTGGACAATCTCTGTGCAATAGTAGATAACAACAACCTACAGATAGATGGTGATGTAAGACAGATTGTTAACATACATCCTTTGGTAGATAAGTACAAAGCATACGGTTGGCATACAGTAGAAATAGATGGACACAACTACGAACAAATCATAAATGCCTTTGAAGAAGCCCAAAATACAAAAGGAAAACCAACCGTTATAGTAGCTCACACAATAAAAGGTAAAGGTGTATCCTTTATGGAAAACAACTTTAAATGGCACGGTGTTGCCCCTAACAAACAACAGTACGAAGAAGCTATATTAGAACTTACATCCGGAGGTGTTTAATTTGATGGTTATAGATATCAACTCCTTACCTAAAAAAGCATTAAGAGATACATACGGAGAAGTTTTAGTAGAACTTGGAAAATTAGACCCGGAAATGGTCGTATTGGATGCAGATTTATCAGAATCTACAAGAACCCATAAATTTCACGAAGCTTATCCAGATAGATTTTTTAATGTAGGAATAGCGGAGCAAAATCTAATAGGAATAGCAGCCGGATTGGCATACACAGGAAGAACTGTTTATGCATCTTCATTTGCAATATTTTTAGCAGGAAGACCTTGGGAAATAATAAGACAACAGATAGCCTACAACAAATTAAATGTAAAGTTGGTTGCATCCCATGGAGGAGTATCGGTAGGACAAGATGGTGCATCCCATCAAATGAATGAAGATATATCCCTTATGAGAAGCCTACCTAATATGAATGTAATAGTCCCTGCAGACAGTGTTGAAATGGAAAAAGTTTTGAAAAAAATACATTGGATAAAGGAACCTTTTTATGTAAGAATGGGAAGAGAAAAGTTTCCGGTAGTGATGCCACAAGATTACGAATTTGAAGTAGGAAAAGGATTTGTATTAAAAGAAGGGAACGATGTTTCTGTAATAGCCTGTGGTGTAATGGTATCCATGGCATTACAAGCAGCTTACGAGCTTGAAAGTGAAGGTATAGATGTAGAAGTTATAAACATGGCTTCCATAAAACCAATAGACAGAGATTTAATAATCCAAACTGCAAAAAAAACCAAAGCGGTTGTTACATCAGAAGAACACTCTATAATAGGTGGTCTTGGTAGTGCGGTTGCGGAAGTTTTAGCAGAAGAACTTCCAACGGTTTTAGTAAGACATGGAGTTGAAGATAGATTTGGAATATCCGGACCAGCTTGGGAAGTAATGGAAGAACTTGGTCTTTCTGTAGAAGGATTAAAACAAAAGATAAAACAAGCATTGTATAAAAAATCAAGATGATAATAAAGATATGTGGAATTACCTTACCACAGCAAGCAGGGGAGATTTGTAGTATCGGTGCCGATTTTATCGGTGCCATATTCTATCCAAAAAGTCCAAGATATGTTAATATTGATACCTTAAAAACCCTAAAAAAATCGTTAAACAAAAACTGTAAATTGGTTGGTGTGGTAGTAAATCCAGAAGAAGATACAGTTTATGAGATATTAAATACCGTTGACTATGTTCAGTTTCATGGAGATGAAGATTACAACTTTATAAAAAAGTTTGATAAAAATAAAGTTATAAAAGTATTTAGAGTAAAACAAGAATCTCAGATAAAAGATATGGAAAAATACATGGAAGATGGTTATCTTATACTGGTTGACACTTATAAAGAAGGTTTATACGGTGGAACAGGAGAAAGTATAAATTTAGAGTTGGTTAAAAAGATTGTTAATCTTTACAGTAAAGTTATCGTATCCGGAGGACTTGGTCCGGACAATATAAAAAAACTCCTTGATTTTGTTAAACCTTACGGTGTAGATGCATCATCAAAACTTGAAATAAAACCCGGATTAAAAGATACAAACAAAGTTAAAGAATTTATAAAAATAGTAAGAAGCTATGAGTCAGATAATTAAAAACATAAAACCTATATGGGAAGAAAAAGCAACACCCATTGTAGACTTTTTATACCGGATTAACGTATCTCCAAACGTTTTGACGATTTTAGGACTTGTTTTTATTATCGTTGGTAGTTTCTTTCTAATCTATGGATACTTATTCACTTCAGGTATTTTTATCCTTGTTGGAAACATATGTGATGCATTGGATGGTTATTTGGCAAGAAAGTACAACCAACAAACAAAATTTGGTGCTTTTTTAGATTCAGTTATAGACAGATACTCTGACATTGTCCCAATGTTTGCTATTTTATACCTTTATAGAGAAGATACTTTTATCTTCTCAATCACTTCTTTGGCAATAATAGGCTCGTTTATGACAAGTTATACAAGAGCAAGAGCAGAAGGACTGAGTGTAGATTGTAAAGTTGGAATAATGGAAAGACCAGAAAGGTCAATAATTCTTATCCTATCGTTACTATCCGGATTTGTGATTTACGGAATTACTTTGATAGCAATCTTTTCAAACATAACCACATTTCAAAGAATACACTACTTTTACAAACAAACGAAAAATGAGTAAAAACATTAGACTATCTGATGAAGAGTTGAACATAATAAAACAGACAGCCCAAGAGATTTTCGGTAAGGACGTAAAAGTTTACCTTTTTGGAAGCAGAGCCAATCCAGATAGGAAAGGTGGAGATATTGACATTTTCATAGAAACGGAAAAAAATGTATCTATAAAAGATGAAATATCATTTCTATCTACGATTGAGATAAAAGGAGTAGAAAGAAAAGTGGATTTAGTTGTAAAAGCTCCTAACAAAAAAGAAAAACCAATCTTCAAAGTTGCAAAAGAAACAGGAGTGTTGATTTGAAAATACTACAAGAGAATTTAGAAACAGCAAAACTACATGGTGTAATTAATAAAGTTGAGAACTACTTAAAGGAGAAGAATGTTATCGTCCATTAACATAAAAAAATTTCTTTATATAAAAGATATAGAGATAGATTTTTCTCCCCATATGAACGTTTTTACCGGAGAAACAGGTGTAGGAAAATCTCTAATCATAGACGCGATAACTTTTGTTTTAGGAGAAAAAGGAAACTATCAAGAAGAAGACTTTGTGGAACTCACCTTTGAAGTGGAAAACCAGTATTCAGAAGACGGTATTTTAACATTAGCAAGACAGATAAAAAATGGAAAAAGTATTTACTACATAAATGGCAGAAAATCCGGAAAATCTCTTTTAGAAGAAATCTCAAAAGACCTAATAGAAATCCATGGACAACATTACAGTCAAAGACTTTTTGACAAAGAATACCACAGAGAAATCTACGATAAATATCTAAAAATAGAGGATAAACTCATAGAATACCAAAAAATTTACAACGAATATCAAAAACTTAAAAAAGAGTATCAAGAGATAATCCAAAAACAATCCGATAGACTTAGAAAGATAGATTTTCTAAACTTTCAGATAAACGAACTGAAAAATGCAAACATAAAAGAAGGAGAAAAACAAAAACTTGAAGAAGAGTACAACTACTACTTAAACATTCAATCAATCAAAGAAAGTATAGAATTTGTAAAATCCTTAATCTCAGAAGATAACTGTGGTATTCTTCAAAATGTATCTTTGGCAGTAAAAAGTTTTTCAAAAATATCAACAATTAACGAAAAACTATCAACTTTATTAGACAGCCTTGAAAATGCGAAAAGTATCATAGAAGAAGTTTACTACTCTTTAGAAGATTTTGAGTTGGACATAGACCAAAACAGATTATCTATGATAGAAGAAAGACTAAACACGATAAATAACTTAGAAAGAAAGTACACGACGGATGAAAAAGGATTGATAAAACTACTAAATCAGATGGAAGAAGAGTTAAATAGTTTATTGCATCTTGAAGATAAAGCTCCCCAGTTGGAAAAACATTTAAAAGATTTAGAAAAGCAGACTATAAAAATGGCAAAAGAGATATCCGATATAAGAAAAAGTAAAACGAAGGAGTTTGAAACGTTAGTAGTAGAGCATCTAAAGGACCTTGCCTTTAAGTCTGCAGATTTTAAAGTTTTGATTGAAGAAAAACAACTTGACAGATACGGTATAGATAAGGTTCAGTTTTTATTTTCAGCAAACAAAGGGTTTGAGCCAAAACCACTTGATGAGATTGCATCAGGAGGAGAGATATCAAGGATTTCCTTGGTTTTAAAGTTGATATCAAAAAAATCTGTTAACACCCTGATTTTTGATGAGATAGATACAGGAATAGGTGGAATGACGGCAGTATCTATGGCAAAAAAGTTAAAACAACTTTCAAAAGACTTTCAAGTGATACTCATAACTCATCTACCACAGATTGCCGTTATCGGTGATAAACATTTTTTCATAGACAAAAAGGAAGAAGATGGAAAAACCGTTGCACTTGTAAAACAGCTAAACTCAGAGGAAAGAGTCAAAGAGATAGCAAGAATGTTAAGTGGTATAGTTAACGAAAAATCCATAAACCTTGCAAAAGAACTTTTAAAACAGGGAGAAGGATGGACAAAATAGTTATTCATGGAGCAAGACAACACAACTTAAAAAATATAGATTTAGAATTACCAAAAAACAAACTAATAGTGATAACAGGACCATCAGGCTCAGGAAAATCATCACTTGCCTTTGACACCATTTACGCAGAAGGACAAAGAAGATACGTAGAAAGTTTATCTGCGTACGCAAGACAGTTCTTAGGTATAATGGAAAAACCGGATGTAGACAGTATAGAAGGACTTTCTCCTGCCATAGCTATAGACCAAAAAACCACTTCAAAAAATCCACGCTCAACAGTTGGAACGATTACAGAGATTTACGACTACTTAAGATTACTGTTTGCAAGGGTAGGAAAAGCTTACTGTCCTGAATGTGGTACAGAAATATCATCTCAGTCTGCCCAAGAGATATCAGAAAACATAATGAAACTTCCTGTTTTCATCTATAAGTAAATTTTCATCTATTTTATGTATAACTCCAAGACCTTTACATACACC
>NZ_DAIDMN010000044.1 GCF_027448985.1 Sulfurihydrogenibium sp.
CCATAGAGGTAGAACCATTAGATTCTAAAATATCTGAAACTACTCTTATTACATAGGGAAAATCTTCTTCAGATGGAATTAAAGGTTCTAAGGCTCTTTCTGCAAGGTTACCATGTCCTATTTCCCTTCTTGATGTTGCTCTTGGAGGTTTTGCTTCACCTGTAGAGAATGGAGGGAAGTTGTAGTGGAGCATAAATCTTTTCATCGTTTCTCCAGATTCTAAACTTTCCTCTATCTGCCCTTCGGAAAGAGAACCTAAAGTTGTTGTAACAAATGCTTGAGTTTGACCTCTTGTAAATATTGCAGAACCATGGTTCCTTGGAAAAACACCTACTTTTATCCATATAGGTCTTATCTCTTCAGGTTTCCTACCATCTATTCTTATTCCTTCGTTTAGAATCTTATCTCTCATTACGTTGCTAACAATTTCTTTATATATAGAATTAGCTTTTTTTAGCTTTTCTTGGGGAATTTCTAAGGAATTTGCTGCCTCTTCAAAAATTGCATTTATTGTTTTATTTCTTTGTTTTTTGTCTAAAATGTTAAATGCTTCTTTTATTTTTTCGTATGTAAGTTCGTTTAATTTTTCTCTTAAAACTTTTTCCTCTTCATCTTCTACTACTAATATTTTCTCTTTTCCGTATTTTTGTCTTAACTCCTCTTGAAGCTGTATAAGTTTTTTTATTTTTTCATGACCAAACATCATTGCTTCAAGAATGTCTTCTTCCGGAACTTCTTTTGCACCACCTTCTACCATAACGATTGCATCTTTTGACCCAGCAACCACTATTTCAAGGTCAGAATGGGCTTTTTGTTGATAAGTTGGGTTTACTATGAATTCTCCATTTACTCTACAGACTCTTACTCCTGCAATAGGTCCTTCAAAAGGGATATCGGAGATATGTAAAGCTGCAGATGCTCCTACTATACCAAGTACGTCTGGGTCGTATTTATCATCTGCTGATAACGTATAGGCAGTTATAACGATATCGTTGTAAAAACCTTTAGGGAATAAAGGTCTAATAGGTCTATCTATGTTTCTTGCAACTAAAATCTCTCTATCGGTAGGTTTTCCTTCTCTTTTTACAAATCCTCCGGGAATTTTTCCGGATGCATAGTATTTTTCTTTATACTCAACAGTCAAAGGTAGAAAGTCTATATCAGCCTGAGCTTCCTCTGACATAACAGCAGCTACAAGAACAGCTGTTTCACCTTGTCTTACTATTACAGCACCGTTTGCTTGTTTTGCAAAGTATCCGGTTTCAATTATGAAAGGAGCTCCGTTAACTTCTGTTTGGACTTTAATTTCCTCTATCTCCATTACAGCTCCTTTTTTATTATTGATTTGTGCCAGCTGATTCTCTTATTCCTAACTCTTCTATTATTTTTTTGTACCTTTGTTCATCTGTCCTTTTTAGGTAGTTTAACAGTTTCTTTCTTTTGTTAACCATACCGATAAGACCTCTTCTTGAATGAAGGTCTTTTTTGTTTGCTTTTATATGTTCAGTAAGATTTCTTATTCTTTCTGTTAAAATAGCGATTTGAACTTCCGGTGAACCAGTATCATTCTCGTGAATAGCAAACTTTTTAATCAACTCTTGTTTTTTTTCAGCTGTAATTGACATACATACCTCCTGATAACATTTTAAATTTTTTCAAAAAAATATTATACCATATTATTCTATAAAAACGTAATCTCCTTTGTACCATCCCCAAACTGTAGGGAAAACATTTTTTAACTTATTTTTTACAGCAACCATCTCTTCCGGAGCTGCTATGAATATCATAGGTTGTTTTTCTCCTATTATTTTGAAAGCTTCTTTGTAAAGGTTATCTCTTTTCGCTGGGTCTAACTCGGTAGCTGCTTTGTTAAAAAGTTGGTCTATCTTTGCTTCCCAATCTGTAGCCGGATTTTTTTGTTTTGGATACCACATATGCATATGTCCTGAAGAAAGCCAAACACTCTGTCCAAAATATGGGTCTATACTACCTGTTAGACCTATTATAACAGCTTCAAAGTCGTAATTTGCCATAAGTTTTGAAACAAGGTTATTAAAATCCAGTCCTTGAAAGTTCACCTCTACTCCTATCTTTCTTAAATCTTCTTTTATTATATTTCCTATCGCTTCTCTTTCCTTATTTCCGGCGTTTGTTATTAATGTAAAACTAAGTTTATGACCTTCACTGTCGTATAAAAATCCATCTTTCCCTTCTTTGAAGCCTATTGATAAAAGTATCTCTTTCGCTTTCTTTAAATCGTAAGGATATTTAGGGTAGTAATTTTCATCAAAAAGTCTTTTTTGAGCCGGTGTTACAGCTGTGTAAATTGGATATGCAAGACCGTTATAGACCATGTTTATAATACCTACTCTATCTATAGCATAGGATATTGCTTGACGGAACTTTTCATTTTGAAACCACTTTAATTTGTACTTGGGTATAGGAGAGTTAGGATTTTGATTAAAAACTATAAAGGTAATAGATGGAGTAGCTCCAAGGTTGTAAACTGTAAAATTGTCTTTTTTATAATTTTCCGCTAACTTTGGAAGGTCAGAAGGTCTAACACCGTAAATATCGCTTTCTCCAGATAAAAATTTTACCAAAGATACGTCTGGGTCTTTTATTATTTGGGATTGAATTGTGGTTATGTAAGGAATTTGTTGACCTTTCTCGTCTCTTTCCCAATAGTATGGATTTCTTTGGTACATTACGTACTGACCTTGAACGTACTTAACAAGTTTGTAAGGTCCTGTTCCTACTATATCTTTTGGGTCCGTGTTTACCGTCCATGTAGAAGGGAATTTACCTTCTTTTACAGGTTTTTCAAGGATATGTTTTGGTAAAATAGGTTGTCCTACAGCGTTTAAAAACACTGCAAAAGGTTTTGGTAGTATGAATTCTACAGTTTTATCATCTATCTTTACTACTTTAAAAGGTTTTCCTTCTACCGTTAAAACATCTTTTGATGAAGAAGGTATAGAATCGTTGTAATAAATCTGATTGTATGTGAATACTACATCATCGGCTGTTACAGGCTTTCCATCAAACCATTTTGCATCTCTTAGGTAAAATTTCCAAACTGTTCCGGTAGAATCCACTTCCCATTTTTCTGCTAAATCCGGCTGTGGAAGTAGAGTTTTTTCATTTATCTTTGTAAGACCATTAAATAAAGGACCTATAACAGCTGTAGAGCTTGTCTCTTGAGCCATAACCGGATTTAAGGTTTTTGGGTCTGAAGAAAGTGTTCTTTTTAAAACTCCTCCTTCTTTACCTACAACAGGTTCTAAGTTTTTTATGTCCAATTTTACAAGATTAAATCCGTTATCCGAATGTTTTGGTGTTATAAGATAAAAAGGTATAAATCCTAAAATGATTATAAAAATAGCTATTAAAAAGTATTTAATCTCTTTTAACATCTTCTTCCTTAACAGCTTCTTGTGGTAAGAGAATAGGTATGTCTTCTTTTATAGGATAGTACAAATTACACTTTTTACAAAAAAGATATTCATTTTCAGCGACTTTTATATAGTCTATACCTGATTTACAAACTGGACAAGCTAAAATTTCTAACAAATCCGGACTTATCATTTTCTTTCTCCAAAAAGAGCCGTTCCTATTCTAACTATCGTAGCACCTTCTTCTATGGCAACTTCAAAGTCATGAGACATTCCCATTGAAAGGTGTGGTAAGTTTACTTTAAACTCTTTTTCTAAATTTTCTTTGAGTAGTCTTAGTCTTCTAAAATAAGGTCTTACATCTTCCGGATTTTCAAAATAAGGGGGAATAGCCATCAATCCTAAGATTTTAACATGTTGCTTTAAAAGAATGTATTCAAACAAATCCTTTAAATTTTCTTCTTTAACACCAAATTTAGATTCTTCTCCAAAGTTTACCTCAATAAGTCCTTCTTGAATTTTACCAACTTTTGAAGCTCTTTTCTCTATTTCATCTACAAGCTCTTTTCTATCTACTGAGTGTATCATCTCAAAGTACTTTACAGCATACTTTACTTTGTTCGTTTGAAGTCCTCCTATAAGATGCCAGTGAATATCCGGATAATCTTTAAGTTTTTCTATTTTTTCAATTCCTTCCTGAACCCTGTTTTCTCCGAAAAATCTTATACCGCATTGGTAAGCTTGAATTATCTTTTCTATCGGCTGAGTTTTAGATGCAGCCAGAAGAATAACATCTTCCCTTTTTCTACCGCTTCTTTCACAAGCTTTTTGTATCTTTTCTTCTATCTGTTGAAACCTTTCTTTGATAGTCATTATTATTTAGCCTTTCAAATTTAAAAATTCAGTACTATCGATTTTTCTCCTGCATTAACAAAACTCAAGAATGTGGCTGCACCAGCTGGTTTTTCCACACCCTCTATAAGGTCATCTACAGTGTATCCAAATAGTGTCATAGCTGTCTGGCATGGGTACAACTTTACATCTAAATCTTTTGCTTGCTGTATCAACTGCTCTAATGAAGGGACTTTGTGTTTCTCCATCATTGATTTCATCATTGAAGTTGCAAAATCCATCATTCCGGGCATAATTGTAAGGATTTGTGGAACTGGAACCGGCATTGGCATAGCCGGATTGCCTACCGGAGAAACTTTTAGGTTTTTGTGTTTTTCTTTGTGAATAGCGTTCAAACCATAAAAACTGAAAAACATTCCCACTTCCATTCCCATTGCTGCTGCCGTTGTCCCTATAATAAATGCAGGCATAACTTTGTCTAACGTACCACTTAGTACTATAATTCCAACTCTCGTAGCCATTTTTACTCCATATATAAAAATATAATTTATATATTTATTGTATAACTCTTAATATATCGTTAAAAATGACGTATATCATTAATGTTCCAAGTAAAGCAAAACCAAAGTATGCAAGGTACTCTTTAGCTTTATCCGGAAGGGGTCTTCTTATGATTGTTTCTATTAGCAAGATGAGTATGAGTCCTCCATCGAGTACTGGAATAGGTAGTAAGTTTAGATATCCAAGTTGAAGAGATATAAAAGCCATCGCAAATAAAAATGTGCTTATTCCAGTTTCTAACGCTTCTCCGGAAAATTTTGCTATGGATATAGGTCCTCCTAAGGTTTTGAAAGAAACTTCTCCAGTTATAAGACCAGCAACAACATTGTATATAGCAACAGTTAACTCTTTTGTTTTATCTATTGCTTTTGCTACCGCCTGTGTAAATGGATACTGAATAGTTTTGGTTTCAAACTTAGGTGCTATACCTATCGTGTACTTTTTAAGTTCTTCGTTGTACTGGGGCTCTATCATCATGCTAAATATTTTGTTATCTCTTTTAACTAAAAGATTAACAGACTGCTTTTCTTTTAAAGAAGCCATAAAGTCTGCGAACTCAAACCATGTGTTTATTGGTTTTCCATTAACACCTACTATAATATCCCCTTCTTTTAATCCTGCTTTTGCTGCAGGTGAGTTTTCTAAAACTTTTCCTATCTTGGCAGGTATTACGGGAGATATTCCAAAAGATTCTTTACTCATATCATCCGGAAGTGTAATAGCTATTTTTTGAATGTTACCATTTCTTAATACTTCTATCTCAACACTTTTCCCAGCTTTCATGCCAAGGGCTATGGTAAACTCTTTCCAGTTTTTAACCTCTTTACCATTGACCTTTACTATTTTATCAAAAGGTTGAATACCTACTTTTTCAGCCAAAGAACCTTTTTCAACATAACCTACTACAACAGGCTCTGATAGATAAGCAGGTTCTTTTGTTCCTATTGTGTAAACAGCGACAAATAAAACAATAGCCAACACTATATTAAACAGTGGTCCTGCAAAGGCGATTAACATCTTCTGCCAGTTAGGTTTTGAGTGAAATGACCTTGGGTCGTTGTAAGCAGATTTATCTACGTTTCCTTGTATAGGCTCTGTCATAGAGTCTTCTCCGTACATCTTTACGTATCCACCAAGTGGGATAAGAGCTATCTGATACTCAGTTTCTTTTCCTCTCCATTTAAATATTGGTGGTCCAAAACCTATAGAGAAGGATTCAACCTTTACACCAAACATTCTTGCAAACAGAAAATGTCCAAGCTCGTGAATTGTTATCAAAACACCAAGCATGATTAAAAATGCTAAAACCGTCAAATTAAAACCTCCTAAAAAAATGTTAAAGATAAATTATAACTGACTTTCTTTTCCAACAAGTATTGAGCATATTTTTTCTTGTAGTAGGTTTGCTATTTCCGTAGACTTAAGGTCGTTAACGAGAATTGAAAAAACGTAAACTTCTGAGTTGTCTGAAATAACATATCCAGATAGATTTTTCACACCTTTTATGTATCCGGTTTTTGCATATATTTTACCTTTGATATCTCTAAATCTATGTTTTAAGGTTCCATCAGTACCAGCTACAGCCAAAGATTGATAAAAATCAAAAAAGTAAGGTGTGTTGTACATATAAGACAAAATTTTTACCAAACTTTCCGGTGTTATAAGGTTAAACTTTGATAAACCACTTCCGTCATAAATCCGTATATTCTCCGTGTTAACCCCTATATTTCTCAATGTTTTTAAAACAACTAAGGAAGAACTTTCCGTATTACCTTTTCCAAGTATTTCTTTTCCAAGAGTTCTAAATATTTGTTCAGCGTAAAAGTTATCACTATCTTTATTTGCTTTTTTTATCAACTCTTTTAAAGGATGTGAGTAATGAATAAATAGAACATTTGAATTTGATGGAGTATTACCTAAATGATAACCCTCATCAATAGATATTCCAGATTGTACTAATTTTTTATAAAAAACTGATGTTGTAAATAACGATGGACTTTCAACAGGTACAGAAATTTCAAACGCTGAGTTTGGTTTTATACTACCTGTTATATAAATTTTTCTACCTTCAACTGTGATTTTATGTCCTATTAACTTTTTTGAAACCTTTAAATCATTTACAACTTGATAATAACTGTTATCCGGATACAGCTCTACAAAAACTTTATTCTTACTTGACACAACTTTTATTCTTAGACAATTCTCATTTAAGGAAAGTCCACTAAATGGTGCGGTAAAACAGTAATTTAAATCTTTTTCAGGCCAACCGTGTCCTATACCTTCCTCAGAAAAGAATGAATTATCTCCAACAACACTACCTTCTACTTTTTTTATACCCATCTCTTTTAAATTTTTAACTATCCTCTCAATATCTTCATCTGTCAATGAAGGGTCAGCTCCACCTTTTAAGTAAAGATTGCCGTATACAACTCCATTTCTAATGTATCCATCAGTCAAAATCTGAGTTTTAAATCTGTAATCCGGAGTTAGGTTTATAAGCGCAGTTGCAGTTGTTAATATTTTCTGATTGGACGCAGGTATAAAAGGTTCTTGAGAGTTTATTATAAGAAGACGCTTTTTTTCTGTTAAAGATTCTACATATATTCCGGCTCTAACATCTTTATCCTTTAAAATCTCTTGAACAATCTCTTTAATATCTCTTTTATCTGAATTAGCTAAAGATACAAAGAAGACAGATAAAACAAATAAAAAAATCAATCTTAATTTCATTTTAAAACCTCAGGGTCTATGTTATCCACTTTCAAAATTCCGTGTAAAGAATTAGTTAAAAACACAACATTCGCTCCTTTAAGGTCCTTTAAATTAAAACTCCCTTCTACAACTATAAATCCTTGATTTTTAGCTTCTTCCAATACTTTCCTTCTTGCAATACCTTCCAAAACTCCACAATCAGTAGATGGTGTATATAGGTACTTTCCCTTTATCCAAAATATGTTAGCGGAAGAAGTTTCCGTTATATTGTCATCTTCGTTGAGTATAATCGCGTCAAAAAAACCTTTTTCCTGAGCGTATCTCTTTATGAGAACGTTTCTTAAGTAGTTTGTAGATTTTATCTTTAAAAGTGGGTCTTTACTATGAACTTTGTAAGGTGATAAAGTAAGTGTTATTGGAGAATTCACAGGTTGATAAGGTCTAACTATCACTAAAAGGTTACTTTTGTATGGTAGTAAAGGATAGTATGAGTTTCCCTCTGATAACAAAGCTGTTTTCACATACAAATCCTTTTCTTCAAAAACCTTAACAGCTTCTTCTATATAGTAGATGTAATCTTCTTTTGTAATAGTAGGAATTTTAAGGATATTTGCACCTTTTACCAATCTTTCATAATGGTACTCTATGTACTTAGGTAATTTACCTTTGTATCTAAAAGTCTCAAACACACCTTCCCCATACATCAAAGGTCTCAAAAATTCCTTATCTTCAAATATTTTTCCATTAAAAAAAACTTTTTCCATATCAAAACCTCTTTTAAAAATTAAATTCTATTTTATCAAAAATCATTGATATTTTAGCTAAAAAGATATAATATAATCCTATGGTTGAAAAATTAACATTTTATAAGGTTAGGATATGGAAACATTAACCGTTGCCCAAGATTTAGTGGATAAGTTAAACTATCTTAAAAATGAAGATGTAGAAGAGGTAAATTCTGCTTTAGAATATATTGTAGAAAAACATAAGGACCAAGTTAGAAAATCCGGAGAGCCTTATTATCTTCATCCTATAGAAGCAGCTAAAATTCTTGCAGATTTAAAATTGGATAAAATATCCATAATATCCGCTTTATTACATGATATATTGGAAGATACCGATACTTCTATACAAGAGATAGAAGAAAAATTTGGAAAAAAAGTAGCAGAGATAGTAGATGGTGTTACCAAAATAGGAAAGTACCATTTTGAAAACATAGAAGATGCCAAAATAGAAAATTTTAGAAAACTTATAGTATCCACCGCGAAAGATATAAGAGTGATACTCGTTAAACTTGCAGATAGATTACACAATCTAAGAACTTTAAACTACCTTAGAGAGGATAAACAAAAAAGGATAGCAAAAGAAAGCCTTGATATATACGCTCCACTAGCAGGAAGACTTGGATTGTGGAATATAAAACGAGAGATGGAAGATTTGTGTTTTATGTACCTACATCCGGAAGAATACAAAAAGGTCGTATCATACTTTGCAATTTCTAAGGAGAAAAGCGAAAAATTTTTAAAAGAAAAGGTTATACCTGTTATAGAAAAAATTTTAAAGGATAATAACTTAAACGCAACTATACAGTACCGTTCAAAACATCTTTATAGTATATACGAAAAAACATTGAGAAAAAATCTAAAATTGAGCGATGTTTACGATATTTTTGGAGTTAGAATTTTAGTTGATGATATAAAAGAGTGTTATCTAACTTTAGGGCTAATTCACTCTGTATGGACTCCTGTACCTGGTAAGTTTAAAGATTACATATCACTACCTAAATCTAACCTGTACCAAGCTTTACACACAACAGTTGTAGGTCCTGAAGGAAAGTTTGTAGAAATTCAGATAAAAACATATCAGATGCACAAAATAGCAGAAGAAGGTATTGCAGCTCATTGGAGATACAAAGGAGGTAAAAATCTCACGGAAAAAGATATAGAATCCTTTAACTGGCTAAAAAATATAATTGAGACATTGAAAGATTCGAAAGACTCACAAGTGTTGGAAGACATTGGAACGGATTTATCTTCTGAAGAAATATACGTTTTTACTCCAAAAGGAGATTTAATAAAACTTCCTTCTGGGTCAACTGTTGTAGACTTTGCATATGCAATACATACACAAATAGGGCATAAAGCAGTAGGTGCAACCGTTAATGGAAAATTTGCTCCGTTGGATAAGAAGCTCAAAAGTGGTGATGTTGTAAAGGTAATAACCAAGGAAGGTCAACATCCATCCAGAGATTGGCTTAAATTTGTGGTAACTTCAAAAGCAAAAACCAACATAAAACATTTTTTATCTAAAATTGAGAGGGAAGAATCTTTAAAATTTGGAGAAAAGTTATTAGACAAATTTTTAAAAAAATTAAACTTAAAGGTTTCTTCATTAACGGAAGAAGATAGAAAAAAAATTTTATCAAAGTTTAACTATAAATCTTTTGAAGATTTAATTGTTTCTGTAGCAGAAGGTAAGTTATCTCCTTTGAAAGTTATAAATATTCTTAAAGAGGATAAAGAAGTAGTTGATAAAAAAGATTTTATTGAAGGAAGCAAAGAAAAAAAAGAAACAGTTATAGAGGTTGATGGTTTCAACAATATACTAAGCTTTATAGCACCTTGTTGTAATCCCATTCCTGGAGATGATGTTATTGGTGTTATAACCAAAGGGAAAGGTATAGCTATTCATAACAAGGAATGTAAAAATATAAAGTCAATAAAAAATTCAGAGCCGGATAGGTTGATAGATATCCTGTTAAAAAGTAATGAAAAAGTAAAGTATACAACAAATATAAAAGTTTTAACCTTAGATAAACCTGGTGTGTTGGCAAATATATCAAACGCTATTGCAGCATCTAATTCTAATATTAAAAATGTAAAAATTTCTAATATAAAAAATAATAAAGCTTTATTAAAATTTTCATTAGAAGTAAAAGATAAACAGCAACTTGATAATATAATAGCAAATATCAAAAAAGTAAAAGATGTTATAAATGTAGAAAGAATTTAACAAAACTATAGCAAGAAGTCCGTATTTCCATAAATGATGGGTGGTTCACTTCATAAATAACATTAAACTCCCTCTCCAAGTTTTTGGAGAGGGAAAGAGTTTTATGCAGCTTCTATTTTCTTTTTAGGAGGTGGTGGTAAAAAAGACTCAATACCTTGAGATTTTGCCCATTCAGATGCTAACTCGTATGCAGCTCTGGCTGTATTTAAATTCTTTTCTATTAACTCTAACTTTTTCTTAAACTTTCTTTCTAACGCTGAATCGAGAGATGCTGTACCACCGGATGCAACGAACTTCTTCAAGAATCTTGCTTTAATTCCTTCTTCTATAGCTTCTAATCCTACGGAACCTATACATCCAAATAAAGCTCCAACCATAGCCATATTGGTTGCAAGCTCTGTTCCGGCTTGCTCTACCGCAAATTTTGTAGCAGGGAAGTTGTAAACTTTTACGTTTAATGATTCAAGATAAGCTCTATCTCCTGGTGAAAGGAGTTCTTCTTCTGTATTTATTATTATTAAACCGTTCTTCTTTATTCCTGAATAAAAAGGCATTGTATAAGATTTACCCATAGTTATTACATGGTGATGGAATACCATTATCACATCCGGATAAACTACTTCTCCTCTATCGAATATAGGCTCTACACCTATTCTTGCATAACTTTCAGCTGGAGCCATTCTCTTTTCTGCACCAAAGAATGGGTTAGAAACTGCATAGTATCCTTCGTAGTCTGCTGCTGTAGCTATGATGTGAGCTGCAGTAACTGCTCCTTGTCCACCTAATCCAGGCATTCTTATGTTTACTCTTTTCCTTTTCATAATAATCCCTCCGCTTTTACTTTGTTGATAACCTCTTCTGCTTCCGGGGATACATATTCAAAGAAAGCAAATCTTTCTTTGTCTTTAGACCTCATTTCTTCAAGACCTTGGTCTGAGTTAAGACCTATTTCAAGGATACATGGAGTGTAAAGGTGAACATAAGTAGGACCTACTTCTCTCGCAACGTAAACAGCTTTCTTTATAACGGATTCTACTCTTTTCGGAGAAGAAACTGTCAACCTTGCTACGTATTTACATCCGGAATCTATAGCCAACTGCCACATAGGAACTTTTTCAAACTGTTTTCCTTTTGGAGCCATTTTAAATACGTGCCCCTTAGGTGTCATTCCACTTTCTTGACCACCTGTGTTAGCGTACACTTCGTTATCAAAACATATGGTTGTTATCTTTTCCTGTCTGAAAAATGATTGTAATGTACAATCTAATCCTATATCTACGGTAGCACCATCACCTGCTAAAACTATTACGTCTTTTACTCTATCAGGGTACCTGTATTCTAAAACTCTTTTTATACCTGATGCAACAGCGTTTTGGTTTCCAAATAAAGAGTGAACTGTGTGCATCGCAATGTGTGGGAATACAAGTGAAGTACATCCTGTAGAGTTTACTATTACTGTATCTTCTGGATTTGGAATGGATGCCATTATATATCTTAAAGCTGCAGATTCGGGACATCCAGCACATAAAGAGTGCTCTTCTATCAACTCTTTATGAAAAGGTAAATCCATTACACCTCTCTTTGGATTTCCCCATGTAGCATTTTCTTGCAACTCAACTATTTCTTTTGGCATTACATCTAAAAACTCTTCATTTATTTGAAAAACTTTGAATGACATATCTAAAACCTCCTAAACTTATTTATCTAACTTTAACATTATTTAAAACTTCCCTATGTGGGCAGGGACCAGAATACCTGTTCAACTTATGTTGATGGCAAGAGGTGTAAATGCACCTTTA
>NZ_DAIDMN010000045.1 GCF_027448985.1 Sulfurihydrogenibium sp.
ATAGGGATAACCTTTTTCAGTTTGAATTTTTACCTGATTTATTAAGTCTTTTTTTATCTTTAACAATACTATACCTCCAACTTTTTAAATATTATAAAATAAAAAAGGGCTTCCCTTTGACGGGAAGCCAGGGGAGGGGATTTGGGAGGGAGGGGGGTTGGGGGTTAATCTTTCTGTTTATTAAGGGATTTTCCTGATATAAAATCTGGGTCTCTTGGTGGTAATTCTTTAACTATTCCCATAGCAACAGGAAGACATTTTTCAGATTGGGCTTTTGTACAAGAGTCAATACAGTTATAACACTCTATACAAGCTGCAATTCCCTTATAAAAGTCATTTATATAAGCCATTCTTCTTGGGTCCAAAGCCATAGGACAGTTTTTAACACACTCTCTACAATCCGTGCAAGCATCCACATTAACAAGAGTTGGCTTATAGAGGTGATGGTAAGGAGTTATTTTTTGGTAAATTCCTGTTGGACAGAAAACTCTACACCACCTTTTACCGATAAACAACTCAAAGTAAAACATTCCTGTCATACCAAGAAAAACAAGCCACATTGGAATAAAAGAAGGATTCGTTGAATAGAAAAACACTCTTAAATCAGTAACCCAGTTTAAAAACAACAGAGAAAATAAAATTGAAGTGATAAGGGTAAACACAATGTAAGTAACTTTTTGCCCTGTTGGTGATTTTGGAGTCCACCACATTCTTCTAAACTTTTCTTGAAGCTCAGCAAACCACCCTCCAGGACATATCCAACCACAGAATACTCTTCCAAGGATAAGGTTTAACACTATAACAAGTATAGCAAATATTCCAATAGCAAATATAACAGGGGCTAAACCTTCTGCCAATGAAACAGGCTTACCAAATATAAAAGATTGATTTCTGGCTATGTCTATCTTGACAATGTTAAACGTTGGTAGAATTATCAATAACAATATAACCGTTAGGTAAGCGATGTTCCTTAAAATTGTAAACTTGTTTTTTTCAAAAAAGCTTGGTTGAGGACAGCTTTGTCCTTGTGCTGTTAAAGTAGCCATTTACCACACCTCCAAAGTTAGCAATTACTAACTATTATACACTTTTTTTAAAAATCTTCAAGTGCAGGATTAATAGGAATAGTACCGTATTTTGCATCTTTAACTATAACTTTTCTTCCTTTAACATTAACCCTATCTTCAAGAATCCATTTTATAGCTTGAGGGTATATTCTGTGTTCATATTGTAGTATTCTATTAGAAAGGGTCTCCTCTGTATCTTCAGGTAAAACAGGAACTGCTGCTTGGATTATAACAGGTCCGTTATCAAGCTCTTTTGTGACAAAATGGACTGAACATCCCGTTATAAGAGAGCCAAATTCAATAGCTTGTTTTTGAGCATTTTTCCCTTGAAAAGAAGGAACTAAAGAAGGATGTATGTTAACAATTTTTCCATCAAATGCGTCTATAAATTCATCACTTAAAATTCTCATATATCCGGCTAAAACGATTAAATCCGGATTTTCCTTTTTTATAAGTTCTGCAATATAGATGTCGTATCCCTTTCTTGATGCAAAAAAAGATGGGTCTACAAATTTAGTTTTTATCCCATAACTTTGAGCTATCTCAAGACCTTTAGCATCTTTTTTATTAGAAAGTACAAGAGATATCTTTGCTTTTATCTTTCCACACTCTATAGCATCTATAATCGCCTTTAAATTAGAACCTCTTCCGGATATCAGAACAACCAAGTTTTTCAAATATCACTTCCCTTCTGTTTTAAAGCTTTTTCAAATTCATCTAAAGTTTCTGTTTTTAAAGATAATCTTCTTAAGAGTTTTAACCTATCTATATCTTCAATCGATTTTATTTCTTCTTTTAAGTTTTCTGTAACATTTCCAAATCTTACTTCAAGATTATCAATAATAGATTCTTGAGCCTCTTTTATTAATCCTTGTTGTAATCCTTGTTGTAATCCTTGTTGTAATCCTTCCTGTAATCCTTCCTGTAATCCTTTTTGTAATCCCTCTTTGTAACCTTCTTGTAGTCCTTCTCTTCTCCACTTTTCTGTTAACGTCATCATTTTTTCTTTACCTCCTACCTCTTCTAATATCGCTTCTACAGAATGTATATCTTTCTTCGCTAAAACTACGTAATCAATAATAATATAGATACAATCCTTGCTTTCTGCAATCAGTAGCCTCTTAAATACTGGTTTTAATGTCCTTACATCTTCAAATATATTCTTTATGGCTAATAACGAGGATAATAAACATGCATCCGTGTAAAACTTTTCTGTAAGAGTTTTTTCATCTATTTGGGATATATCTAAAAGTATGTAATTTAGATTTATCAGATATTCTTTTAAATCTTCCGGATATCTATCTAAATGTGGAATCTTCGTAGGTATATTCCATTTGTGTTTTCCATGATAGAAAACTATAGGTATTATTGGTCTGTATGGTCTGTTGTTTTTTTCATCTTCTTCCATAACCGATGCTTTGTAATACGCAATCTGTGAAGGTGTTCTTTTATCCGGATAGGATTTATGTTCAAAAACTAAATAGATGATACCATCTAAACTTTTTCCTTCTAAGTTTAATTGACATTCAAAGGCTAAATCTAATAAAAATTTTTCTTTTTTGGAACTTTGTTTTTCTGTTGTGACTAATTTTAGAGATTTTGGCACTATTATACTGTAAACTTGAGGAAGCAGACCTTTTATAAGGTTTTCTGTGTTTTCTTCTTTACTGAATATAGTTTTAAAAAACCAATCGTGAGGTTGTTTTTCTATTGACAATTTATCTCCTCTACACTATGTTTACTGATTTTTCTCCTTCTTCTAAATAACCTATAATGTAAGGCTTTTCTCCTAAATCTTCTAATATTTCTATTGCTTCTTTTTCATCTTTTTTATCTATGGCTAAAATCAAACCTATTCCCATGTTAAACGTTTTATACATATCTTCTTTTGGAACATTACCTTCTTTTTGAATCCATTTAAACACAGGTAAAACTTCCCAAGAACCTTCTTCAATAACAGCTTTAAGACCATCTTTTATAACCCTTATAAGATTTCCTGGAATACCTCCACCTGTAATGTGAGCTATGGATTTTATATCTATCCTTTCAGCAAGTGTCAAAACAGTGTTAACATATATTTTCGTAGGTGTTAACAATTCTTCACCAAGGGTTTTCCCAAACTCTTCAAAATAATCTTTATAGTCATAACCTTTTAACTCAACAATTTTTCTTACCAAAGAGTATCCATTACTGTGTACTCCCGATGAAGCAAGTCCAATTAAAATATTTCCTTTTTCTGTTTTACTACCATCAAGCATTTTATCTTTTTCTACTATACCTACCGCAAATCCGGCTAAATCATACTCTCCTTCATCGTACATTCCGGGCATCTCTGCCGTTTCTCCACCTACCAAAGAACATCCTGCCATCTCACAGCCTTTGGCAATTCCTTTTACAACTTCAACAGCGGTTTGAGGTTTTAACTTTCCGGTTGCAAAATAATCAAGAAAAAATAATGGTTTAGAGGTTGTTGTAACAAGGTCGTTAACACACATTGCAACAAGGTCTATTCCTATAGTGTCATGTTTATCTAATATTTGAGCTATTTTCAGCTTCGTTCCTACTCCATCAGTTGATGACGTAATAACCGGATTTTTATACTTTGCTATATCCAAAAGATATGCAGAAGCAAATCCACCTATCGGTGTAATTACATTTTTTGTAAAGGTTTTCTGTACAAATCCTTTTATATCTTCTACAAATTTATCAGCTTTTTCTATATCTACTCCTGCATCTTTGTAAGTTATCATGCTTTTGCCCCTTATTCTAAAATTTAAATATCCAGATTAAAGAGTGTAAAGTCATCCAGCTGTAAATTCCAGCCATAACATCATCTACAACTATCCCTACACCCATCGGATACTTTTCAAGCATCTTTATAGGAGGAGGTTTTACAATATCAACGATACGAAATATTATAAAACCCAAAATAAAGTAGGTTAACACTTGATTAAGCTCCATTTTAGACGGGTCTATTCCAAGCATGGTTATCATATATCCGGCTACTTCGTCAATACTTACAAAAGATGGGTCTTTATCATTATACATTTTACTCACTTCGTAGGAAGCCCATATGCCAATAAATATAACTGATAATGTAATGGAAATCTGAGCTGTTAGACCTTTATCCCAGTATAAATAAAAAAAAGGTACTGCTCCTAATGTTCCAACTGTCCCCGGTGCTATTGGAAATTTTCCTAAATAAAAAGATGTTGCCAAAAAAACAGCTATTTTGTCTTTTAAACCCATTCTTTCTCCAAAATTATTTAAAAATAAGATATAATTATATCATAGCGGAGGTGAGAAAAATGGATGTAGGCACTTGGTTCCCTATAATAATACTTGCTATGGTTGTTTTCACTTTTGTTTTATTTGGAATTTTTGTTTACCTTGATAAAGATAAAGAGTGATGCACAAGTTCTTTTTTATAACAGATAGAAAACAGTTTAAAAAACCATTTTTAGATACAGTTAAAGAAGTTTTAGATAAAGGTATACGTTTAATTCAAATAAGAGAAAAAGACCTTCCTGATGACGAACTTTTTAAATTAACAGAAGAGGTTTTAAAGGTATCCCAAGGTTACGATGTTAGGATATTTATAAATTCAAGAGTAGATGTTGCTACAATTTTGAAGTTAGACGGTGTTCATCTACCTTCAAAAAGTTTACCAATATACGCTGTAAAACATCGATTTCCAGAATTAATAGTTGGAAAATCCTGCCACAATGTAGAAGATGTAGTAAAAGCACAAGAAGAAGGAGCGGATTACGTTTACATATCTCCTATTTTTAATGTAGAAGGAAAAGGAGAACCGATTGGATTAGAAAAATTAAAAGAGATTATAAAAGTTTCCAAAATTCCCGTTTACGCTTTAGGTGGTATAAACAAATCCAACTATGAAGAAGTCTTAAAAACAGGTGTTTATGGAATAGCCGGAATAAGATTTTTTATACAGTAGAATTTGTGATAAAATTTTTAGCGAGGTAAAACTATGAAAATTTTATACATCCATGGATTCAACTCAGCCGGATACGGAGAAAAAGTAAACCATTTAAGAGATGCCTTTAAACCAAGGAATGTTATATCTCCAACACTTCATTACGACCCAGAAGAAGCAATATCTCAACTTGAATTTTTAACCGATGCAATAAAAGAAAAAGATAATCTATTTATTTTCGGAACATCCCTTGGTGGTTTTTACGCATTGTACTTAACTGAAAAATTTAAAGTTCCATCGGTTTTAATAAATCCTTCTATCGACCCTTACACATCTTTACAAAAGCAGGTAGGACCGCAAAAAAATTTCAAAACAGAAGAAGAGTATATCTTTACTCAAGGACACTTAGAAAAATTGAAAAATTATTACGTAAAGGATTTGAAATCTCTTAAAGATTTAGTTTACGTTTATTTAGATGAAAAAGACGAACTTTTAGACAGTAAAGAAACTGCAAAGTACTTTGAAGGTTTTCATGTGGTGGTGTATCCAGATGGAAACCATAGGTTTACCCATATGAAAGAACTGATTGAAGATTTCAAGAAAATTTTGGAGGAAAGATGGAAAAAGTAATAATACTTGGAAGTGGTCCAAATAGAATTGGACAAGGTGTGGAATTTGATTATGCTTGCGTCCACTGTGTATGGTCTTTAAGAGAAGAAGGATATCAAGCGATAATGGTAAACTGTAATCCTGAAACGGTTTCAACAGATTACGATACTTCAGATAAACTGTACTTTGAACCAATAGTATTAGAGGATGTTTTAAATATAATAGAGAGAGAAAAACCCTTAGGTGTTGTTGTTCAGTTTGGAGGACAAACACCACTTAAACTTGCAAAACCTTTAGAAAAACTAAATGTTCCTATAATCGGAACATCTCCGGAAAGTATAGACATAGCGGAGGATAGAGAAAGATTTAGAGATTTAATAATAAAACTTGGTCTAAAACAGCCGGAAAGTGGCATAGCAAAATCAAAGGATGAAGCAATAAAAATAGCTGAAAATATAGGTTATCCGGTTTTAGTAAGACCTTCCTATGTTCTTGGCGGAAGAGCTATGAGACTTGTTTATGATACATCAGAACTGATTCAGTATATAGAAGAGGCTGTAACGGTCACAGAAGACAAGCCTATTTTGATAGACAAGTTTTTAGATGGAAGTATAGAGTTGGATGTTGATTGTGTGTCCGATGGAGAAGATGTGTTGGTTGGGGCTGTTATGGAACATATAGAAGAAGCAGGTATTCACTCAGGAGACAGTGCAACCTGTATTCCCCATTACACATTACCAGATGATGTTGTAATAAAAGTCAAAGAACAATCTAAAAAACTTGCAAAAGCACTAAACACAGTTGGACTGATAAATATTCAATACGCTGTAAAAGACGGAGAGATATACGTAATAGAGGCAAATCCAAGAGCTTCAAGAACAGTTCCTTTTGTTAGCAAGGCTATAGGATATCCACTGGCAAAAATAGCTTCAAAAGTAATGGTAGGTAAAAAGTTAAAAGATATCGTTCCTGAGGTATTTAAAATAAAAAACATTCATCCGGCTTCTGACTTTTTGTCAGCAGACTTTTCATACTACGCAGTAAAAGAAGTGGTATTCCCTTGGAACAGATTTCCGGAAGTGGACCCCCTTTTAGGTCCTGAAATGAAAAGTACAGGAGAAGTGATGGGAATAGACAAAGATTTTGGTCTTGCATTCTGGAAAGCACAAGCAGCAGCAGGACAGATACTTCCTATCCAAGGAAATGTATTTATATCCGTAGCAGATAAAGACAAACCAGATATAGAAAACATTGCCAAAGAACTTGTAAACCTTGGGTTTAGAATATACGCAACATCCGGAACATACAAATTTTTAAAAGAAAAAGGGATACCGTCAACTTTAGTAAACAAACTTTCAGAAGAAAGACCAAACATAGTAGATAGAATAAAAAATAACGAAATATCAATGATTATAAACACACCATCAGGAAAAAGAGAAAGGTCCGATGCTTACTACATAAGAAGAGCAGCCGTTGCAACAAAAACACCTTACTTTACAACTACAAGAGCAGCAGCTGCTGCAGTAATGGCAATAAAGTCCTACAAAGAGAAAGGTTTAAGTGTAATAGCATTACAAGACATGAGGTGAGAAAATGCTTAGGTACGAAGAAGCGATAGAAATAATATTAAAAAATACCAAACTTATAGGAAAAGAAAAAATTTTTCTAAATGATGCATTAGGAAGAGTTTTAGCAGAAGATGTAATAGCAGATAGAGACAATCCACCGGCAGACAACAGTGGCATGGATGGATTTGCTGTAAGACATGAAGACATTTTAGGAGCAACAGAAGATAATCCGGCTGTTTTAACACTGTATGGTGAAAGTAAAGCAGGGGACCTTCCACCAAAACTAGAAAAAGGTTATGCTATACCTATATACACCGGAGCTTTAATTCCTCAAGGAGCAGACACAGTAATTCAAAAAGAGCTTACAAAAGTAGAAAACTCAAAAGTATACATATTCAAAGAACTAAAAAAAGGTTCAAACATAAGACAAAAAGCAGGGGACTACAAAAAGGGAGATATTCTTATAAAATCCGGAAAAACAATAAGACCTGCAGAAATAGGAATATTATCATCTGTTAATAAACCAACAGTTTACGTATATCAAAAACCAAAAGTCGGAATAATAACAACGGGAGATGAAATATTAGACATTGCAGAACCTATTACAAAAGAATCTCAGATAAGAACATCAAACACCTATTCATTGTACGCCCAAGTATTACAGACAGGAGCCCAACCTGTAATAATAGGCTTTGCAAAAGACAAACCGGAAGATATAAAAGATAAACTAGAATCAGCTAAAAACTGTGATGTTTTACTGACAACAGGTGGTGTGTCCGTTGGAGAGTACGACCTTGTAAAAGACTTTGTAAAAGAAATTTTAAAAGTGAACGTACATTTTTGGAAAGTTGCCATAAAACCCGGAAAACCTCTTGTTTTTGGAACATGGGGAGAAAAAGATGAAAAGCTATTTTTCGGAATTCCAGGAAATCCAGTGGCATCCATGGTTGTTTTTGAGATTTTCGTCAAACCGGCCCTAAAAAAGATGATGGGATATCAAAAAGTGTTTAACCCAACTTTTGAAGCCATCTTAACTGAAGATTTTAGCAGAAAATCAGCAGACAGAATGGAATTTATAAGAGTAAGCGTTGAGTATAAAGATGGAAACTTTTTCGCAACTCCTTTTGGAAAACAAGGTTCAAACATCTTAACAGGAATGGTAAACGCAAACGGTCTTGGTCTAATTGATATAGACGTTTACAACTTACAAAAAGGAGATAAAATTAAAGTAGTTATGTTTGATTTGGAGATATAAAATAAAAGGGAAAACCATGCCATGGTGAAAAAAATAATTTTTATAGTAGTTTTATCAATAAGCTTTTTGATTAGTTGTACAACGATTCAAGACCCATTAACAGGCAAACCAACCTTAACACTTTTATCAACACAGCAAGAGATAGAGATAGGACAAAAAGTAGTACCTCAAGCCATAAACGAAAACGATGGACTTTATCCGGATAAAGAAGTTCAAGATTACATAAAAAACCTTGGCTATAAAATAGCATCACAATCACCTCGTCAAGTTAACTACCAATTTTATCTGGTAAACTCTAAAGACGTAAACGCTTTTGCACTTCCGGGAGGTCCGGTATTTGTAAACAGAGGACTTGTATTAATCTTAGACAATGAGTCTGAGCTTGCAGGAGTAATAGCCCACGAAGTAGGACATATAACAGCTCGTCATCATGCAAAATTTTTAGAGAAAACTTACGGAATGAATATACTGTTAAACATATTAGCAATAGCAACATCTAACTCTCAGTATCAACAAATCATAATGCAGTTAGCTCAGGTTTCTGCCGGATTGCTACAACTAAAATACAGCAGAGACCAAGAAAACGAAGCAGATGCTTTAGGTGTTAGATTTACCTACGAAGCCGGATACGACCCAAGAGGCTTGATATCAACTTTTGAAAAATTCAAATCCATGGAAAAAGTTCAAGCACCAAAATGGCTTTTAACTCACCCTTTACCGGAAGACAGAATTAAAAACGTTTCTCACCTAATACAAACAAAGTATCCTGATAAACTTCTCCTTAAGAAGGATAGTGAAGAATTCCATCTAATAAAGAAAAAATTAATATCAACATCGGCAAGTTATGAAGCGGTAGAAAATGCAAAAGAGAACATAAAAAATAAAAACTTTTCTGTAGCGTTAACAAACTTAAACAAAGCCATATCAATTTATCCGGATAACAACGCAGCTTACACTTATAGAGCTTTGGTATACTATAATTTAAGAGAGTATCAAAAAGCTTACATAGATTCTATAAAAGCTTACAACTTAGACAAAAGCTATTTCTTACCAAGACTTATCCTTGGAGCTTCCTTAGTAAAATTAAACCAATACAGAGAAGCGGTTTTTGTTTTGGAAGATGCTAAAAAACTTATAGACTCTCAGCCGGACCTTTACTATTATCTTGGAGTTGCATATCAAGAGTTAGGCAATAAATCTGCAGCTGTAGAAAACCTTAAGACAGCTCTTTCACTGACAGACGGAAGGAGAGGATGGGAAGGTGATGCAAAACAAAGATTGAAAAACTTAGGAATTATTTAATAAACGACTTTGTTTCTTCCGGATTCTTTCGCTTTGTAAAGTTTCTCATCTGCTTCTTTTATTATTTTATCTATTGGTTCATCCGGATGAACCTCTTTTACACCAAAACTTGCGGTTATCTTTATCTCTTTTCCTTCGTATATCAATGGACTGTTTTCCAAAGACTTTCTTATTCTCTCAGCTATCTCAACAGCTTCTTCCAAGGTAGTGTTAGGAAGTAGTATTACAAACTCCTCACCACCAAACCTAAAAACATAATCGGATTTTCTAAGATTTTCTTTTATAATCTTCACAAAATGTTTTAACGCTTCATCTCCAGCTAAATGACCGTAGGTATCGTTTATCTTTTTAAAAAAGTCGATATCAGTTATTATAACAGACATAGGAAGTCCTGTAATTTCAGCTATTTCAAAATGTTTTTGAATGATTTTGTTAAACCCTCTTCTCGTTAAAGCTCCAGTTAATGGGTCTTTTGAAAACTCATAAGCAAGAAGTTTAGTATTCAAGAAAGATAGATTGTTGATAATATGTAAAGATGCATTTTCAATCTCATTTATAGTAAAAAAAAGCTCTTTATAAAGTTTGTTTTCTTTATAATTTTCTGCAATTTCTATCAAGTTGTGAAAAATCTTATGTAAAGTTTTAACATTTTTGTATATCAAATCATCATTTACTAAACTTTTTCCATCATTTTTCAGCCAAACTCCAAATTCACATGTGTTGTAATCGGTACTTTTGAACTTCTCATCTTTTAAAAATGACTCTAGAAAATTTCTAAAATAATCAATATGTTTTATCGAAGGGTCATAAAACTGATGAACCATCTCTTTTGGAATAACATGCTTCTCAATAAAGTTTAAATCTTCAATCTTTCTTTTAGCTCTACTTTTTAGATAACCTTTGGAAAATGTGTTGATTATATCTTCAAAAAGTCTTTCAATCCTTTTTGCTTCTCGAAGGTCAATGTGGTTAGGAAGATGTGCAATAAAATTTTTTCTTAGAAAATCAAATATACTAATACTCTCTACAAACAGAACATTACTTTCAGCAAAGGAGTATCCTACTTCTTCTAAACTTTCCACATTCTTTTTATCTTCCAAAACTTGGTAGATAATCGATTTTATCTGTAAAATACTTTCTTTACAAACAAAAGATTTAAAGTTTCTTTCAATGTAGTTTAAAAGTCTTTCAAAAATTATATTTATCTTTTCATCCCTAAACATCATCAACCTACCCTAATATTTCAAACATAGTATCAATCCATTTATAGGTTTCAACTGTAATGTCAGCTACCTCTTCATCTGACAACAGATAGTTTTTTTTAAAATTTTTAACCTCAACAGTATTGTTTCTTTCTACATTAATCACAAAATTCAACAGTTCTCCAAAGTATCCTATCTTTTCTGTTAAAACTTTTTCTAAATCTTGAGATAGGTTCAGGTCCTTTAAGATTGTTTTTAAATCGGTTTTATAAATTCTTTCCGCCAACGACAGAATTCCAACCAAAAATGCAGTTTCCGCGATATTACTATCCGGATTTATCTTCAAACTTAAAAGCTCCATAAATTTTCCTCTAAATAAAGCCAACCTTACAACTTCCTTATCTATATCATTTTTCGCAACTGACATCATTGATAATAAGAACAACCAACTAAGCAAGTTTTTCTTACCTAAATAAGAAACAGCTCTATTTACAGATGTAATAGGACTTTTAAGGTAAAAGAAAGAAGAGTTTATATACTTAAGGAGTCTTAAACTTATGTTCGGATTTGCTTTTATCGCTTCCGCAATATCGTTTAAATCTTCTTCTTCAGATATGTACCTTATCAATTTCAAAATTTCTAACTTGTTAACCGTATCTTCTTTTGTAGTTATTTGCTCTGGTTTAGTAAAAAACTCTCCTTCAAAAAGGTCAAATCCAAGTTTTAAAGCTTTATCAAAATCTTCGTTGTTGTCTATATCTTCCGCTTTAAGTGTGTAAGGAAGTTCTACTATGCTCCTTATAAAATTTTCTTTTTCCGGATTAAAAATGTTGAATTTAACAGATAAATAATCAAAAATACCAGAAAGAGGTAAATAAAAATCAACACTAAAATCACCTTCGGATACTTCAACAGAAAATATAAAACCCTTATCTTTAAACTCTTTTACTTTTTCAAGTAAGGTTTTAGACTTTAAATCTTTTGATTGAATCTCTACAATAAAAACATCTTTATTTATTAAATTTAACCCTAATTTCCAATTCGAAAAAAAGATGAAATAAAAAACCTCCAGTGGTATCATAAAGTAAAACTACCA
>NZ_DAIDMN010000046.1 GCF_027448985.1 Sulfurihydrogenibium sp.
TTAGTTCTATTTTTTCCTCTTCTACTGCAAACCCGTGAATACTGTTTAAATTTAAAAATCTTCCACTTCTTGTTTTAATAAATATCATTTTGTCCTCCATAGACAAACAAAAAGGGTAAGGATAAATACCTTACCCAGTTGATTTTCTCCCATTTTATTAAGATTGTTTTTCTTGGGTTTGGTCTTGTGGTTTTTGTTTTTCTTCTTCTGTTAATGCTTTTTTTGCTCCTTCCACAGCCCCTACTGCAGCTGCAGAGACTACTTTTATAGCTTTTTCCGCTATCTCCATAGCTGCTTTTACAACGTCAGAAGCTGTTTCTGATACTTTTTTTGCTGCTTCTACAGGAAGTTTTGTTATGTCCTTTTCTTCCGACATTCCGATTTTGTTCCTAAGCTCCTCCAAATCTGCTTTGATTTTTTCAAGTTCTTCCTGAAATTTTTTCTCATCCATATTTCTCACCTCCCTTTTTTGTAGAATAAAATAGATAGTTGTAATCTTTCCACAACGGTTTTATAGCATTTAATCCCATAAATACGGAAGTACCGTTGTTGATGATTGTAGATACGACCGGATTGAAAACTCCTAAAACGGAACCTATTAGTCCAGCTGTATTTGCTACGGTATTTATCCGGAAGTTTTGATAAACATTTTTAAGAGCTTCATCTGATATCCTGATTGCATCAACTAAGTTGTACAGATTGTTGTTTATAACAACATTCGCAACCTCTATCGCTATATCTGCTCCACTTCTGATAGAAATTCCTATATCTGCCACAGAAAGTGCTGGAGCATCGTTTACACCGTCACCCAGGAATGCTACAGTCTTTCCTTCCTCTTTTAACTTTTTGATTATCTTAGCTTTTTCATCAGGAAAAGCTCTTGCGTAAAATTTTTTAATCCCTAAAGTTTTTGCTACTTTTTCAGCAGCTCCTTCATTGTCTCCGGTACATAGGATTATATCTCTATTCATTTTGTATAGTATTTCTATAACTTCTTTACTTTCTGGTTTTATAGGGTCAGATATTCCAATCAGGGCTATAACTTTATTTTCTCTGACAAGGTATAAGACGGACTCTCCTTTATCATGAAGTTGGTCCACTATCTGTTTAACCTTTTTTGGAATTTTGATATGTTTCTTTTCCATAAACCTTGTACTTCCAAGAAGATAGTGAACATCGTTTATATCCCCTTCAATTCCTAATCCTATGTGATAATCAGAATCTTTTCTTGGAAGAATATCTAAACCTTTCTTTATAGCCAAGGATACTATAGATTTAGCCACTGGATGAGTAATTCTTTGTTCTAACGAAGCTGCAATCTGGAGTGCTTCATCTTCCGATACGTCAAATGTTACAATTTCAGTAACTTCCGGATGACCTACCGTTAAAGTTCCTGTTTTATCAAAAACTACCGTATCTACTTTATGTAGTAGTTCCAAATGTCTTCCAGATTTAAAGAGAATTCCGTGTTTCGCTGCTAAAGCCATATGTGACATAATAGCCAAAGGTGTTGATACATGTATACCTGTGTGATAATCAATAATGAGAGTAGAAGTTAACCTGTTTGTATCTCTCGTTAAGAAATAAGATGTACCTGCTATAGCAAAAGTAGGAATAACAAATTTGTTTGCCATTTCCTCAGCTTTAAGTTGAGCCTGAATTGGTTGATTTGCAGCTTCTTCTATTATCTTAACTATTTTAGCTAAAGCTGTTTCATCCCCAACTTTTTCTGCTCTTATGTAAAGTTTACCATCCTCTACAAATGTTCCTGCGTAAACAGGGTCATTTGGTTTTTTATGAACAGGATTGGACTCTCCTGTTAAAGATGCTTGATTTACAAGAGCATCTCCTTCTATTACAACCCCATCAACAGTAATTTTCTGTCCATCGTAAACAACTACAATATCACCTTTTTTTACCTCTTCAATTGGTTTTTCCACGACAGTATTTTCATCTACTACAACAAATGCTTTTTCTTCTTTGTAATTTAGTAACTTCTCTATCTCAACATGGGCTCTTTTTTCTGTTTTCTCCTGGATAACATCACCAAGAGATAAAAGCCATGTCATCAGTAGTGAAGAAAAATGATTGCCTTGTAAAGACGATAAAAGAATAGCTGAAGAATCTAAAAGATGAACATCAATCTTTCCTTTCTTTAATGAGTTAAATCCTTTCACAAACACCTGGGAACCAAGTCCAAGTGTTAAAGCAGTTAGAAATCCTCCAGGTAATGCGGACCTAAACAAAAATGGAACAAAAGCTAATGTATTTAGTTTGAACCAAGTTGTAGGAGAAAATATTTCTCCTTCCTCTTCTTTTTCTAATTTACCGTTTCCATTAGATGTAAGAAGGGAGAGTATCATCTCCCTATCAGTGGTGTTTAAAAAGTCATAAAAACCCAGTAAATCAAACTCATCTGGGTTATAGTAAATTGTTAACAATCCGGCTGATTTTTTTGATATTACTTTTGAAACACCTTTAAACTTTGAAAAGTAATTTACAAAAGCTGTATCGCTTACAGATAAATACTTAAAAAGTTCAGAGTAGATTTTGACTTTGCCGTATTTAAACTCTTTAACTTTAAACGGTATAGGCATCTTTATTAACCTTCTACAGTTGTCTCAGTTGTTTCTACCGCTGGTAATTTTCTTATTTCAAGAGCTTTGACTGCTGCTTCAATCTCTTTTTGCATTTTTTCAATCTTTCTTTGTTCTTCAACTTTGTTTATTATGTACAATCCAACAACTCCGATTCCAACACCTAAAGCAAAAGAAAAAGGATTAGAGCAAACTATTCTTCCAGCAATTCCTAAAATGTTCATCTTTTACACCTCCTTATAAACTTGCTTTGATTTTTTCTAAAATTTCTTGCTGTTTTTGTAAGATTTCCAACTTTCTTTCCACTTCTAACTTGTACTCGTGCTTAGCTTCTGCTATTACATCTTCCCAAAATTCTTTACTTTCTTCAATGTTTGAGTTTAACCACTGTTGGAAAGATATAACTTCTTTTGTAGCTCCAACAAGGAACGGTTTAGAATTTCTAAGAAGTTGACTTATAACGACAACTGCACCAACTGCACCTATACCTGCAAGTAGGTAATTTGTAGATAGGCAACCACCTATCGTTGAGCTGATTCTTAAACCAAAAAAGTTCATCTTAGACAACCTCCTAAAATTTATTTTTTAAATATGTACCAACTCCAAGAGTACAAATTGTAAAAATCAAAAATCCTCTTTTAAATCCAAGCAGTGAAATACTCCACAATGCTTTAACAAAGTTATTTTTAATCAAAGGTGCTATATAAAAATGTATATCATCTTTGTCTATTTTTTCCAGCTCTTTTTTTGTTGATACTGGAGCTATAAAATTTTTCAAAAAGTAATCAAACTGTGTTTTAGGCTGAAAATTTACAGTTACAGTTTTGTTTGTCTCTTTAATAGATACTACACCTTTTAATCCGGATATATTTTCCAGAAAGAGGTTTTTTTCTAAGATGTTTTCAAATTCTAACCTTACTCTATCAGATGTTAAGGATAGAATTTTCATCCGTTTACCACCTTTTTACCTTCTATATAATCTTCTATCTTTTCATTTATATCATTTAAAAGTCTGTTGATATCCATTATTTTCAATATGTTTTTCATTCTTTTAGGTTCCTCTAAAAGATAGGTAAGTAAAACTCTGTTATCCTTTTCTATAATTAATTTAGCCCTTTCTAAAAGTTTTTTTATTGTAGAATTCAATTCAATTTGAGAGTTGTTTTCTAAGATTTGGGTTAATATGTTTTCTTGAATGTTTAAAATTCTTTTGAAATTGAAAAATAAAAATTCTTCATCGGATTTTAGGGAATGTAAATTTTTCATCACTTGTTCGTACAAAGTAGTTAGTTCATATAAAAAATTATCATCTTTGTTTTTTTCTTTTATTATGTAGATTAAATCTTCTATGGTAGATTTAAACTCTTCTTTAGCATCATTCTCTACAGTAGGGAAAACTTGCAACATTTTACTTAAAGTTTGTAGGTTAACTGTATCTACACTTTTATTCATGGCTCCTTACCTGAAATTTTTATTAATTCTGTATAAAAGTATACACTGAAATTTTAAAAAAAATGTTAAGATTTTGTTAAGATTTAGTTAAAAATATGTAAGTAATTGACTAAAGGGGTTAATTTAGTTGTTTGGAATCTTTAAGTGAAACTTTGAACCTTCTCCGAGCTTACTTTCAACCCAGACTTTTCCTTTATGGGCTTCTGTTATGTGTTTTACTATAGATAATCCAAGTCCTGTTCCTCCGATATTTCTACTTCTTGATTTATCTACTCTGTAAAACCTTTCAAATATGAAAGGTATAGATTCTTCCGGAATACCTATACCTGTATCTTCAACCGTTATGACAGTGTTTTTAGTGTCTTTTGTTGCGTTTACTATTACTTTTCCGTCTTGTTTGTTGTACTTTATAGAGTTTTCTACCAAGTTTTTTAGTGCTATACTTAGTTTTTGTTCGTCTGCGTAAACTTCAAAATTCTTTGGAATGTTGTTTATGAGTGTTATGTTTTTCTCTACTGTTAGATGTTTTAGGTCTTCAAATATATCTTCTATCTGTTTATAAAGGTTGTACTTTTCTTTTTTTACTTGGTCTTCTTGTGATTCTAATCTTGCAAGTATTAGTAGGTCGTTTATAAGATGGTCCATTTGGTCTATTCTTTTTTTGGCTATCTCCACAAATTTTTTTATCATAGTAGGGTCTTTTTCTTCTTCTATCGTTTCAACTGCTGATTTTAGGACTGATATTGGTGTTTTTAGTTCGTGTGATACGTTTGAGACAAAGTCTTTCTTTGCTTGTTTGTAAACTTCAAATGGTGTTATATCTTGAAGGTGGATTATTTTTTTGCCTTCTATACGGTAAACGTTTATAAGGTATTTTTGGTTGTCTATGTTTACTTCTGCTTTTACATCTTTTTCTTGGTTGTAAGATATAAGTGAGGTTATGTAGTCGTTTTCAATAACTTCTTTAAAGTTTTTACCTATGTAATCTTCATCTTTTAAGAATTTTTTTGCAAATCTGTTTACAAACTCTATGGTTTTTGTTTCATCATCAACTATTATTATTCCTTCTTTTAAAAAGTCTAAAAACGTTATTAAGATACCGTCGTTAATTTTTACCATTTTCGTCAAGTTCCTGATGTCTAAGCATTTTTCCTTCTTTCATGTATATAACTTCTTCCGCAAGGTTTGTTGCTATATCCGCTACTCTTTCTATATTTTTTACCACATCTATAAGTCTTAATCCTACTTTTATCGTGGTTGGGTCTTCTACCATGTAAGTGTACAACTCTCTTATTATTTGGTCTTCTAAAGCATCTATTTTGTCATCTCTTTTTATTACGTCTCTGGCAAGTTCTGTATCCATCTCTGCAAAGGATTTTATGGCGTCTTTAAGCATCTGAACTGACATTTCTGTCATAACTGGCAGGTCTAAATACTCTTTTAACTTTGGTTTTTGTAGGATTGATTGGGCATGTTCTTTTATGTTTTCTGCGTGGTCTGCTATTCTTTCAAGGTCTCTGTTTACAAATAAGTCCATAACTAAAAACCTTAGGTATTTTGCTTCCGGTTGATACCTTGCCATCGTGGTTATTATTAGGCTTTCGTTTTCTACTTCCATTTTGTCAACTATATCTTCGTTCTCTTCTACGTATTTTAGATAATCCGGATTGTGCTCTATTATCGCTTTAACTGAGTTTTCAATCATATTTTCGGCTAATTCTGCCATTTTTAACAATCTTTCTCTTATTTCGTTTAGTCTTGGTTCTATTAGCATTTTATTTCCTCCTGATTGAATTTTTTTATTTTTTCAAAATCTTTTAGTAAAATTTCTCCAAAATTTTTAATACTTTCATAAATTTCTTGTAATTTTTCCGGAAGGTAAGCATGGACAACTTTATTCCTTAACACTTTTATTTCCATGTACAGTTCTAAATTTTCTATCAATCCTACCTTTTCCATCTTTTGAAGTCTTTTTCTCAGAGTTTCTGAGGTTTCACCAAATAGATAAAGTTCTAAGGTTTTAAAATATGAAAACATAGCTTCAACCGATTTTTCATATCTGAAAGAAAGTGAATCGTAATACTCTAAATCTTCATACGTATATACAACTTCCGGGTTAAACGGTTTGTATTTGGATAACGAATACTCAAGCAGTTTCATACTATCCTCTAAATCTTTATAAGTTTGACAAATCAATTCTTTTTGCATCTTTCATCACTTCTCTAACAAATGGATTGTTTTCATCGTATTTTATTATATCTATCTCCGTATCTGTAAGAAGGTAATACTTAGCTTGAAGTTTGAGGATATCTTGTAAACTGAGTTTATCTTGGGGTTTTAGGATTATATCTATATCTCCACCTTTTTTATCGTCTTTAAGTCTTGAGCCAAATATGTATATCTCACCTTTAAAATCTTTGAAAACTTCTTTTAAAGCTTTTTTTTCAAAATCAAAAAGTCTCATTATCCAAATCTTCCGGATATGTAGTCTTCCGTTAGTTTTTTGTTTGGTTTAGTAAATATAATATCTGTTGAATCAAATTCAACAAGTTCTCCAAGGTACATGAATGCTGTGTAATCTGAAACTCTTGCTGCTTGTTGCATGTTGTGGGTAACTATTATTATTGTGTGGTTTTTTTTCAGTTCTACTATCAGTTCTTCTATCTTTGAAGTGGATATTGGGTCTAATGCAGAAGTTGGCTCATCAAATAGTATAACTTCAGGTTTGACTGCTATGGTTCTTGCTATACATAATCTCTGTTGTTGTCCTCCGGATAAAGAAAAAGCTGATACGTTAAGTCTATCCTTAACCTCATCCCAAAGGGCAGCTTCTTTTAGTGCTTGTTCTACTCGGTCTTGAAGCTCTGTTTTGTTTTTTATTCCTTGAAGTTTTAAACCGTATGCTATGTTATCAAAGATAGACATTGGAAATGGTGTTGGTTTTTGAAAAACCATACCTACCCTTGTTCTCAGTTCCATCAGGTCTACATCTTTGTCTAATATGTTTTTTCCATCTAAAAGGATTTCTCCCTCATATCTGTTTCCTGGATAAAGGTCGTGCATCCGGTTGAAACATCTCAGCAATGTAGTTTTACCACATCCGGATGGTCCTATTAGTGCTGTTATCCTTTTTTCATAAATTGGAAGGTTAATATCTTTTAATGCGAGCTTATTTCCTGCGTAATAAAAGTTTAAATTTTTAACCTGAATTTTGATATTCTCAGTCATCTTTTAAAAATCCTCCTTATGTTCTTTTCTTTTGGATGAGATACCTTGCTGTGATAGAAGCTATTAGTACACCGAATGTAAGAATAAACGAAGCAGCCCATGCTTGTCTGTGCCATTCATCGTAAGGTCCCATGGCGTACTGGAATACTGTAACAGTTAAAGAAGCCATAGGCTTAGTAACATCTAATGTTGTAAAACTGTTGTTAAAGGCTGTGAAAAGAAGTGGTGCTGTTTCTCCGGATATTCTTGCTACTCCAAGTATTACACCGGTCAAAACTCCAACCTTTGCAGCTTTTAAAACTATCTGAAAACTAACCTGCCATGGTTGTGCTCCTAAAGCGTAAGCTGCTTCCCTTGTTTCTTTTGGAACTAACTTCATCATTTCATCTGTTGTAATCACTATAACCGGAATCATCAAAAGAGCCAATGCAACACCACCTGCAATTCCCATAAAATGTCCCACAGGTTTGACTAAGATAGCATAAACAACCGCACCTATCACGATGGAAGGATTACTTACCATGATGTCAACTATGTTTCTTAAAATACTTGCCAGTTTTGAGTTTCTACCGTATTCTGCAAAGTATATTCCTGCAAGTATTCCTATTGGTGTTCCTATAACTGTTCCTAAAAAGGTTATTATGATATGTCCTATAAATGCGTGTTTCAATCCACCTCCTTCCATTCCGGGTGGAACCGGGTCGTGAGTGAATAAATCAAGGTTTATATACTTAAAACCGTTTATTAATAGGTCTCCAAGTATCCAAAACAGGAAGAACAAACCAAATCCAGCTGATAAAAACGAAAGTGTTAAAAAAACATAGTTTTCAATCTGTCTTTTTATTTTATTATTCTTACTCATATCACACCTTCCATTTCTTTTCTATTTGAAGTAACATAAATTTGGAAAGGTATAAGATAATAAAAGACATAAAGAAGAGTATAAGAGCTAAAAAGTACAAAGACGATAAATAAATATCCGTGTCTGCCTCAGTAAATTGGTTGGCAAGAGCTACGGTAATTGTTGTAAATGGGTCAAACAAAGATTTTGGTATCTGGTTTACGTTTCCAGCTAAAAATGTAACAGCCATAGTTTCTCCAAGGGCTCTACCTACACTTAAAATAAGACCACCTGCAATTCCAGATGCTGTTATGGGTATCATAACCTGTTTTATAACTTCCCATTTGGTAGCACCAAGAGAATAAGCAGACTCTTTCATAATCGGAGGTACCATGTTAAAGGCATCTTTAACAACAGAACTCATAAAAGGTATTATCATTATTGATAAAACTAAAGATGTTGTTAAGACATCTATTCCTGTAGGTGAACCTTCAAAGAGTTTTCCTATCAGAGGAACACCACCAAGTTTTTGTTGTAGCCAAGGCTCTACCTTTTCACCAAATAAAGGAGCAATAACAAAAAGACCCCACATACCATATATTATACTTGGAATAGCTGCCAAAAGTTCTATAGCTGTTGAGAAAATGGATTTTAATCTGTTTGGAGAAAGCTCTACCAAGAATATGGCAATTCCCATTGATATAGGTGCTGCAATTAAAGTTGCTAAAAATGTTGCGATTAATGTACCAACAAGAGGTACCAGTCCACCAAATTTTTCGGCAACAGGGTCCCAATCGGTAGAGGTAAGAAAGTTTAAAACACCAAAATGCTCTATAGCTAAAGATGACTCTTTGTATAAAACAAAGAAAATTGTCAATGGTAGAATCAGTCCAATAAAAATCGCTGCCGTACCAAGAACAACTTTTAAAACGTACTCTAAAATTTTTGCTCTCTTTAAATATGGATTTGCTTTATCCATGGTATCTCCATCCAGATATTTTATTTTTCACTAACTATTATAAAACAAAAAAGCCCCATAGATGCTATGGGGCGAAAAAAGGAGGTTAAACATGAGAAAAGTTTACATTAAGCCGTTTTCTTTCCAGTACTCTCTTATTAAATTTTTAACATTTTCAGGTTCAGGTAATGGTATGTAGTTAAGCCTTAATGCTTCTTGGTCTCCGTTTTTAAAAGCCCAATCGAAGAATTGAACAGCTTTCTTAGAAGATTCTGGTTTATCTTTTGCCAAGAGTATAAATGTCGCTCCGGCTATAGGATAAGAGTTCTTACCTGGTTGGTCTGTTAGTACTTCGTAGAAATGTTGTTTTTTGTCCCATTTTGCATATGAAGCTGCCGCTTGGAAAGATTCAGGAGATGGTGCAACAAACACTCCTTCCCTGTTTTTAACTTTTCCTGCTGGAAGGTTGTTTTGTTTTGCGTATATATACTCTACATAACCAATAGAACCTCTGAATCTTTTTACATAGTTTGCAACACCTTCGTTTCCTTTACCACCAACACCGGTAGGCCAGTTAACAGATGTTCCATATCCAACTTGTTTTTCCCATTCTGGACACACTTTAGAAAGGTAATTGGTCCATATCCAAGTAGTACCCGAACCGTCAGACCTTCTCACTACAGTTATATCTCTGTCAGGAAGATTTACTCCCGGATTTAACTGTTGCAAATATGGGTCGTTCCATTTTTTGATTTTACCCATGTATATATCACAGAGAGCTTTTCCATCAAAGTTAAGCTGTTTTCCTTGTACTTCCGGAAGGTTGTAAGTTGGTACTACACCACCTATAACAGCTGGAAATTGTAGAAGTTTTTTCTCGTTTAACTCTTTTGGTGTGAGTGGTGCGTCAGATGCTCCAAAATCAACAGTTCTATTTTCAATCTGTCTTATACCACCACCAGAACCAATTGATTGGTAGTTTACTTTTATTCCGGTTGCCTTTTCATACATGTAAGCCCATGCAGAGTATATAGGGTATGGAAAAGTTGCTCCAGCCCCCGTTAACTCTACTGCAAAAACTGTTGTAGATACAGCTAATATTCCACCTATCGCTAACTTTCCTAATGTCTTCATTTCCCTTTTTACCTCCTTCTTAGGATTCTAAATTAAATAATAAATCATAAATTTTAAATTTTTATTAATTTTTTATTAAAAAATTTTAACAAAACCCCCTTCCCTCCTACTTTTTAAACTACCAGCTTAACTCCGCTGTAAGTTTGTATTGTGCTTTATCAAAATAGCTTGCTGATTTAGTTGCATTAGCTAAATTATCTTTACCAGAGTAATCAAATTTTTCATAGTTTAAAATCCATTTTACATACTTGTTCATCGTGTATACTACACCTGCATAGTATGCAGTTCTTTTATCCCAGTAAGCTGCATTTGAACCTGTTAAAGTTCCTTGTGCTTTTTCAGGTTTCCAGTAGTCGTACCTACCAAATATTGACCAGTCTTTAACGGGTCTTAATTCAAAGTTTGCGGACCATCCTTTTCCGGCGTTTGCAGATGAGTTATTATAATCAACTTTTCCATACTGAGCTGCTATCAAGAACATTGGATTGTTGTAAACCACATGGATATGATATAAGTTTAGATTTTTGTGAGTTGTATACGCATCGTTATAACCTATGTTAGATGCTAAGTGTAATGAGATGTTTGCATACTGGTCTTTTGTAGGATTCATCTTTTTATCGCCGTTTCCAAATATGTGGTATGTAATTCTACCTTCAAATGAGTTGTGGATTCCGGAAGATTTTTGAGAACTTGTATTTATTTTATCGTATCCTTCTCCGTTATACATACCTATTTCAGAAGTTATGTAAAGAGTTTTTGTTTTGAAGTTGATTCCAAGGTCTGCAGATGGCCAAAGTCCCATACCTGTACCTGATTCTATAAATGTTTTATCTATAGACCTGTACCACCAACCTGTATGCTCTTCAAAGTCTATCCAAGGAGTATGTGCAACACCAAACTCAAATCCGGTGTGTGGTATTAAATCAGATATATCTTTGTAGAGATATCCGTATTTAATTTTGAGTTTATAATCAGTTCCAGCTGATAAATCAGTAGTAAATCTGATGTGGTCTTTGTCGTTTAGATATGCTTTTGTATCAAAGTAAAATCTTCTTACTTCAAAGTCCCCCTTGTCGTTATTTCCTGTATATTGTTTTTTTGTATCAGTGTAAGTATAACCTATGTAAGCCTTTCCACCGATTTCATACTTTTTAAACTTTCCTGCTAATGCTGGCATATCTCCCCATTTTTTCTCAAGCTTTCCGATTTTTTCCTTTGCTTCCATAGCTGTTTTGTCAATTTCCGCTTGGTACTTTGCCTTTTCTGCCTCTTCTTGAGCCAACTGTTCGTCAATCGCTGCTGCTTCCTGCTCTGTTAAAATACCCTTTTCTACCAACTTCTTTAAAATAGGGTTTTCAACAACCGCTGCGTTTGATAAACCTACTGCTCCCATAAGAGCAAGTACTGCTAAACTTTTCTTCATAGACATAACCTCCTATAAAAATTATTATAGAAGACATTTACATAAAAAAGATTATTTCTATAACAAAAGGTTTTCCTTATTACACTCAGCAGTTTGCTTACGAACTTTGGGAAAATACAGAAAAAAAGGTTGATGAAAAAATATTTGAAAAAACCTTAAAATTGATTTTAGAAAGAGAATCAGATTTTTTGTGCTTTTTGGAGTTTACTTCCGGGT
>NZ_DAIDMN010000047.1 GCF_027448985.1 Sulfurihydrogenibium sp.
CAGGGGGTCAGAGGTTCAAGTCCTCTACCGACCACTGGATACTTATAAATCTTTCTTCACCTTGAGGTTCTAATCCAAATTTAAAAATTCTTTTGTGTTTACTATGTAGTATTAGTTATTAATATAATCCGTTAAGTTTTCTAAACATGTGGTAGAATAATAAACTGTTATAATAAAAAGGTAGGAGATAAAGTTTGAAAGTAGATGCTAAGATTAAGTTAATCATCATTTTTTTAGTCCTTGTTGGCTCAATTTACGTAATGATGACCAAATCTCCTAAACTCGGTTTAGATTTACAAGGAGGAATAAGTATTACATTAAAAGTTGATATAGATAAAGTGATAAAAGACCAATATTTAACTCTTGCAAAAGATATTGAAAAAAAGTTTAAAGATGCCGATATAGAACTTTTAAGCTCTAAGATTGAAAATGACTCTTTAAAAGTTGTTTTATTAGACCCAACGAAGATAGAAAAGGCAAAGGAGATACTAAAGAAGGAGTTTCCTCAGGTTGTAGTTGAAGATTTTGAGGGTGGATTAGTGGTTAAGTATGCAGATTGGGAATTAAACAGGATAAAAACTCAAACGATGAAACAAGCTGTTGAAACCTTAAGAAACAGGATTGACCAGTTTGGAACACTGTCTGCTAACATAGCTCAAAAAGGTAAAGATAGAGTGTTAGTTGAAATTCCGGGAGTAATAGATATAGAAAGAGCAAAGTCTATAATAGGTAAAACAGCACAACTTGAACTAAAAGAGGTAGTTGATTCAGCTTTTTCAAAAGAGGAGTTATTAAAAAAGTATCCAAGTGGAATACCGGATGATTTAGAACTTTTAGAAGGTCAAGAAGATATTGTTAATGGTCAAAAGGTAAAAGAGTGGTTTTTGGTTAAAAAAACACCTGTAATAACAGGAGCTATGCTTAAAGATGCAAGGACTGCTTTGGACCAAGGGGGAAATCCTGCTGTAAACTTTGAGCTAACTTCGGAAGGAGCGGAAATTTTCGGAGAAGCAACTCAGAAGATGATTGGTAAAAGACTTGCCATTGTCCTTGATGGTAAAGTTATGTCCGCACCTGTAATTAGGTCAAGAATAACATCGTCTGGACAAATTACAGGAAGGTTTACAACGGAAGAAGCTAACGACCTTGCGGTAGTTTTAAGGGCTGGAGCATTACCTGCACCTGTTAGTATTGTGGAAGAAAGCGTTATAGGTCCAACACTCGGTAAAGAATCGATAGATAAAACTCTTACGGCTGGAATCGTTTCTTTTACTTTGGTTGGTTTATTTATGATTTACAGGTATGCACTATCCGGATTTATAGCGGTTATAGCACTGATATTTAACCTGATGCTTCTTTGGGTTACGATGCTGTTATTTGATATAACTTTAACTTTACCAGGTATAGCCGGCATAATCCTTAACATAGGTATGGGTGTTGACGGAAACGTTGTTATATTTGAAAGAATAAAAGAAGAACTCAATCAAGGAAAAACTCTCAGAGTGGCTTTAGAAGAAGGATTTAAACGAGGTTTCAGCGCCATATTTGACTCTCACATAACAGTGATAATTGCAGCGTTAGCACTACTTGAATTTGGAAATGCACCACTAAAAGGTTTTGCAGCAACTTTATCAATAGGAACATTTATAAATCTATTTACAGCTGTATTTTTAACTAAAATGCTTCTTGACTTTACAATCGGTGGTAAGAAATACTTTAAGTATGCAATATAAGGAGATAGGTATGAGAAACTTTTTAGTAAGAGCACCTAACATAGATTTTCTAAAAATAAGAAAGATTGGTTATTTAATATCCTTTTCTCTTTTGGTGGTGAGTTTGGTTTTGTTTTTCACAAAAGGTTTTAACCTTGGTCTTGATTTTACAGGTGGAACGTCAGTTCAGATAAAGTTTAATCAACCTGTAAAGGTATCTGATATAAGGTTGTTGCTGAAAGAAGTAAACCTTGATGATACTCTTATTCAAGAGGTTGGGACGGAAAAAAAAGAGGTTGAGATAAGGGTTTCGGCAAAGAAAGGTTCATCTTCTATTGTAGTTGAGAGTATAAAGAAAGCTTTAGATAAAAAGTATCAAAACCAGTACGAAATCCGGAAGATAGAGTTTATAGATGCGTTGGTTGGAAGTGAGATGGCAAAAGCTTCCGTTTATTCTATAATTTTTGTTATGGTCGGTATACTGCTTTTCGTAGGATACAGATATGAACCGCTGTTTGCTATCGCAGCTATTATTCCTCTTTTCCACGATGCCATCATAACTCTTGGTATATTCTCACTTCTTGACAGGGAGATAGATTTAACGGTTGTTGCAGCTGTTTTAACTGTTCTTGGATACTCTCTCAACGACACTATAATAGTTTTTGACAGAATAAGGGAAAATATAAAACAAAGAGGAAAGAAAAACTTAGAAGCTATTATAAACAAAAGTATAAATGAAAACCTTGGTAGAACGATTATAACGTCGGGAACTTCTTTGTTTTCAGTTTTAGCTTTATTTTTCTTTGGTGGGGAGTCTTTAAACAGTTTTGCTCTGGCACTTTTAATAGGTATCGTATTTGGAACGTACTCTTCCATATACGTAGCTGCTCCACTAATTTTAGAAGTTGAAAAGCTTTTAAGGTCAAGAGTAAAAAAAGAACAGGTTTCGGGAGTGTAGAATGTATTTAGACAGACTAAAAAATTTAAAAGCCTACAAAACAGAAACTACACCTTGCAAAGTAAAGTTATCTTCAAATGAAAGTCCTTTTGATTTATCTGATAGACTTAAAAATAGAATAAAAGAAGAGATAGTTAAAATAAACTTTCAAAGGTATCCTGACCCCCATGCAAAAGAGTTAAAAGAAGCTTTATCCGGATTTATATCAGATGAAGAAAAAATAGAAATAACCCCTGAAAACCTTGTTCTTGGTAATGGTTCAGATGAGATTATTCATCTTCTTATTACAGTGATAGGAGATTTAAAAAAGCCAGTTATGTATCCGGTTCCTACATTTCCTATGTATCAGGTATCCAGTGATGTTGTAGGAAGATCAAAAGCAGAATTTTTCCTTGATGATAACTTTCAGTTAACAGAAGAAGGAATAGAGGAAGGTTTAAATCAAAATCCGGATATTGTATTTTTTGCGTCTCCAAACAATCCTACAGGAAACAGTTTTGATAGAAACCTTATAATGAAAGTTATAGAAAAAGGTATTTTTACTGTAATAGACGAGGCGTACATTCACTTTTCAGACAAAGAGAGTTTTTTAAAAGAAGCACTAGAATACGATAATGTAGTTGTTTTAAGGACAATGTCAAAGGTAGGACTTGCATCTATAAGACTTGGATACTTGATAGCAAAAAAAGAGGTTGCTGGACAGATAGATAAAGCAAGACTGCCGTTTAATATAACTTATCCTACGCAGGTTATAGGAAAAGTAGTTTTAACGGAAGGAAAAGAGGAGTTAAAAAATCAGATTAAAGCTGTAAAAGAGGAAAGAGAGAGAGTTATAAAAGAAATATCAAAAATTCCGGATGTAAAAGTGTACCCTTCAGATGCGAATTTCTTCTTAATGAAAACTCCCGATGGAAATAAAACTCATCAAGAGCTTATTAAAAAAGGTGTTTTGACAAGAAACATGTCTCACCTGCCAAAGATGGAAAACTGTATCAGAGTTTCTGTAGGTAAAAAAGAAGAGAATGATGAGTTTATAAAAGCTATAAAGGAAATTTTTACCTAATTAAGTCTTGTAAATTTTTTTTAGAAGCTAAACTTCTAAGTTTTTTTATCAGTCTTTTTTCTATCTGTCTTACCCTTTCTCTTGATATTCCAACTATTTCCCCAACTTCTTTTAGTGTTTTTGGTTCTTCTCCGTAGAGTCCAAATCTATGTATTATTATCTGTTTTTCTCGTTCAGATAAGCTATCTAAAAGCTCATCTACTGATTTTAAAAGGTCTTCTTCTTTCAAATCTTTTTCTATATCTTCTGTTCCAGTTTGGGATATTATGTCTGACAGGAAAATACTTTCATCTGAATCTAAGATAGGTGTATCTAAACTAACAAAGTGTTGTTTGAAAAATAGGTTAGACTCTATTATTTCTTTATCTATTTCAATATTTTCTCTTTTTAAAAGATTTTGGATTTCTTCAACGGAAGGTTCTCTATTTAATGAATCTTTTAGGTAATAATAAGCATTGTTTATTTTTTGAGATATACTTTGAATTTTACTTGGTTTTTTTATTATATCTCCTTCAACACTTATGGCGTTTAAAATAGATTGTTTTATCCACCATATTGCATAGGATATAAACCTTACACCTTTTGATGGGTCAAATCTTTTTGCAGCTTCTATAAGTCCTATATTCCCGGCAGATATTAAGTCTTGAAGTGGAATACCGTATCCGGCATACCTTTTTGCCACATTTATTACAAACCTTAAATTAGAGATGACAAGTTTTTTGAAAGCTTCTTTGTCTCCGGATTTTATTCTTTCCAAGATTTCTTTTTCTTCTTCCTGTGAAAGGAGAGGAATCTTGTATATTGACTTTATGTAATACTCAACACCTTCTTCGTAATTGAACTTTCTCATTTTTATCCCCTTTTTTTGAGTTTTATTTATATTAATATTTTCTACGTTAAGTTGTCAAATGTTAACTTTTTTCTTGAGCTACGACCGTTATGACTTTTTTATTTTTCCCTGAAATAACTTCTAGTTCTATCATGTCTCCCGGTTTTACTTTTCTAAACATTTTACGAAAATCTCTTGAATTTTTTATTAAATTTCCATTAAACTTTGTTATTATATCTCCTTCTTTTAATTCGGATACATCCGATGGACTACCTTTCTTAACTTTTAAGATTATTGTACCACCATCTATCTCTAATTTTTCTTTTAATTCTTCTGATAAATCTCCTACTGTTATACCAATATAACCTCTTGATACTTTACCATACTTTATGAGCTGATTTACCACATCATTAATGACATCAGATGGTATTGCAAAACCAAGTCCTTGTCCAGACTGAACTGTAGCAATATTCATACCTATAACTTTACCGTCCATATCCAACAAAGGTCCTCCTGAATCTCCCGGATTGATAGCTGCATCCGTTTGAATGTATCCTTCTATTTCGGATATTCCTACTTCCCTATCCAATGCGGATACTATTCCAAATGTATAAGTATGACCCAAGTTGTAAGGACTTCCGGCTGCAAGGACAAACATACCTATAGTTATATTTTTTACATCTTCCAACTTTAAAGGCTTTAAGTCCTTATTAAGATGGTTTATCTTTACTTTTAAAACCGCTATATCTGTAGGATTGTCTATTCCAACAACATCTGCTTTCATAACTCTATCGTTGTAAAGCCTTATGTAAACCTGATTGTTATTGCCAATTACATGGGCGTTTGTAGCTATGTAAAGATGAGTTTGAGTTTTTTTTACAATAAATCCGGAACCAATAGATTCATCATCTAAATCTTTGAATATTATCTGTTGGTTTTGTTTAGGTTTTATAAACACTGTTATGATAGAAGGTGTCGTTTCCTTTATTATTCTCTCAACTCTCTCCTGTATGAGCTCTACTGCATCTTTTTCTCTCTTTTTTTCACAAGAACTTAAAATAGATATTATGATGAAAGTTAAAATTAAAGTTTTTACTTTTAGCTTTACGGTATCATCTTTCATCTATCGTATTCTTACCTCTGAGAAAGTTATAATATATTATACCTTAACTTTAGCTATTGGAGTGTAAATAAATGTTTATAAATCAGGAGGACTGTAGATACTCAAAATGTAATGAACCAATACAGTTAAAAGTGAAAAATGTATTCTACAAGATTGTTTTATTTACAATTTTTCTAAGCTGTTTTGTTAACATTTTTTACTATTTTTTATCTTTATACTTTCCTTCGTCAGAGTTGGACCTTACATTTATAGGACTTATCGGATTACTAATTTTTATTCCATTCCTCGTTTATAAACCAAAGTACATAAAAAACTGTTTTTCTACCGTTATTTTTCTAGGATTACTTTTATATCTGCCGATGATAGTCATAAAATTTGATATAATTAATCTATTGGTTATTTTACTTTACATAAACTTTATCAACTACATAATCTGTAATAAAGGAAGGAGAGAAATTGAAAAAGGAAGTTAAAAATAAAATTGTAGAAATCTTAAAAAAAGAAGGACTACTCTTTCCGGATATAGAAGATAAGATAAAAGTAGAACCACCAAAAGAAGAGCTTTACGGAGATTTAGCAACGAATGTAGCATTTTTACTAACAAAACATTTAAAACAAAAACCTCAAGATATAGCCTTAAAAATAAAATCAATCTTAGAAAAAGACCCTATGTTTAGTAAAGTGGAAGTATTGAATGGATTTATAAATATATTTTTATCTGAAAACTATTACCACAACATCGTAAAAAAGGCAGTTTTAGAGAAAGATAGATTTGGGGAAGTGTTAGAAAAAAATAGAGGAAAAATAAACATAGAATACGTAAGTGCAAATCCTACAGGACCATTACATTTAGGACACGGAAGAGGTGCAGTTGTAGGAAATTTATTAGCAAACATGTACTCCTACATAGGATACAAAGTAGAAAAAGAGTTTTATATAAATGATGCAGGAAATCAAATAAAAAAGCTTGGACAGTCTGTTTACGCAAGGTTTAGACAGATAGACCAGCCGGATTACCCTTTTCCGGAAGATGGATACCATGGAGATTATATAAAAGAAATAGCAAAAGAACTTTACCACTATGAAAGAGAGAAAATATTAAGTATGTTATCGGAAGAAGAAGCAGTAGATTTTTGTGCACAGTACGCAAAAAACTACCTTTTAGATAAAATAAAAGAAGACCTTAAATTGATAAACGTAGAGTTTGACATATGGACAAGTGAAAAACATCTTTATGAACATGGTAAAGTAGAACAAGCATTAAACTTTTTGAAAAATAAAGGACTTTTATACGAAAAAGATGGAGCATTATGGTTAAAAACATCTCTTTACGGAGATGAAAAAGATAGAGTTATAAAAAAATCAGATGGAACATACACATACTTTGCAGCGGATATAGCATACCACTTTGACAAATACGAAAGAGGATACGATTTTATAATCAACGTATGGGGAGCAGACCATCATGGATACTTTCCAAGACTAAAAGCAGCAGTGATGGCTTTCGGTGTTCCTGAAAACTGGATTAACGTTGTATTTATACAACTTGTTAAACTTTTTAAAGATGGTCAAGAAGTAAAAATGTCAAAAAGAAGTGGAGATTTTATCACTCTTAGAGAGCTTGTTGAAGAAGTTGGGAAAGATGCTGTTATCTACTTTTTTGCTTCAAAAGACCCGGATACACATCTGAATTTTGATATAGATGTTGCTCTTTCAAAAAGTAATGAGAACCCGGTTTACTATGTCCAGTATGCCCATGCAAGAATATCAAGTGTGTTTAGAGAAGCAAAAGAGAGATTTGACTTTAATCCGGAAGAAGATTTTGATGCTGATTTATCTTTATTAATCCAGGAAGAGGAAAAAAGTTTGATGAAATTTTTATCAACTATGCAACAAGAAATAGAAGAAGCAGCTGTAAAAAATCAACCCCACAAAATAACAAACCTTACTTACGACCTTGCCTCAAAACTACACAAATACTACTATCAACATAAATTTTTAATAGAAAATGACGAAAAATTAATGAGAGCAAGATTATACCTTTTAAAAGCAGTTAGAAATGCTTTAAGAACCTTATTTAGATTGATGGGAATTACTCCTTTGGAGAGAATGTGATGGAAGACAGAGATTTAAAAAGTGCAGTAAGACAAATAAAAGAAAAGAAAAAGAGAGAAACCTTAGAAAGACTTATTATATTCTTATCCGGATTACTCATCACACTTGTATTTATAGCAATTGGGCTAAACTTTTATACAAGTTCTGACAAAACAATCTCTGAGCCTCAGGTTAAAGTATTGTCAGAGGTAAATAAACCACCTGCTCCTCCGCAACCACAACAACTCCAAACTACACCCCCAGTCCAATCTGAACCTTTACAACAACCAACAATCAATCAACCACAACCATCTACAACCCAGCCTGAGGTTGTGAAAGAAAACCAAAAACAAACTCAAACCACTCAAAACCTTCCCCAGAATCAGCAGCTTACTTCCCAACCAGAAAGACAAAACGCGGTGGTAAAACAGCCACAACCATCTAAAACAGTAGAAGAACAAAATAAAGAAGTAAAAAAAGAGGAAAATAAAGAACATCAACAAAAACAAGAAACAAAAAGACAAGAAGTAGCTAAAAAAGAAGAAAACAACCAACAAAAGCAAAAAATAGAACAAAAAGAAAAACCTGTACAACAAAAGGTTGTAAGTGAAAAAGAAAAAGAAACTTCAGCAAAAGAAGTAATAGAAAAACTAAAATCCGGATACTTCGCTATACAGGTAGGAGCATTTTCAACAAAAGAAAAAGCAGAAATAGAAAAAGCTAAATACTCAAATGCTTACATAATAGAAGAAGGTGGGCTACACAAAGTGTTAGTCGGAAAATTCAACACAGAAAAAGAAGCAAGAGATTATCAAAAACAACACGATATTAAAGGTTTTATTAAAAGAGTAGGCTCTTGATAGAGTATATATCTCCTCCTTTAATAGGAGCATTCATAGGTTATATAACTAACTGGCTTGCAATAAAAATGCTTTTTAGACCTTACAATGAAATAAGAATATATGGTATTAAAGTACCTTTTACCCCCGGTTTAATTCCAAAAAGAAGAGATGAGATTGCCAAATCAATAGCAAAGGTAATCCGTCAACATCTAATCAATCCGGAAAACCTTCATAAACTTTTTATAGAAAGTACATACAGAGAAATTTTAGAAGATAAATTAAACAAAACGATTGAAGAGATAGTAGATAAAATATTAGAAAACCTAAAAGAAGACATAGAAAACAGATTAAAGATACCTTTTCTAACTAACTACTCAGATAAGATACTCCAAGCTCTATCAGAAAAGATAAAACCAATAATCTTAGAAAAATCACAACAATCCATAAAAGAAAATTTAGAAAAACACATAGAAGAAGAACTCCCTCAACTTTTAGCATCCCTTGACGTAGAAAAAGTTATATATGAAACATTAAATTCCTTAGATATAAGACAGCTTGAAGATATAGTTTTAGGATTTTCAGAAAAACAGCTAAAACATATCACATACTTAGGTGGAGTAATTGGATTCTTTATAGGTTTAATTCAGATAGTTATAAACCATTGAAAAATTTTTTATTCTTATTAAATTTAATAATTGCTTTTAAACTAAAAGGTGATTGAATGGCTATATCTCCACAGACGATAGAAGAGGTAAACAGAGTTGCAAATGTTTACGACGTGATATCAGATTACTTACCCCTAAAAAAGACAGGCTCTGTATACGTGGCACTCTGTCCATTCCATTCAGAAAAAACTCCATCTTTTGTTGTATCTCCTACGAAAAATATATTCAAATGCTTTGGTTGTGGCATAAGTGGAAATGCAATAAAATTTGTAATGGAGTACGAAAAAATATCCTATTTTGATGCTATCGTTAAAATCGCTCAAAAGTATAATATACCCATTAAATACATAAACAGTGATAAAGATAATCTATACAAAGGTCTTTACTCGATTACAAGGGCAATTACAGAGTTTTATAAAGAAAACTTAAAAAACTCCTCAATTGCAAAAGAGTATATAAAGAAAAGAGGTATATCTCCGCAAACAGTTGAAGAGTTTGAAATAGGATATTCTCCTACTGATGCTAATCAGCTTAAAAAGTATATACAGGAAAAAAACATTCAAATTGAAGATTTAGAAAAAATAGGATTGATAACCTTAAACATCGACGATATAAAAGACAAATTTTCAGGAAGACTTATTTTCCCAATAAAAGACATAAAAGGAAACATAGTTGGATTTGGTGGTAGAACATTAGAAGAAGGAAAACAACCTAAATACCTAAACTCTCCAGATACGGTAATATACAAAAAAGGAAACACACTTTACGGAATATACCAATCTCTCCCTTATATAAAAGAAAAAGAAAGTGTGATAATAGTTGAAGGTTATATGGATTTAATTTCATTACATCAGATAGGAATAAAAAATGTAGTTGCAACCTTAGGTACAGCCTTTACAAAAAATCAGGCAAAATTACTTAAAAAGTATGCAAAAGAAGCCATTGTTATGTTTGATTCTGATGAATCCGGAAAAAAAGCAGCAATAGATGCATCAAAAATACTACTTTCTGAAAGTATACTTGTAAAGTATGCATATTACACATCTGTAAAAGACCCAGATGAACTCTCAAAACAAGGATTATCAAAAGTCAAAGAAGTTATAAACAGCTCAAAAGATATAATCCTGTTTTTACTTGAAAAACTCAAAGAAACGGAAAATTATGATACAGAGACACAACTAAAAAAGTACCAAACTATCTACGGTCACATAGTAAAAATAATAGCATACATAGAAGACCCAGTACTAAGAAACTCCTACATACAGATAGTATCTCAAAAAACAGGAAGAAATTTTCAAAGTGTGGAAGCAGATGTTGAAAAGATAAAAAAACTCATAGAAAGAGAAAAAATCTCAAAAATTTCAATAGAAGATGAGGATAGTATAGATTTAAGACTCTCTGTAAAAGAAAAGATAATTTTAAAGTATTTGATAGAAAATACTCATTTGTTGCAAGATGGAGATTTTTATGATAAAATATCCTATTTTGAAAATTTGAAATATATACTTGAATTGATGAAAACAGGGAATACGGAACCTATCCAACATATTATAGATTCCATTCAGAAGGAAAAACTTAACATATCACAAGAAAGTGTTAAGTTGATTTTAGAAGAAGAGTTAAAGAAAATTGAAGTTAATCAATTTCTATCTATTGGTTTAGAGCACCAAACAGATGTAAATAAAATTTTAAATAAATTAATTACTCTTAAAAGGAGGCGATAGTATATGATTAACCTTCAAGAAAGGGATGACGTTAGAACACTTATCAACCTTGCACGAGAGAAAGGTTACGTCACCTATTCGGAAATAAGTACATACGTAGATGAAGAGTTTTTTTCATCTGACGAACATATAGAAAGTCTGATAGAGTACCTAAACGAGCTAAACATCGATGTAAGAGATGATGAAAAGATAAAAGAAGAAGACGATGATATCTATCTTGGAATAGAATTTGATGATGATGTATGGTCAAAAGCTGATGACCCTGTAAAACTTTATTTGAGAGAGATGGGAAAAATTCCCCTCTTAAAAAGAGAAGAGGAAATTAAGTATGCTATGGAAATAGAAAGAGGGAGAAAAAAAGTCTTCAGAGGATTACTTAGAACATCTTTCCTTACGGAAAGACTTTTAGATGAATGGGGAAAAGTAGTAGATGGAAAGTTAAGAGTTCAAGATTTACTTGACGTTGAAGAAGTTGAAGAGAAATATGAAGAGCTAGCAGAAGATTTGGAACTAGAAAATAATGAAAATTACGACAAACAAACATCAGACTTTATCAAGAAAGGGCTTGAACTTGCAAAACTATACAGAGATTTATTGGATAAAGAAAAGATTTACTTAGAAACAAAAACGTTGGAAGCGAAAAAAGATTTTGTATGGCAACATGCAAAACTAAATAAATTTATAAAAAGTTTAAATATAAAATTTACAAAACTTGACAAAATTGCAGATGAGTTAAAGGAACTCTACACAAAACTAAGAAAAAATGAGAAAGATTATGAAAAAAGAATTAAGATAATATCAAAAATACATCCGGATTTAG
>NZ_DAIDMN010000048.1 GCF_027448985.1 Sulfurihydrogenibium sp.
GAGTATTTCAGAAAAGCTCTGTTAAACCCTCAAATGTACCCATCTTAAATTTATCTATCTCAAAAACACCCATTGGACCGTTCCACACAATCGTTTGGGCATCTTTTAGTATTTCCTTTATTAACACAACAGATGCATGTCCAATATCAAGTCCAAGCCAACCTTTAGGTATTTCCTGCCAAGCTACCTCTATAACAGGTGTTTGTTCCGATACCGCTTGTCCACATACAAAATCTACAGGTAAATAAAATTTAACACCTTTTTGTTTTGCTTTTTCTACTATTTCAATTGCTTTATCAAACATACAGATGCCCTCCTCTAAGATTTAAATTTCTTCTTCGTTTTCTCCTTCTATCGTATCAAAAAGGTTAAATCCATCTACTTCAACACCTTTTAGTTTTAAAGCTGTCTCTCTGAGAAGTTCTAAGTACGTTGCTATCTCTTTATATGATTCAAGCATCGCAGAAAGTTTAACTATCTGTTCTGGTGGTAATCTTTTTTCGTAAAGCCGGATTGCTTTTTTTATTGCAGCTTTTGTGACTACTATCTCTCCGGCTTTTTTCTGCCATTCACTCCAAAACTCGTTGGTTCCAAGAGGACTTTTTACTATAAATCTATCAAGGTTTGTTATTTCCTGAGCTAGTAAAATATCAAAGTCGTTGTTTTTTTTAAATTTTTTCATTTTAAATCTCCTAATCTATCCAGTAGTTAGGTGCTTCTTGGGTTATGTATATATCGTGAGCGTGGGACTCTCTTAAACCTGCATTCGTTATTTTTATAAACTTTGTTTTTTCTTGTAATTCCTTTATTGTTCTACATCCGGTATAACCCATACCAGACCTTAATCCTCCAACCAACTGATAAACCACATCTGCCAATGGTCCTTTAAAAGGTATCCTTCCTTCTATTCCTTCTGGAACAAACTTTTCAACATTTTCTTGAGAGTATCTATCACTACTGAATCTAGCTTTCATTGCACCTAAGGAACCCATTCCTCTGTAAACTTTATAGGACCTTCCTTGGTAGAATATCCTATCTCCTGGTGCTTCTTCTGTACCAGCGAACAAGCTTCCAAGCATAACTGTGTCGGCTCCTGCTGCAATCGCTTTTACTATGTCTCCTGAGTACCTAATTCCACCGTCAGCTATCAACGTTTTTCCGTATTTCTTTGTAATTTCTGCACATTTTGCTATAGCGGTAATCTGTGGAACCCCTATTCCGGCTACTACTCTTGTTGTACAAATTGAACCTGGACCAATACCTACTTTAACTCCGTCTGCTCCTGCCTTTATCAGGTCTTCTGCTGCTTCTGCTGTTGCAATGTTTCCACCTATAACGTCAAGATTTGGAAATTCAGCTTTAATTTTTTCCACAGTTTCTAAAACTCTAACAGAATGACCATGGGCAGTATCTACCACTATAACATCAACTTTTACAGAAACGAGAGCTTTAACCCTTTCCATCACATCCGGACCTACTCCAACGGCAGCTCCTACACGAAGTCTTCCAGCTGCATCTTTGCAGGCGTTAGGATACTTTTTCCTTTTGACTATATCTTTTATAGTGATAAGCCCTTTTAACACTCCATTTTCATCTACAACAGGTAATTTTTCAACCTTGTGTTTTTGGAGTATCTCTATAGCATCATCTAAGGATATTCCTTCTTTAGCTGTCACCAATGGAGCTTTTGTCATAAATTCGTAAACCGGTTTGTTGTAATCTTTTTTATGGATAAATCTTAAATCTCTGTTAGTTAAAATACCAACTAACTTATTTTCATCATCTACAACAGGTACTCCGGATATTTTATAGACAGACATTATATTTAAAGCTTCCTGTACCGTTTGATTAGGTTTTATGGTAACTGGGTCAGTTATCATTCCACTTTCTGCTTTTTTTACTTTTTCTACTTCGTACATCTGGTCTTCTATAGACATGTTTCTATGGATAATACCTATACCACCTTCTCTGGCTAACGCTATAGCAAGTCTATGTTCTGTAACTGTATCCATCGCAGCTGAAACTAAAGGTATGTTTACTTTTATATTAGGTGTAAGATAAGAACTAACATCTGTCTCATGGGGCAAAACATCAGATTTTTGTGGTAAAAGTAATACATCGTCAAATGTCAGGGCTTCTTCTATTGGAAATGTAAGCAAGACTAAAACCTCCTATGGTGAAAATTATTTATATTTTACCACATTTGTGTTAAAATTTTTACCTATACTTTTATTGGGAGGCAGTATAATTGGCAAAAGTAAAAGGGCTCAAATGTAAAGAATGTGGTGCAGAGTACCCTGTTGAACCTATCCATGTTTGTGAGTTTTGTTTTGGTCCATTAGAAATCGTTTATGACTATGAAGAAATAAAGAAAAACATATCAAGGGAAAAAATAGAGAAAGGTCCAAAAAGTCTATGGCGTTACGTTGATTTACTTCCAGTGGAAAATCCAACGGTAGGTTTATCAGCCGGATTTACACCGTTGATAAAAGCGGAAAATCTTGGAAAACTTTTAGGCTTAAATAACCTTTACATAAAAGATGACTCTGTAAATCATCCAACACTATCTTTTAAAGATAGAGTCGTATCTGTTGCACTATCTAAAGCAAAAGAGTTTGGATTTGACACAGCAGCCTGTGCTTCCACCGGTAACCTTGCAAACTCAGTAGCTGCTCACGCTGCATCTGCCGGAATGAAATGTTACGTTTTTATACCTTCAAACCTTGAAACAAACAAAATAATCGGAAGTCTTGTATTCAATCCGGTTGTTGTGGCGGTAGATGGCAACTATGACGACGTAAACAGACTATCTTCTGAAATAGCAAACGAGTTTGGCTGGGCTTTTGTTAACATAAATGTAAGACCTTTTTACTCAGAAGGTTCAAAAACACTTGCTTTTGAAGTTGCAGAGCAACTTGGTTGGAAAATTCCGGATACAGTTGTAGCACCTTTGGCATCTGGCTCACTTTATACAAAGATATGGAAAGGTTTCAACGAACTTATCCAAGTAGGTTTGGTTGAAGGAAAACCACCAAGAATGTTGGGAGCTCAAGCTGAAGGTTGTAGTCCTATATATCAAGCATTAAAAGAAGGAAGAGATTTTATAAAACCTGTAAAACCAAATACTATAGCAAAATCTATTGCGATAGGAAATCCGGCTGATGGTCCTTACGCTGTAAAAGTAGCAAAAGAAAGTCAAGGTGATATCCAAATTGCAACAGATGAAGAGATAATAGAAGGAATTAAACTACTTGCAAAAACTGAAGGTATATTTACAGAAACTGCCGGAGGAACAACAGTAGCAGTCCTTAAAAAATTTGCTGAAGCAGGAGTATTTGACAAAGATGAAGTTGTTGTAGCATACATTACAGGAAACGGATACAAAACTATGGAAGTACTTGAAGGAAAGCTACAAAAACCAATTCATATAAAACCATCTTTGATAGAATTCAAAGAAAAAGTTATAGGTAAAAAGTAATGGCTTACACTTTACCACGAGATGTATTTAACTTATTAGAAGAGACTTTTGGAAGTAAAGAAAAGGCAGAAAAATTTGTTACCGCTGTTGAAAAAACGATAAACGAAATATATGAGAAAGCTAAAGAAGTTATAACACAAAAAAAGGAACACATAAAAATAGAACTTAAAGAAGAACTAAAAAACGAACTTATAACTAGAGATTTATTCGAAGAAAGATTTAAAATTATAGATGAAAGATTTAAAGTTGCAGATGAGAAGTTTAAAAGACTTGAGTTTAAGTTAAACATTTTAATCGTTTTAGTTGTAATAGCTCTAACATTTGCAAACCCTAATTTTGTAGCTTTAATTGAAAAATTAATCAAACCATAGGAGGTTAACATGGCAGTTGTCGTGAGAATACCAACAGCTTTAAGAAGAATAACACAAGGACAAGGTGAAGTTTCCGTTGAAGCTTCAAACATAGGACAGCTAATAGAAGCATTAGAAAAAGAGTTTCCAGGGATAAAAGAAAGACTTGTTGATGAAAACGGTGAAATAAGAAAGTTTGTAAACTTTTTTGTTAACGACGAAGATATAAGATTTTTACAAGGTAAAGATACTCCTTTAAAAGATGGAGATGTTGTAGCGATTATTCCAGCTATCGCAGGTGGAAATAAATAAAAAGGAGTTGAGTTATGCATTCTATGAAACTAAAACTCATTTATCCAGAAGAAAAAGTAAAAGAACCTATACTAAGTAGAGTATGTAAAAAATTTGATGTTGACATCAATATAAGAAAGGCAAATGTCCAAGAAAAAATGGGATGGCTTGAACTTGAATTTATTGGCAACGAAGAAGAGATTGAAAAAGCCATCAACTTTTTGGTTGAAAGCGGTATAGAAGTTTTACCAATAGAAGGTCAGGTTTTTGTAGAGTAGATGAAGACAAAAATAATTGTCTTAATAGACATAGGAACATACTCTACCAGAATGTTAATTGTAGCCGTCCATAAAGACGGCCATTTTGACGAGATATTTTCTGTGGGAAGAATCACAGCTCTTGGTAGAAAACTTAAAGAGACCGGACTCCTTCAAAAGGAAGCTATGGAAGAAACATTAGCAGTTTTAAAAGAGTATACGTTGATAGCAAAAGAGTACCATCCGGATAAAATAATAGCCGTAGCAACACAAGCATGTAGGGAAGCAAAAAATGCCGAAGAATTTTTACAAAAAGTTAAAAACCTTGGAATAGATGTAAGAGTAATATCCGGGGAAGAAGAAGCCCAACTATCATTTTTAGCAACATCAAAAGCCCTTAAAATAGAAGACAAATTTGTCGTAATAGACCAAGGAGGAGGCAGTACAGAGTTTTCATACGGAGAAAAAGACAAACTAATAAAGGCTATTTCTTTTCCATTTGGAATAGTAAACCTTACAGAAAGATTTATAAAATCAGACCCACCAACGGAAGAAGAACTACAACACTTACAAAACTTTTTAAAAAGCCAAATTCTAACAGCTTATGAAGATATGAAAGATGCCAATCAACTTGTAGGTTTAGGTGGTACAATAACAACGGTAGTTGCATTAGAAAAAAATTTATACCCCTACGACTCTAAAAAAGTCCACGGGGCTGTCTTAACTTATGAAAGTATAAAAAAATGGTTTGAAAAACTTTCTTCTATGACTATCCAACAAAGAAAAGCAATTCCGATGATAGAAGACAAAAGAGCAGAAGCGATAGTATCCGGGATAGCCATATTCAAAGTAGCAATGGAAATATTCAACAAAGATACAATAAAGATAAGTGAGTGGGGGATAAGACACGGCTTACTTCTAAAAGAGATATCTTGATAAAACAGCATAAAGGTATAATTTTTTTAAAAAAATTAGGATTGACAGGAATGGCTAAATCATTGTTCAAATTAAAATCTCCTTTTAAACCAACAGGAGACCAACCAAAAGCAATAAAACAACTTTACGAAAACCTAAAATCCGGATTAAACGAACAAGTACTACTTGGAGCTACCGGTACCGGAAAAACCTTTACAATAGCAAACCTTATAGAAAAATACGGAAAACCAACCCTTATCCTATCTCACAACAAAACGTTAGCAGCTCAGCTTTACAGAGAGATAAAAGAACTTTTTCCGGATAACGCAGTAGAGTACTTTGTATCGTACTACGATTACTATCAACCGGAAGCCTACATCCCACAAAAAGACCTTTACATAGAAAAAGACAGCGCAATAAACGACTCAATAGACAGACTCAGACACTCGGCAACAAGAAGCCTTATAGAAAGACCAGATACAATAGTGGTTGCATCAGTTTCATGTATATACGGACTTGGAACACCAGAATTCTACGAAAAATTAAGATTACAAATCTATGTCGGAATGGAGATAGACAGACAAAGCTTCCTTAGAAAATTGGTAGAATTACAGTACCAAAGGGATGACTTTTCTTTAAAAAGAGGAACATTCAAAGTAAAAGGAGATACCATAGAAATACTTCCAGCCTACTCAGAAGACATCATAATAAGAGTAGAATTTTTCTCAGACGAGATAGAAAACATAACAGAAATAGACATATTCAACAGAAATATAAAAAGAAGATTAGACAGAACAGTCATATTCCCTGCAAGTCACTACGTGATACCAAGACCAGATATGTTAGAAGCGATAAAACAGATACAGAAAGATTTAGAAATAGAAGTAGAAGAATTTAGAAAAGCCGGAAAAGAGATAGAAGCAAACAGATTATGGCAAAGAACCAACTACGACATAGAGATGATGTTAGAACTCGGCACATGTAAAGGTATAGAGAACTACTCACGATACTTCGACGGAAGAAAGCCGGGAGAACCACCTTACACACTGATAGACTACTTTCCAGAAGACTTTTTACTAATTGTAGATGAATCCCATGTAACGATTCCACAAATAAGAGCAATGTACAACGGTGACCTTGCAAGAAAAGAAAACCTCGTAAAATACGGATGGAGAATGAAATCCGCATACGACAACAGACCTTTAAAATTCCAAGAGTTTGTTGAAAAAATCCAAAAAGCAATATACGTATCCGCAACTCCCGCACGATGGGAAATACAAAGGTCAAAAGGAGTTATAGTAGAACAGATAATAAGACCAACAGGTTTACTTGACCCAACTATAGAAGTAAAAAAAACCCAAGGACCGATAGACGATTTAATAAACGAAGTATGGAAAGTAAAAGAAAGAGATGAAAGGGCATTAGTCATAACTCTAACCAAAAAGATGGCAGAACATCTGGCAGACTATTTACAAGAAAGAGATATAAAAGCAATTTATTTACATTCAGAAATAGATACGATTGAAAGGGCAAAAATAATAAAAGAGTTTAGAGAAGGAAAGTACGATATTATAGTTGGAGTAAATCTTCTGAGAGAAGGACTTGACATGCCAGAAGTTTCTTTGGTTGCAGTTTTAGATGCTGATAAACAAGGATTTTTAAGGTCAAAAACAGCCCTTATACAAACGATAGGAAGAGCAGCAAGAAACGTAAACGGAAAAGCAATTTTATATGCAGATAAGCTAACCCCAGCTATGGTTGAAACCATAGAAGAGACAAACAGAAGAAGAAAAATCCAAGAAGAGTACAACAGAAAACACAATATCACACCCCAAACAGTAAAAAAAGAAATAAAAGATTTAATATCATTAGAAGAACTTGGAATATTGGAGTTATACCAACAAATTCCGGAAAATATTACCTCAGAAGAAGACCTTTTAAAAGAGATAGAGAAGTTAGAAAAACAGATGTGGCAGTATGCACAAAACTGGGAATTTGAAAAAGCAGCAGAAGTTAGAGATAAACTTGAAAAACTCAAAAAATTAGCAACAATTCTCTAAACATAACAGTCAATGTGACCATCATTAATTACACAGCTCTTTTTTTCACTCTTTTCCTTTTCTTCAGGAAGTTTTTGATTTTTAGTTTTTCTTTTTAAAAACTCCCTTTTAGAATCCTTATCAGAAATTGGCTTAATCTCAAAAACTTTTTCAAGATTTAAATCAGCCATAGTAAAACTCCAAAAAGTCCTTTAATACGATTAAATTTATGGTAAAATTAGAAAAAAACAATCTGAAAAGAGGAGAATGAATGAAAGAGTTTATACTTGATGCAAGAGGACTACCTAAAACAGCAATTACAACAGCGATAGAATCCGGAGTAGATTATATTCTAATAGAAGAAGATAAAGCAAGCGAAATAAAAAAACTTGGAAGAGTAAAACTCATCATCCAAGACAAAGAAGGAAACTTAACAGAAGATTTTGTAATTGTAAAGATAGAAAATAAAGCAGACGAAGAAAAAGCGGCCTCTTTAGCAAAAAGTGGCAAAAAAGTGATAGTCCAAACCACAGATTGGACAATAATTCCGTTAGAAAATCTAATAGCACAATCACCTAACATTTACTCAATAGTAAAAGATGCAGAAGAAGCAAAAACATCAATCGGTATATTAGAAAAAGGAGTTAGAGGAGTTGTACTAAAAACTCAAGACTTGAACGAAATAAAAAAAGTGGCAAAAATTATAAAAGAAGACACAGAAAAGCTAACTTTGGTAAAAGCGAAAGTGACAGCCATAAAACCAGTTGGAATGGGAGATAGAGTGGCGGTAGATACTACATCCTTACTCAAAAGAGGTGAAGGAATGTTGGTTGGAAACTCATCCGCCGGAATGATACTTGTCCATGGAGAAACAGAAGAATCAGAGTATGTTGCGTCAAGACCATTTAGAGTTAACGCTGGAGCGGTTCATATGTATACAAGAGTTCCTAACGGAAAAACAACCTACTTAAGCGAGCTATCATCCGGAAAAGAGGTTATGGTTTACGATTACAACGGAAACGGTAGAGTCGTTTATGTAGGAAGAGCAAAAGTCGAAAGAAGACCTATGGTGTTGATAGAAGCAGAGTACGAAGGAAAGAAACTTTCAGCTATCTTACAAAATGCAGAAACAATTAGAGTGGTAAAACCGGATGGTTCTCCAATATCTGTTGTAGATTTAAAAGTCGGAGATGAGATTATAGGATATGTAGAAGAAGCCGGAAGACACTTTGGAATGAAGGTAGATGAAACAATAATGGAGAAGTAAAAATGAATAACTCACTAAAAGTAGGAATTTTTGTATTAACAATATCAGCGATACTTGGATTTTTAATCATCAAATTTAGCGGAAAAGAATTCGGTCAGTCCTATAAAGATTACTACGTTTACTTTACAGATGCCCAAGGACTGTCTAAAGGAGCTGACGTACAGGTACAAGGTGTTAAAGCCGGAAAAGTGGAAGACATAACATTTGAAGAAGGTAAAGTTAAAGTAAAATTCAAAGTCAGACAAGAGATACCTATTTATAAAGACGCCAAAGTGTTAATAAAAACGTATGGATTGATGGGAGATAAGTATCTCTATATAGAGCCAGGAAACCCATCAGCAGGAGAGCTCTCTTCTGGAGGTGTAATTCAAAATATATCAAAGATGGCATCTACAGAAGAGATGATAGACCAAGTTCAAGTAGCAGCAAGAAAATTTGCAGAACTAATGGATAACCTAAACAAAGCAACGGGAGATGATAGACTAAAGAAACTTATAGAAGATTTTGATAAATTTGCATACAACACAAACGATTTGGTCGTAGAAAACAAAGAAGATGTAAGACGAGCTATAGCAAACATTAGAGCAATAACTGCAGAACTTAGACAAAAGTTGCCAAGTATAACAGAAAACCTTGATAAAACCTTAGAAAACACAAAGAATATAACAGCGGAAAATAAAGAAGATATAAGAAAGTTAATAGCAAATCTAAAAGACCTATCAATAGCTCTTAAAGAAAAAGCACCAAAAACATTAGATTCAGTAGATAAAGCAGCTACAGAAATAGAAAAGGCGGTAAGTGAAAACAGACAAGATTTAAGAATAAGTATAGAAAACATTAAAAAAGCATCAGACAACTTAAATCAGATTTTAGCAAAAGTTAACGAAGGAAAAGGAACCCTTGGAAAACTTGTAAATGAAGACAGTTTTTACAACAACGTAAACGAAGGAGTCAAATCTTTTGCAGAACCATTTAAAGTTGTAAAAGAATCTAACCTTGAAGTTATGATGCAAGGAGAAAAACATACAGGGAACAAAGACTCAAAAGCAGGGGCAGCATTTAAATTTATACCAACGGATGACAGATATTACTATGTTGGAATACTTTCAAACTCTCAAGGTTATGTAGATAAAAAGGAAGAGATTACATCCAACGGCACAACTACAACATACGTAACAAAGAAGTATGGAATTTTATTTGATTTACAGTATGCAAGAAAGGTTTTAAACTTAGGAGAGTATCAACTTTGGGCTAGATTTGGTATAAAAGATTCTTCAGCTGATATAGGTGGAGACTTTGTTATAAACAACAACTTAAAATTAGTAGCGGATTTATACAGATTCAACAGAAAAGACCTAATAAACCAGCCAAACAATCCACAGTTTGACGTAGGTTTTGAATACAGATTTTCCAACTATCCAATTTTTGTTAAGTTAGGAGGCTCCGACCTTCTAAACAGCTCAGTTAGAGGAGTGTATATAGGTGGTGGATTCGTATTTACAGACAATTACTTAAAATACTTACTCGGTTCTTTACCAAAAGTAAGATAAAAGAGGTGAGAAAATGAAAGAGATAAAAAATGTTGATAAACTAGAGATATTAAAAAACATACCGCTTTTCTTCGGATTAAAAGAAGATGAAATTAAAAGTATAGAAAAATTTTTCATACTTAAAGAGTATAAAAAAGGAGAATACATATTCTACGAAGGAGATAAAGAACCTGGAATATACTTTATAGTAGATGGAATAGTAAAACTCATTAAAGAGACTTCAGACGGAAAAACAGTAATCTTAAGACTTGCTACAAACGGTGAGAGTTTTGGCTGGCTTGTGATGAAAGATACTGCACCTACAAGTACATACTCTGCCCAAGCATTGATAGATACGAAAGTTTTATATATCTCCAACCAAGACTTTTTAAAACTTTTACTTATGTATCCTGCATTAGCAGTTCGGATAACATGTGATTCTACCAAAAAAACATTGGAAGCCTACGATAGATTAAAAAGTTTAGCTGTTGAAAAAGTAGAGGGAAGAATAGCAACATTACTACTTGAACTTGCAGAAAAAATAGGGAAAAAAGAAGGTGATAATGTAGTGATAAACGCTCCTATAACAAGACAAGATATTGCAGAAATGGCAGGAACGACCGTAGAAACTGCAATACGAGTGATAAGCCGTTGGAAAAAGGAGGGAATACTCGATACAGAAAGGGGAAAAATAGAAATTTTTGATATTGATTATCTCCAAGAATTGATAAGTTAGTAAAATATAAAGAAAATCAGAAAAAAATCTTTAATGAATGGTATAATAATAATATATTAATATTCTAATATTCTAATAATGAGGTTAAGCAAATGAAGAAAACAGGAAGTATAAGCTTTTTAATGGTGACAGCCATATGTTCCATGTCATTTGGAAGAGAAATTACACTACAAGAAGCGATTGAATCTGGATTACAAAATAACTACGAAGTAAAAGCGACCGAAAAACTTTTAAAATCAAAAGAGTACAGTTATCAATCTGCAAAAGGTTATATGTACCCTACCTTAAATTTTAGTGAGATTTTCATGAGAACCAACGAACCCGGATACGCTATGTGGAACACGATGAGCCAGAAAAAACTTGATTTTATGACATCCTCAAAGTTTGTAGATATGACAGCATTGAACCCAATGTTTGGAAATATGTTTTCAAAACCGTCCTATCCAGAAGTAAACAGTTGGAGAACAAAATTAGAATTACAAGATGCAAAAGCTCCTACGGTAGGTAAAAGGTCTGATTTGTTAAAATCAACAAAATTTTCTGCCATTTTTATTTTTTCTTTTACCGCTAAAAGGTCTGACCTATGGGATAAAGCGTAATTTTGATATTCTTCAACTGGTTTTTCTATACTTTCACATTGTAGATGTCCAACAACATCAATATTTTTAGGGTCTTCGTTTTCGATTCCCATAGCTAAAAGAAGACCTCTTTTTGCTACCAAGTAGTTGTTTTCCGCTTCTTTTATTTTTGCTGCCATATCGGATAGATAAACTTTTGCTCTTAGTTCATCTGCTGGAATTGCAAGTCCGTTTTTAACCATTGACTTAGCTGTTTGGTAGTGTTTTTCAGCATCTTTGTACGCTTGGTTTGCAAGATTTATAGCCTCTTTCGCAAGTAATGCACCATAGTAGGCTTTAGATATATCATAAATCG
>NZ_DAIDMN010000049.1 GCF_027448985.1 Sulfurihydrogenibium sp.
CTTCTTCATTTTAGCTTTAAGTTTTGCTACTTGTCTTGGTTTGTTTTAAAATTATTTAAATTGGAAATTAGAGTTAAAATAGTAGATGTTGAAACAAACAAAGTGATAAAGCAGATACCACCGGATTACATTATAAACATAATTAAAAATATCAACAAGATGCTTGGAGCACTTTTTAACGAAAAAATTTGATGGCGGTGATAAACCATGGCAGGAGAACTCAACGTAACAGGTCTTGTAAATGGATTTGATATGAACTCGGTTTTACAACAGATACAATCTCTCAAAAGTCAGCAAGTCCTACTTTTACAGCAAAAGCAACAATCCATATCCGATAAAAAGTCAGCTATATCAGACATTCAAACGATATTAAAAAATATACAAAACACTGTTAACAACATCACAAATCCAAATATAGCATACGCAAAATCTGTAAATCTATCAAACCCAAACATTGCAAATGTTAACATTACAGACCCTACAGCTGTAAATGTAGGTACATTTTCATTAACCGTTAACCAGCTTGCTCAAAACGATGTTTATGCGACAAGTAACGCTGTATCAGATAAAAATGCACCTCTTGGATTAAGCAGTGGAACATTAACCATTAGAATAAAAGGAATAGATTACAATGTAGTATACGATAATACCTACTCTTTACAAGCATTATCTGACCAGATAAACAATGTGGCACAAACATACAACGGAGATTTTAGGGCATCCGTTGTTAATGTAGGAACAGATTCAAACCCTCAGTATAAGTTGGTTATATCCGGAACAAAAACAGGTTCTGAGAATGCACTAACTATCAGTGATAGTGGTAATCTTGTTTCTACTTTAGGTTTGAACCATATAAAAACAGCTCAAGATGCTCAAATACAGTATGAAGGGTTGACTATAAACAGTTCAACAAACACTTTTAACAATGTGCCTGGATTATCTATCACAGTAAATCAAACGGGAAATACAACAGTAGCTGTAAACCAAGATTCTAAACCTATAACAGATACTTTAAACAGTATAATTTCTGGATATAACAACTTGGTTAACACTCTAAATAAAGAAACAGGAAAAGATGGAAGATTAAGTGGAGAGTACTCTCTAAATATAGTAAAAAGTGGTCTTTATAGGCAGTTAGAACCTTTATTAACAGCCGGACTTATAAAATATGATAGAACAAACGGAAACATATCCTTAAACACAGATAAACTTCAAACCATGATACAAAATAACCCTTCAGAACTTAAAGACATACTAACTACAGTTAAAAATAACGTTAATGATTATCTTAAAGACTACACTCAAACATCCGGAGTGTTAGATTCAAAAATCAAGTCCTACGACAAACAGATAAACTCTATCAAGGAGATGATAGACCAAGTAAACAAAAGAGTACAAATGGAAATACAAACACTTAAAAATCAGTTTGTTTACATGCAAACACTTCAAGCTCAGTATAACGATATTAGTGCCAGAATACAGGCAACTTTTGGCTTACAAACAAACAAACAGTAGGAGATGTAGATGGTAAATCCATATGAAAATTATATAAAAACTGAGTTAGACTCATTACCCGTTGCAGGGATTATAGCAAAAGGTTATGAAAGGATTATTTTGGAGTTAAAAGGAGCTATAGAAAACATAGAGAATAGAAATATAAAAGGTAAAATCAAGAATATATCAAAAGCCATTGATATTCTTACAACTTTAAGAGTTGGTCTTGATTTTGAAAAAGGAGGTGAAATAGCTCAAAACTTAGAAGATATCTACTCTTTTTGTATAAATGAATTATTACTTGCCAACCTAAAAAACGACAAACAAAGACTTGAAGATGTTATAAACATTCTTAATACATTAAAAAGTGGGTGGGAAGAATTAGCACACAAAACTTGAATCAGCTTTTAAAAAAAATTGAAGATTTGATAATATCTTCAAATGATATGGATTTTTCAGAATTTAATACTCAATTAGAAAATATCTACAATCAGCTAAATAAATCTTTTGAATCCGGATTAATATCAAACCATCAAGAAGCAAAGTTAATTCTTGAAAAGATAGAGTCTTTACAAAATACAATCAATGCGAAATCAGAAGAAATAATAAAAATCCTTGAAGACAAACAAAAGGAAGAAAAGTTAGTCCAAGAAGCTAAAAAGCTTTTATCTGATTTAATCTAAATTTTCTATGATAAAATAGTATTTAAAACTGTGTGGAGGATTGTTTTTGAATAAGATAGAGCAGATTTTTGAAAGGATTTTATGGGAATCAAGGTTGATGGTAGTATTAGCTGTGATTGCCTCTATTTTTGCGTCACTTACATTAGTTGTTATGGGAACTTACGATATTATTCTTATATTTCAAGAACTTTTCCATGCTTTTTCTGATAAAGAAGTATACGAACAGTTTCATAAAGATGCAATCACTCATATAATAAGTGCGATAGATGCTTACCTTATCGCAACGGTTTTACTTATATTTGGTATAGGTTTGTATGAGCTTTTTGTTAGTAAAATAGACTATGCAGAAAAAGAGACAAAATCTTCAAAAATACTGGTAGTACACTCATTGGACCAGTTGAAAGATAAACTTGCAAAAGTTATAGTTATGGTGTTGATTGTAACTTTCTTTAAACACGCTGTCAAATACTCTTACGAAGAAGTTTTAAACTTGCTATATCTTGGTATTGGAATATTTTTAATAGCGTTTGCAATTTTTTTATTATCAAAATCTCACAAGGAAAGTAAAGAGGAGCATTGAAAATGAAAGATTTTGCTGTTTTGATAAGCTCTTTAACGGTGATATCCGGAATAAGCTGGTTTTTCTTTGGAAAAGGTAAGAAAAAGGAAGAACAAACGGAACAATCAGGAGAGTTGGAAAAATTGGAACTTAACATATCCGGAATGCATTGTGCTGGATGTGCAGCAGGAATAGAGGCAACTTTAAAACTTATGGATGGTATAAAATATGTATCGGTTAACTTTGCCACTTCAAAAGGTGAGTTTTTATACGACTCTTCTAAAGTAAAAAAGGAAGATATAATATCTAAAATAAAAGAACTTGGATACGATGCATCAATAGATTTTGAAAGTTTTGAAAAAAAAAGTTAGATGAACTAAATAACTTAAAGAAAAGAGTTGTTATTTCGTTTCTCTTCTTTATTCCTATTTTTTTCTCCATGTTTTTCCACTTTTCTGAGTATTTACAGCTATTTTTTGCTTCTGTAATTCAATTTTACGGTGGTTATGAATTTTATAAGTCTTCTTTAAAATCTTTAAAAAATAGACTTGCTGATATGAATCTTCTTGTAAGTATTGGTACATCTGCAGCTTACTTTTACTCGATTGCAGTCTTAGTTTTTAAAGATTTTTTTCCTGAAAATATGAGATACCTTTATTTTGAAGGTTCATCTGCTGTAATAACTTTTGTACTGTTGGGAAGGTACTTAGAGTTAAAAACAAGACAAAGTGCAACGGATTTTATGAAAAAACTTCTTTCTTTAAAACCGGATAAAGCTATAAAAATAGTTGATGGAAAAGAAGAGGTTGTTGATGCTATCTCTATTAAAAAAGGAGATGTTGTTTTAGTCAGAGCTGGTGATAAAATACCTGTTGATGGAGTAATAATAGAAGGTCAAACAGAAGTTGACCAATCTTTTATAACTGGAGAATCTAAACTTATTTTTAAAAAGCCTAACGATGAGGTTTTAAGTGGTAGTATAAATAAGGTAGGTGTTATAAAAGTAAAAGCCACAAAAGATGCAAAAGATAGCGTTTTAAATCAGATAATCAAGCTTCTTTTAGATGCCCAATCAAAGAAACCAAAGATAGGAACTCTTGCAGATAAGATTACAGCTTACTTTGTGCCTACAGTGTTGATAGTTTCAATTCTTGTTTTTGATTTGTGGTACTTTCTGGGATATCCTTTGAATTTTTCCATCACATCTGCAATCTCCGTTTTGGTTATTGCTTGTCCGTGTGCTTTGGGGCTTGCAACACCTATAACGATAGTCAATATAGTAGGAAGAGGAGCAAAAGAAGGAATCTTGTTTAAAAATCCGGAAGTTATAGAAAAATCAGAAAAAATAGATTACGTAGTTTTTGATAAAACTGGCACTTTAACCGAAGGTAAAATGAAAGTTGAAGCTTACATTTTAGAAAATCCGGATTTACTTCCTTTGTTTGTATCTTTAGAAAGAGGTATAAATCATCCGGTAGCTCAAGCAATACTAAATTTATCACAGATTGATTTTTATAAAGATTTAGATATTCAAAATAAACAGATTATTGTTGGTAAAGGTGTAATTGGAATTTATAATGGAAACAGAGTTTTAATGGGTAATATGCAACTTCTAAAAGAGATGTCTATACAGCTGGAAGATAAGTTTGCCGAATTTTATGAAAAAAATAAGGATTTAGGAAATACGGTCATCTTTGGAGTTTTTGGGAATAAAGTCGTAGCGGCATTTTCTATATCTGATACTATAAAAGCTGATAGTAAATACGTAGTTGATTGGCTAAAAGGTAGAGGAATTAATGTTGTTATGCTTACCGGAGATAATAAAAAAGTTGCTGAAAAGGTAAGTAATGAGCTTGGAATTCAAGAGTACCATTATGACCTTACACCGATTGATAAATATAACTTTATAAAATCTTTAAAAGAAAAAGGATTTACGGTTGTTTTTGTTGGAGATGGTGTTAACGATGCTCCTGCAATGATAGAGAGTGATATAGGGATTGCGGTAGAAACTGCGTCGGATTTAGCCAAAGAATCCGGAAGTATAATACTTCTAAACAGTGATATAAAAGGTGTTGTAAAATCTATAAATTTAAGCCAAAAAGGTTTAAAGACCATAAAGCAAAATCTATTTTGGGCTTATATCTATAATATTTTAGGAATTCCAATAGCCGGAGGGCTTTTTTATCCGTTCTTTGGAATACTTTTAAATCCAATGTACGCAGGGATTGCAATGAGTGTAAGCTCTATAACGGTTGTTTTAAATGCTTTGAAGCTAAAATACATAAAAATAGAATGACAAAAATCATTTATGGTATATCTTTTTGTAAGTATTATCTTTTTAAAAATTAAAATCGGAGGTCATTTAGATTGAATAAACCTGAAATTTTAGCTCCTGTAGGACATTATGAAGGTCTTGCTGCCGTGATAAAAGCCGGAGCAGATGCTATATATATGGGAGTAGGTAAACTAAACCAAAGGGCTTTAAAAAGTGAATTTGATATAAACGATGTAAAAGAGATAAGGAAAATTACTCAAGATAAAGGATTAAAACAGTATATAGTTTTAAACTCTATCGTTTTTGAAGATGATTTGCCATGGGTAAATGAAACTTTAGACCAGTTGAAGGAAATAGGTGTAGATGCTGTAATAGGTTGGGATATGGCTGTTTTATCCGGAGCGATAAAAAGAGGAATAACTACACATCTATCTACTATGGCATCTGTATCAAATACTGCTGCGGCTAAGTTTTATGAAGAACTTGGAGTAAAGAGAATAGTTCCGGCAAGAGAGGTAAAGTTAGACGGACTTTTACAGCTAAAAGAAAACACCAACCTTGAGATAGAGATATTCGTTCATGGTGCAATGTGTATGGCGGTATCCGGAAGATGTTTTTTAAGTCATGATGTTTTTGAAACATCCGGAAACAGAGGAGAGTGTTACCAAGTTTGTAGACACGAGTTTGAAGTGAAAATAACTTCAAAAAACACTGGAACAGACTTTATTCTGGGCTCAGACTACATTCTTTCAGCAAGGGATTTGGTTACACTAAACTTTATTGATAAACTGATGTGGGCGGATAGTTGGAAGATAGAGGGAAGGAATAAAAATCCGGATTATGCTTACCTTGTAACCTATGCATATAGAGAAGCAAGGGACAGAATTTTGAACGGAGAATGGGAAACAAAAGGATATCAAGATTTATGGGATTTGTTAGAAAGAGCTTACCACAGACAGTGGGACAGTGGCTTTTACTTTGGACAAGGATTGTTTGGATTAAATCAATCTGTAGCAAAAGAGAAAAAAGTTTACGTTGGAGAAGTGATAAAGTACTACCCTAAAATAAGTGTAGCGGAAGTTAGAATAGTAAATAACCCCATGAAGATAGGAGATACAATCCATATAATTGGTAAAACAACAGGAGTAGTAAGGCAAAAAGTAGAGTCTATGCAGATAGACAGAAAAGACATCCAAATAGCAGAAAGAGGAACTGTTGTAGGACTAAAAACGGTAGAAAGAGTTAGAGAAGGTGACAAAGTGTACCTGATGGTAGAGGTTGAAAATCCGTTAGAAGAACACAAAAGGGAAGCTTTAACAAAATTATAGCAAGAAGTTTGGAATTTTCTATCAGATTACATATAAGTTGAAGCAGGAAGCCCATACTTCTATAAGTATGGGTAGTTTACAAGTTTAGTCAGTATCCGGTGTTGGCTTACCAAAGTAATAACCTTGTAAGTAGTCAACACCCAGTTTCTTTAAAGTTTTATACTCTTCTTCTTTTTCAACCATTTCAGCAAGAACTTTTATATTTTTATGTTTTGCTATCCTAACGATACTCTCTATTATAACTTGGTCATCTACATCTTGGTCTATGTTACTGACAAGTGAATCATCTATTTTTACTAAATCTATTGGAAAGTGTTTTAAATAGATGAAATTTGAATACCCTGCACCGAAATCATCTATCGCAAACTTAAAACCAAGATTCTTACCGTACCGAACGTACTCTTTAAGTGTAGTTAAATCAGATAAAGCCTCCTCTTCTGTAACTTCAAGATAAATATTTTCTGGTTTAAGTCCGTAAAAATTTACTAAAGATAAAAATTCGTCCAAATTACTCAATTTTTCAAAAAAATCTTTTGACATATTAAAAAATAAAAGTTTGTCCTTCTTATTTTTCTCTGATATGTACTGCATAGCTTTATCTTGAATTACTTTATCAATTCTTTCTAAAACTTTGTATCTTATAGCTTCTGATATGAATTTATAAGCTGGTAAAAATCTCTTTTCTTCTGGTAAATAAACCCTCGCAAGAACTTCATATCCAACTACTTCCAATGTATCAGCTCTAACTATCGGCTGGAAGAATGGAATGACTCTATTTTCTTTAAGAGCTGATGTAATAATATTCTTGGATTCAAATTCGGTTTCTATAATCTTTTCAATCTCATCCTTTGTTAAAAATTCTACTCTATTTTTACCTTTGTTCTTTGCTTTGTAAAGCCCAAGGTCGGATGCCTTCAATAAAAATTGGACGTCATAACCATGTAATTCTGTGCTTGCTACTCCAATACTTACAGTTAAATTTATTTTAGTACTATCATTTATATAGATAACTGAATGTTCTATGTTTTCTTTTATTTTTTCAGCAACTTTTTTAGCATTTTCAAATGGTGTTTCTGGCATAATTATTAAAAACTCTTCTCCACCGTACCTTCCTATAACATCGGTTGATCTAACCGATTTTCTTAAAACATCAACTATCCGAAGAAGTACCATATCTCCAATATCATGTCCGTATGTGTCATTTATAATCTTAAAATCATCAACATCTATCATTGCAATTGATAAAGGTCTTTTGTACCTTTCCGCTCTTTTTATCTCTTTATCCAGTTCAAGCATTAGTTTTCTTCTGTTTGGTATTTTTGTTAAGAAATCTAAAGTGGCAAGATTGTAGATATTTATCGTATAAACAAAGTTCGCAAGTATAACATCAAGATACTGTAAATCTTCGTCTTCCAATTTTTCTTTGGAAAACCCTATAAAAATTAAACTCAAATCTTCATCAACTTTCTTTTTTATATAAATTTTGTAATATCTATCTTTTTCTATAAACAGTTCTTTATCTTTTAGTTTTTCTTCTATTTCTTTTAAATCGTTTATTTCTAAATTATTTGCCTGAGCTCTACTTGAGTATAGTGTTGTTTTTGATGAGATATTAGAAACAGATATCAAAAAACTTCCTTCTAAATTGAGAATTCTATCTATCTGATTTAAAACATAATTGGCAAATTTGTTAAAGTTGTTTGAGATGGATATCATTTTTGTTACTGTTTCAAAAATTAACTTAAATTTATTACGGGATTTTACAATTTTTTTTCTAAAATCTTCCAAAAGGGCTGATACTTTTGCAAGTTCATCGCTACCAAAATGTTGGAGAGTAAATTTTACTTTTTCTAATCCCTTTTTATCTATTTCTTCGAGTTTGTAAGTCAAGAAAACAAGCGGAAAAAGGACTATCCTTCTTACAATGAAAAAGGATATTAGTAATAGCGTTATAAATACAGAAGAAAATAGTAGTGAATCTTTTAAAACTTTTTTCAAAGACATAGTAAGAATGGTTTTACTTTCTATACATCCAATCAGATAAAAATCTCCATTGACATATTTTTTAAAACTACATATTTGATTATTTGTAGTGTTCTTTGAGTTTGATATGTAAAAAACCGGATTATAAATAGATACTATTCCGGCTTTGGACATGATTATATCGTAAAGTATCTTTTCATCAACACCAACTAAAAAGTTACTTTGACCTGAATTTACTGTAAAGTATATTATTCCGTCTTTATAATAGTATCGTTCCTTATTATCAGTTAACGTTTCTTTAAAAAGTTTAATGTTGGTGTCGTTTTTCACTTCATCTAAGAGATTGTTTTTTATTAGTTTTTTTATTTTTTCTGAAAAAATGTCTAACTTTTGTTGACTTAAATTTTGCCTGATAGTTGTTGCAAGGTCTATATGCTTTTTTGCATTTTCAAAATCCTCCTTTATCTGAAAGTAAGCTAAAAATCCGGATGATACAAATACCGAAAAAATAAAAATGGCAGAAAACACCAAAGTTATTTTTGTAGCAAAAGACCTTACTTTTAAAATATTCTCTACAAAATAGTTTATCTTAAAACAAATTTTACTTTCTTTAAAATTCATCTACACTCCTAATCTTGATATAATTATTATCGTCATAATTTTAAGAATATTTAGTATGAGGTAAAGATGCAAGAAAAGTTTTATATTACAACACCTATATACTACGTAAATGACGTTCCACATTTAGGTCATGCGTATACAACCATTGCCTGTGATGTGATGGCAAAGTATTACCGTCAAAAAGGTGTAAAAACATTTTTTTTAACAGGAACAGATGAACATGGTCAAAAAATTCAAAAAGCTGCGGAAGAAAAAGGTATTCATCCAAAGGAACTTGCAGATAAAACCCATACAGCTTTTAAACAACTTTGGGAAAAACTAAACATCTCTTACGATAGATTCATAAGAACTACTGACCCTGACCACATAAAAGCGGTTCAGTACATATTTCAAAAGTGTTATGAAAATGGTGATATATACTTGTCTGAGTATGAAAGTTATTACTGTGTAGGTTGTGAGGAGTTTAAAACTGAAACGGAGATAAAAGATTACGATTATAAATGTCCTATACACTTAAAACCTTGTGAAAAGGTAAAGGAAGAGAGTTATTTTTTCAGACTTTCTAAATACACTGATAAACTAATTGATTTTTATGAAAAAAATCCGGAATTTATACAACCGGATTTTAGAAGAAATGAGGTTGTGTCGTTTGTAAAACAGGGGTTGAAAGATTTATCTGTATCAAGAAAGAAAGATAGAGTTTGGTGGGGAATTGAAGTTCCTTTTGACAAAAGCCACACCATATACGTTTGGTTTGATGCCCTTACAAACTACCTTACAGCAGTAGGTTATCCGGATAACCTTAACGAATTTTGGCCAGCAGATGTTCATGTGGTAGGTAAAGATATACTAAGGTTCCATGCAGTTTACTGGCCAGCTTTCTTGATGAGTGCAGGTCTTGAAATACCGAGAAAAGTGTTTGCTCACGGTTGGTGGACCGTAGAAGGTCATAAAATGTCTAAATCTCTTGGTAATGTAGTAGACCCTTTCAAAGCAGCAGACGAATATGGAGTAGACCAACTTAGATACTTTTTACTTAGAGAAGTACCATTTGGATTAGATGGAGATTTTTCAAAACAAGCAGTTGTCAACCGAATTAACTCTGACCTTGCAAACGACCTTGGGAATCTCGTATCAAGAAGTTTAACGATGATTAAAAAATTTCAAGATGGAAATGTTTTACCTTGTCAAGTAAAAACAGATTTAGAGGTAGAATACGAAAACATATACAAAAAAACTTACGAAAACTTTGATAGATACATAAAAAATTTAGACTTTAGTAGAGCCTTAGAAGAAGTTTGGCAGTTTATAGATTGGCTTAACAAATACATTGTAAAAGTGGAACCTTGGAAGTTAAACAAAGAAGACAAAGAGTATCTGAAAACTGTGTTGTACGTGTTGGCGGATGGAATATACGGAATTTTATGGATGTTAAAACCATTTATGCCATCTAAGGTACAGCAAGCGTTAAATATGCTTGGATACTCGGAGATAAAACAGGATATTGGTCCTTTTGTCTTACCAACAACAGTAAAGATAGGAGAAATCCAACCTTTATTTCCAAGAATAGAACTAAAACAAGAGGAGAAAAAGATGGAACAAAAACAAGAAGAATTTATAACAATTGAAGACTTTGCAAAAATCAAGATGAGAGTTGGTAAAGTGTTAGAAGCAGAAAAAGTTGAAAAATCAGATAAACTTTTAAAGTTGAAAGTAAGCCTTGGAGATGAAGAGAGAACAATAGTATCCGGAATAGCACAGTACTACACCCCACAGGAGATGGTAGGAAAGTACGTTATAGTCCTTGCAAACTTAAAACCAAGAAAGATATTTGGAATAGAATCTCACGGAATGCTTTTAGCTGCAAAAGACGGAGAAAGATTAACAGTTTTAACGGTAGACAAAGAAGTTGATGTAGGTAGTTCAGTGTCTTAAATTTAATTTAAAAGATTTGAGAGGTTTTAAACATGGAAGCTTTAGAAGAAAGAGTTGATAGATTAGAAAGAATTGTAGAAGAGCTTTCAGAAACCATAGGTAGAGAGTTTAACAAAGCTTACAACATAATAATCCAAAACGACCTTGCCGCTCAAAAAAGATTTAAAGAATGGGAAGAAAGGTTTGAAAAGGAAAAGCAAGAAAGAGAAGCCCAACGAGAAAAAGACAGAAAAGAGTGGGAAGAGTACTTTAGAAAGTGTTATGAAAATGGTGATATATACTTGTCTGAGTATGAAAGTTATTACTGTGTAGGTTGTGAGGAGTTTAAAA
>NZ_DAIDMN010000050.1 GCF_027448985.1 Sulfurihydrogenibium sp.
AGGATAACCATAAAGGAATAATAATAGGGAAAAAAGGACAGATGCTTAAAAAAATAGGTATGCAAGCAAGAGAAGAGATGGAGATTCAGGTAGGTATTTTTTAATTGTTTCTATAAGTTCGTCTATATTTATGTTTTTTATAGCCGAAATTGGAACATACTCTTTGAAATCGTATATTTTAGTTGATTCTTCTATCAGTGGTAGTAGTAAATCTCTTTGTATTTTATCAATTTTATTAATTGCAAGTATTGTAGGTTTGTTGTATTTTTTTAGATAGTTCTCCACTATCTCTTTATCTTCTTTTGTCCAACCTTTGTCTGCTTCAATAATCATCACTATCACATCTGCATCTTCCATACTTGCCACTGCAGATTCCATAACAGATTTTGTTAGTAAATCTCCGCCTTTTTGAACTCCCGGTGTGTCTAAAAATATTATCTGAGCATCTGGAAGATGTTTTACTCCAAGAATTCTCATTCTTGTAGTTTGAGGTCTTGGACTTACTATACTCAACTTTGTCCCTAATATATTGTTAAGTAGTGTTGATTTTCCCACATTTGGTCTTCCTATCAATGCTACAAATCCAGCTTTAAAACTCATAACTTTCTCCCTTTTTTAGTAATATACTTCTTTTAAATATAATCCCTCTGGCGGAGCTAAAAATTTACCTTTAGAAGGATTCTTTGATTTTAATATTTCTTCAAACTCTTCTACAGTTAAACTTCCTCTACCAATGGCAACTAAATGTCCTATGATTCTTCGAACCAAATTCCTCAAAAAGTGTGAGGCTGTTATTTCTATATCTAATATTTTACCATCATAAAAAATTTTTATCTCTCTTAAATCTATTTCTTTTCTTTTATAATCTCCATCTTTTGCCAATGCAGATAAATCTCTATACTTTTTTAATACTTCAATTGCCTCTAACATTCTAACAATATCTAACTTTTTATCAAAATACCATCCTCTACCATATAAAAATGGGTCTGGTTTAGTGTAGATTCTGTATAAATAGGTTTTTCCTTTTGCTGAAAATCTTGCGTGAAAGGATATATCTACTTCTTCAACTTTTTTTATACAAATGTCCCTTGGTAATTTTGCATTAAGGTAAGAGTAAATAGTATTTGGAGATTTATGAAAGGATGTTTTAAAATTCGCAACTTGATTTAATGCATGGACTCCAGCGTCTGTCCTTCCGGATGCTATTAATGTAATTTTTTCTTTAAACAACTTTTCAAGTAGTTCCTCTATTATCTGTTGTATTCCTATAGCGTTTTTTTGTCTCTGCCAACCACTATACCTTGTTCCTATGTATGAAATTGTAAGTTTGTAGTTATATTTTTTTTCCATAAAAATATTATAATGGAAAAAACCGGTTTTGCTATAATAAAACCGGTTGATAACACTTTCATAGGCTTACTTTTTCATTCCATACTCTACAGGTAAATTTTGTTTTTTCCAATCTATTATTCCATTTTTTAGGTTGTAAACATTTTTGAAACCGTTTTGTTCTAAAAATTTTGCGGCAAGAGAACTTCTATTTCCGGAACGGCAGTACACCAATATTTTTTTATTTTTAAACTTTTCTAAATCTTTAATATACTGAGGTAGAACTTGAACTGGAATTAAGATGGAACCTGGAATATGCCCGTCTTTTTCGTACTCTTGAGGTGTCCTAACATCAAGAATAATGATGTCTTTTTCTTTTTGGATTGTTTCATAAAAAGTTTTAGAATCTAAGTCTTGGTATGCAAAGGAAATACCTATTACTAATAGTAATGTAAAAATTATCCTTTTCATTTTTCCTCCTCGATTTCTACTGTTATTCCCAACTCTTTGAGTTGTTTTTCTGATACATAATCTGGAGCACCGGTTAATGGACATATTCCTTTTTGTGTTTTTGGAAAAGCTATTACGTCTCTAATACTTTCGCTTCCTGTCATAAGAGCTAATATTCTGTCTAATCCAAAGGCAAGTCCACCATGAGGTGGTGCTCCATAGCTTAAAGCTTCTATTAAGAATCCAAACTTTTCTTTTGCTTCTTCTTCTGTTATGTTTAGCAGTTTAAATATTTTTTGTTGGATATAAGGAGTGTGTATCCTTATTGAACCTCCTCCTATCTCTTCTCCGTTTAAGACCATATCGTAGGCTTTTGATTTAAATGTAAGTGCTAACTGTGGATTTTCTAATGCTTGGTCCAACTTTTCTATGTCTTCATCTTTTGGACTTGTAAATGGATGGTGGATTGCAACAAGTCTGTTTTCTTCTTCGTCCCATTCCAAAAGTGGAAAATCCACTACCCATAAAAATTCTAACCTGTTTTTGTCTATTAAATTAAGTTTCTCTGCCAAATGTTTTCTTAAAAATCCTAAAACTCTGTGGGTTATCTCTTTCTTATCTGCAATAAATACGAGTAGGTCTCCCTCTTGGGCTTGCATTTTATCAAAAAGTTTTTGTTTTTGTTCTTCAGTAAAGAATTTTAGTATCGGTGATGTTGCTTCACCGTTTTCAATTTTTACCCATGCCATACCTTTTGCACCAAACTTTTTGGCATACTCTGTAAGGTCGTCTATCTCTTTTCTTGAGAATTTTGCACCACCTTTTACATTTATACCTTTTACCAATCCTCCTGATTTAGCCACATCGTTGAAAACTTTAAATTCCACTTCTGAAGCTAAATCTGTTATATCTACTAACTCTAAACCGTACCTTAAATCTGGTTTGTCTGTTCCGTACCTGTTTATTGCTTCTTCGTAAGACATTCTTCTAAATGGTATCTTTATATCTATTCCAAGGACCTTTTTGTAAACATACTGAATAAGAGCTTCTGATAAACTCATAACATCTTCTTCTGAAACGAAGGACATTTCTAAGTCTATCTGGGTGAATTCCGGTTGTCTGTCCGCTCTTAAGTCTTCATCTCTAAAACATTTTACTATCTGAAAGTATCTTTCTAATCCGGCTACCATAAGAATCTGTTTGAAAAGTTGAGGTGATTGTGGAAGGGCGTAAAATTTCCCTTTTTCTAACCTTGATGGAACTAAAAAATCTCTTGCACCTTCCGGCGTTGATTTGGTTAACATTGGTGTTTCTACTTCTATAAATCCGTTTCCTACCAAAAACTCTCTTACCGCTTGATACACTTCATGGCGTAAAATTATATTTCTTTGCATAGATGGTCTTCTAAGGTCAAGGTATCTGTATCTTAACCTTACTTCTTCACTTACTTTTATGTTGTCTTCTATTTGGAATGGTAAAACTTCACTTGTATTTAGAATTAAAAGGTAGTCTGCTGCAACTTCTATGTTTCCTGTTTTCATTTTTGGATTTTCTGTTCCTACAGGTCTTCTGTTTACCGTTCCTTTTACTCCTATAACGTATTCTGACTTTAATTTTTTTGCTTTGTTGTAAAGTTCTTCCGATATTTTTGATGGGTCAAATACAACCTGAACTATTCCTTCTCTGTCTCTTAGGTTTATGAATAAAACACCACCATGGTCTCTAACTGTATCTACCCAACCAAGTAATCTTACCTCTTCTCCAATATTACTTTCGTTTAAATCTCCACAGTAGTAGTCTCTTTTGAACTCTTTTAACTGGTCTGTCATCTATATCTCCTATAGGTAGTTTTATGTTATAATTATATCAAAACTTTGGTGTTGGAGGAGTTATGTATAAACTTGATGTTGTTACTCCCCTTGGAAATGTGTTTAGTGGTGAGGTTTTTCAAACCGTTATAACGACGGCTGACGGTGAAATAGGTATACTAGAAAACCATATGCTTCTTTTGACCAATATAACACCCGGTAAGATTAGAATTGAAAAAGCAAACGGTGAAGTAAAAGAGATGGCTGTAACTTATGGTGTTTTAGATGTTGCAGGTGATAAGGTTATAGCTCTGATTGAAGAAGTTTTTGAGTTAGATGAGATTGATGTGGAAAACGAGAAAAGACTTTTGGAAGAAGCTAATTCAAAACTACAAGCCGAAGGCTTAACAGAAGAGGAAAAATCTCATTACGAAAAACAAAAACAAAGGGCGGAAACTTTATTAAATCTTGCTTCTGCAAAAGTTTAATGTTCATTTGAATGATGATGAAGACCTTTCTCCTTTTATCAGGGGGAAGGTTTATGTGGTTCAAAAGAAAGAAGGTTATAGATTTAACATAGACAGTCTTTTTTTAGCTGATTTTGTTAATATAAAATCTTCTGGAAAACTGATAGATTTAGGTACAGGAAGTGGTATAATTTTGATTCTTCTTTCACTAAAATATAAAAATTTACAATTCTATGGTTTGGAAGTTCAACCGGAACTTTATCATTTGGCTGAGAAAAACTTTGTGATAAATGATGTTAAAGTTGATTTGAAGTTGGTTGATGTTAAGGATGTAAAGAGTATTTATCCTCATCAGTTTTTTGATTATGTAGTTGTAAATCCACCTTACTTTAAATCCGGAGAATACAAGAATATTCAGGAAAAGATAGCAAGGTCGGAAGTTCTTGCTACTTTAGAGGACTTTATAAAGGCTTCTTGGTACTTGCTGAAAAATAAAGGTAAAATTTTTATGATAGTTCCTGTAGAAAGGTTATCTGAAACTATTCAACTACTAAAAAATTACAAGCTTCAACCTAAAAGGTACAGGTTTATACATCCTTCTGTTGATGAGAAAGCGACTCATTTTATGTTTGAGGCTATAAAACAGGCTAAGGAAGGTGGAGAGGTTGTAGAAAGTCCTTTGGTGGTTTATGAAAATCCAAAGGAGAAAAAGTATGCTAACTACGTTTGGAATATGCTTGAAAACTATCCGGAGCATAGACAATGGCGGATTTAAAACCTTTGATAGAAAAGCTTGAGAAAATGGGTTATAAAAACATTTACTCATGGTGCGATGAGCCTGGAACATACTACGATTGGCATGCTCACAAGTACGATGAGGTAAGGTTGGTTTACAAAGGCTCAATAATAATAGGAACACAAGAGAAAGTTTACCATCTAAAAGAAGGAGATATTTTAGAAGTAAAAGCTGGAACGAAACACTGGGCAAAAACTCAAGAGGGTGTTTGCTATTTATGTGGTAGTAAGTAAAATTTTTTCGTAATCTTGGGGAGTATTTACACTGTAGTAAGATAAGAGTTGGCTGTCTATTTTTTCTATTTCTTCTTGATTTAAGTAAAGTACGTTTAGATTTTCTATCCATCCAATCAACGATTTTGTTTCTCCATAAAGATTTTTTGAGTTTAAGACTGCGTTTTTTTTGTAAAGGGTGTTCAATGGCTGAATTTTGTTGTTTACAACAGGTATAACTGCATCGTAATTTTGTATTTTTTCAAAGTAAAAATCTATCAGGTTTTCGTTGAGTAAAGGTGTATCGCAAGTGGCTATAAATACATACTCGTTTTTTATAAAATCTGCCACTGAAGAGATTGCATTGAGTGGTCCTTCATAAGGTTGTAAGTCTTTTACTACTTTAAAATTTATTCCTTTTAAGTGTTGCCTGTACATTTCCTCATCTTTGTTTACACTTAGGATTATCTCATCACATTTTTTTGATAGTTTTTGAGTTATTATCTGTAAAAATGTTTTGTCTTTTAGGATTAAGAATGCTTTGTCGGTTCCCATCCTTTTACTTTGTCCACCTGCAAGGATTACACAGGATACTTTTTTACTCATAATCGTAAAGGGCAGTGGTTAGATATTTTTCTCCTCCATCTGGACAGATGAAAACTATCACTCCTTCTTCTATCTCCCTTGCTATTTTTAAGGCTGCTTCAAAGGCTGCTCCAGATGATTGTCCCACAAATATACCTTCCAACCTTGATAGTTCTCTTGCTCTTTGGTAAGCTATATCTGTTCCTATAAACATTGTTCTATCAAGTCTGTTTTCGTCGAATATTCCGGGTTTTATAGATGTTTCTATGTATTTTAGTCCTTCTATTCCATGAAATGGGCTATCTGGTTGGACTCCTACTACCTGTATATCCGGATTGAATATTTTTAACCTTCTTCCCGTTCCCATCACCGTCCCACCGGTTCCTATTCCGGCAACGAAATGGGTTATTTTTCCTTCCGTTTGGTTCCAGATTTCTACCGCTGTAGAATCAAAATGAGCTTTCCAGTTGGCATCGTTGTTATATTGGTCTATGTAGTAGTATTTTTCTGGGTACTTTTCTACCAATTTTCTTACGTATAATATCGCTCCATCTGTACTTTCCAATGGGTTTGTAAAATGGATTTTTGCTCCAAAGGCTTTTATTATCCTTTTTCTTTCTTCACTAACATTGGCAGGCATCGCAAGTTCTACTTGATATCCAAGGGCTGTTCCAACCATTGCAAGTGCTATTCCTGTGTTTCCGGATGTTGCATCTATAATAACCTTGTCCTTTGTAAGTTTTCCACTGTTTATGGCTTCTAAAATCATTCTTGTTGCTGGTCTGTCTTTTACAGAGCCTCCCGGATTATAACTTTCAAGTTTTGCGTATATTTTTACATTTTTTTTCTTTATATCATCAGGAATACAACGGTTTAGTTCCACTAACGGAGTGTTTCCAACAAGTTCCAAAATAGATTTTCTCGTTTTTCTATATCCTTCGTCGTGTTGTCCTAATATCCACATAAAATTTTATCCCTCATTTAAGTTAAAACTAACAGTATTATATCAGTTATAACATTAGTTAGAAAATGCTAACTCAAAACAACTTCCGGTTTCAAAACTCCTTCTTGATATTTTCCAAGACCTAAAAGGTTTTGATTTTCATCTAACACTTTATAAATTCCGGATTTATTTAAATCTAAATTTATTTTTTGACCTGTTTTAAACTTTTTTTCTGTTTGGCTGTTTAAAGTTATACTATCAAAGAAGTAAAGGGCATCTTTTATTGGAATCAATTTATTTTCTATCTCTTGTGAGGTTAAGGTTAGTATTTTTTCAAAATCTGTTGCGTTTTCTAAGGAAAATTCTCCTACTTTTGTTCTTATCAAATCACTCATGTACGCACCACAACCGAGTTTATCTCCAATATCTTTTATCAAAGACCTGATGTACGTTCCAGATGAGCAATCCACTTTTATCTTAAAGTATGGAATGTTTATTTCCAAAATTTCTATACTGTGTATATTCACCTTTACCGGTTTTAAAGGTGGCTGCAGACCTTTTTTTGCAAGTTGATAAGCTCTTTTTCCTTCTATTTTTTTTGATGAGTAAGGTGGTGGCATCTGGTCGTACTCTCCAACAAACGAGCTTATAACTTCTCTTAGTTGATTTTCTGTTATGTTTACCGGATTAGATTGGATAACTTTTCCTTGTGAGTCGTAAGTGTCTGTGATTTCACCAAGTTTTCCTTGGGCTATGTACTGTTTGTCTAACTTTTGCAGGTATTGGGTAAATCTTGTTGCTTTTCCTACGGTTAAAACCATCAATCCTGATGCTGCGTAATCAAGAGTTCCAGTATGTCCAACTTTTTGATTTATATGTTTTTTTATCTTTATAACCATATCGTTTGAAGTTATAAACTTAGGCTTGTTTACTAAAAGAATTCCATCCATCTAAAACCTCTCCAACTAAATACAAAGAACCTGTAATAAATATAAGGCTTTCATAATTTAAGTGATTTTTTACTTGGTCTAAAGCTTCTTTCCAACTTTCTACGAAATTTTTCTCTCCTAAAGCATGAAAATCTTCCTTTGTCATTCCTCTTGATACGTTTATTTTTGTGGCTATAGTGTAATCTGAGTTTTCTTTTATTATCCTATACATTTTTTCTATGTCTTTGTCCTTTAAAAATGAGTATACGGTTATTATTTTTTTGACTTTAAATATTTCTTTGAGTTCTTCGAAACTTTTTTGTAGTCCTTCTTCGTTATGGGAGCCGTCTACTATAATCAACGGATTTTCTGATAGTATCTGCATTCTACCTTGCCAAAATGTGTTTTTTAAAGCTTTTTTAATTGTTTCTTTTTCTACTTTTATACTGTTTTTCTCACAAAAGACCAAAAAGGATGTTAGTGCTGTAGCTGAGTTTTCTATCTGTCTTTTCCCTATCATTGAAAGTTGAACATCTTTAATTAAGAGGTCTTTGAAATGATAATCAAAAAGGTTGTGATTTTTCTCAAAAACTTGAAAATCTTTATCTTTCACGTAAAACTCTTTTATATTCCTTTTCAGTAACCAGTTTATTATCTGTTTTTGATTTCTACCTATAACTGCTGGTCTGTCTGGTCTTGTTATCCCTGTTTTTTCAAAGGCTATTTTGTCTAACGTATCTCCCAAAAGATGCATGTGGTCGTAAGATACGTTTGTTATAACTGACACATCCGGATATAAAACATTTGTAGAGTCCCATCTGCCACCAAGTCCTACTTCCACAACAGCAATATCCACCTTTTCGTCCCAAAAGTATTGAAAAGCCAAAAGTGTACAAGCTTCAAAGTATGTAAGTTGATATTTTTGTATAACAGGTAAGAGTTTATCTATATATTTTTCAAGTTTTTCTTGGGTTATGTTTTGTCTGTTTATCTGCCATCTTTCGTTTTCTTCAATTAAATGAGGTGATGTGAAAAGTCCGGTTTTAAATCCACTATGTCTAAAAAGGCTTTCTAAGTAAGCTGATGTTGAACCTTTTCCGTTTGTTCCGGCTATTAGAATAGATTTAAAATTTTTGTGAGGATTTCCTAATTCACACAGTGCATCGGTTATTCTTTCTAATCCCGGCTCAATGTTGAAAACTTTTTTTTGGAAAAAGTCAAACAGTTTTTTCATTTTTCCTTTTTAGATAGACAAAGAGAACTATCCCAGATAAAACCATAAAAAGGGTGATGATTTGGTTCCAAGTAAGTCCTATGTAAGGTAAAGGTGGTGTTACTCCTCTCCAAAATTCTAGTAAAAACCTTTCTATACCGTATAAAATCAGATACAGAGAAAGAATCTGACCGTCAAAAGCTTTTTTTCTGTATGTGAAAAACAATATAAAAAATATTGTAAGATTACCTATCGCTTCCGCTGGCTGAGTAGGGTAAAGAGGTATTCCTTGAGGTGCAAGACAGTGCTGGTTTGGAGGAAATACTATGGCAATATCTTTAAAAGGAGAGTCCACAGGGACAGGTTTTCCATGACAGCATCCGGCTGCTGTACATCCAAGTCTTCCAAAAAAGTGTCCTATAGGAATCGATACTCCGGCTACATCTGCAAGTTTAAAAAGAGGAAGATTTTTAACTTTAATGTAGATTAAAGCTGTAAGAAGACCTCCTATAAATCCACCAAACCAATCTATTCCACCATTCCATATGGCGAAAAAATCTATAAAAGATGTAAAGTCTTCTTTATGTTCTATTATATATGCTACTCTTGCTCCTACTATACCACCTAATACGGTTAATATAAAAAGGTTCTCGTAATTTTTCTCAGGTATGCCTTCTTTTTTGGCAAAGTACAAACCTACATAAAAGCCTACCAACAAACCTATGGCTGTTAGTACTCCATAGGTGTGTATTGAAAAGTTTCCAATAGTTATTAAATCTGGGAACATCTTTTCTCCTTCACATTGTTTCGTACTGATTTTCTTTCAAAGATTTTAAATACTTGTCTAAAACTAACTTTCTTTTTAACGGAGAAAGGTAGTTTATAAAAGGTATACCGTTTAAGTGGTCTATCTCGTGCTGTAAAACGATAGCTAAGAACTCGCTACTTTCCACTACTACGTCTTGACCTTTCTCATTTTTCGCAACAACTTTAACTCTTTTTGCCCTTGGAATTGTTATCTGGACTCCTGGAAAACTCAAACATCCTTCCGTTGACATCACCTGCCCTTCTTTTTCCACTATTTTAGGGTTTACTAAAACGAGTTTAACTGGTTTTTCTATCTCTCCTTCTTGTTTTTTTTCTCTGATGGTTGTGTCTATGACAAGTATTTGATAGGGAATACCTATCTGGTTTGCCGCAAGTCCAACACCTTCTTCTTTGTACATAAATTCCCACATTTTGTTTATATAATCTTGTAATCTTTCATCAAAAAAATCCACTTCTTTTGTAGGTTCTTTTAAAATTTTATCTGGCCAAGTTCTTATTCTATACTCCATTTTTCACCTTCCAAAAAATTTTTTTACACACAAATTTCCATAAGCTGTTTTAATATTCTAACATTTTCTTTTATATCACCTTTAAAAACCGCACTTCCGGCAACGAATATGTTTACTCCAAGGACAGATAGGTAGTTTATGTTGTCTTTACTTACTCCGCCATCTATCTGTATTAGGATATCGTTTCTTCCGGATTGTTCCATCAAAATCAGTAGTTTTTTAACTTTTTCAGCTGTCTGAGGTATAAACCTTTGACCACCAAATCCTGGATTAACGGACATTATAAGAACATAATCTATGTAGTGTATTATTTCTTCAAGGGTGTTAACAGGTGTTGCCGGATTTAAAACTACTCCTGCTTTTGCTCCATTTGATTTTATAAGGTCAACAACTCTGTGGGAATGTATCGTTGCGTCCATATGGAATGATATCATATCCACTCCGGCTTTTATAAAATCCAAAATGTACCTTTCCGGCTCTACTATCATTAAATGGGCATCAAATGGAAGTTTTGTAATTGGTCTTATGGACTCTACAACCGGAATGCCAAAGGTTATGTTTGGTACGTATCTTCCATCCATTATATCAAGGTGAATTATGTCTGC
>NZ_DAIDMN010000051.1 GCF_027448985.1 Sulfurihydrogenibium sp.
GCATTTTGCAAAAATTCAAATGAAATTCTTTAAAGGACTAACATTTTTACTTATTAAAAATTGGCATGTTTTTTGCTTATTTAAAAATGTAGTTGACAAATTCAAATTTTTAATGTATGTTTAAGATTAAAAAATACTTTGATAGGAGGTATCACAATGAAAAAAGTAGTAGCATTGACAGTAGCAGCAGGTTCTTTGTTCCTTGCAAGCTGTGCAAACTATGCAACAAAGGAGTACGTTGACCAACAAGTTGCGTCAGTTTCAGAAAAGGTAAACAGCGTTGATGCTAAATTATCAGCATTGGAAAGAGAAGTTGCAGCGTTAAAAGCTTCTCCTAAAACAGATGCAGGCTTAGCAGCAAAAGTATCATCTTTAGAATCTGAAGTTAACAGCTTGAAAAACACTTGCCCAACAGCTTGTTCTGACAGAATCAACAAACTTGAAAAAGATGTTGACGAGTTAAAAGAAAAAGTAAGCAAACAAACAACCCATATGGAAAAAGAAGTTGAAAAATCTATGAGAAAGTAATGGAGGATTATAGATGAGAAAGTTAAGTATGGCAGCAGGTGCAGCTTTGATAGCTGTTTTAATGCAAAATGGAGCTTTCGCTCAGGACTCCATGTGTGGATGTTATGAAGCTCCTATAGCAAAAGATGGAAAAGTAACAAAAGAGTATGTGGATTCTCAGTTTGCTCCAATTTTTCAAAAGTTGGATAACATCAACGCAAGAGTTGATGCGTTGTCTAAAGAGTTGGCTAATATGCCTAAAGGTTCTGATGCTAACTTGGCAGCAAAAGTTTCCGCTTTAGAATCAGCTATAAACGAGCTTAAAAACTCTTGTCCAGCTGAATGTAATGCAAAATTGGTTTCTGTTGAGAAAAACATTGCAGAGCTAAAGGACAAAATAGAAAAAAGGTCTCAACATTTAGAAAAAGAAGTTGAAAAATCTATGAGAAAGTAATTTGTTAATCCTTTTGTGACCTTTTTGGTCACCTTTCTTTTAACCTCTACCCCAGCAAGAAGTCACCATCTTCTATAAGGTGGTGATGAATTGCTACTTTAGTGTATAATATTTCAAAAATCAAGGTAAAAAATGCTAAAGGCATATAGATATAGAATATATCCAAATAAGAAGCAAAAAGAGTTTTTCGCAAAAACCTTTGGTTCTTGTCGGTTTGTTTGGAATAAAATGCTTGAAGAAAAATTAAAAGCTTTGGAGAACAAAGAAAAAATACCAAGAATAACTCCTGCAAAATACAAAGAAGAATATCAATTCTTAAAAGAAATAGATAGCTTAGCTTTAGCCAATGTCCAACTTAACTTAGAAAAAGCATTCAAGAACTGGCTTAAAAACCCTAAACACTTTGGAAAACCTAAATTCAAAAAGAAAAAAGATAAACAATCCTACACTACCAACAACCAAGGAAATACCATAAAAGTAGATTTTCAAAACAACCTACTATACTTACCAAAAATAAAACAAGGTATCAAAATAAAACTGCACAGAAAATTTGAAGGAAAAATAAAATCCGCAACCATATCCAAAACAACAAGTGGTAATTACTATGTAAGCATATTGGTTGAAACACAAAACAACGATAACAAACCAAAAGAACCACAGAATAAAGTCTGTGGAATAGATTTAGGTGTTAAAACATTTGCAACCATCACAAACGATAAAGGAAGTTATAAAGTAGAGCACCCAAAATATTTACTTAAAGCAGAAAAAAGATTAAAAAGACTACAAAAACAGTTATCAAGAAAACAAAAAGGTTCCAAAAACTGGGAGAAGTTAAGGAAATTATTAGCAAGACAACATGAGTATGTAGCAAATGCAAGAAAAGACTTTTTACACAAACTATCCAAAGCCATCATAGACGAGAACCAAGTCGTGGTGGTAGAGGATTTGAGTGTAAAAGGTCTTATAAAATCCTTTTTATCAAAACATGTTTCAGACAGTGGCTGGGGTATGTTTTTATCGTATTTAGAATACAAAGCAAGATGGTATGGCAGGACAATATTAACGGTAGACAGGTTTTATCCATCATCTAAAAGATGCAGTCATTGTGGATATATTTACAGCGATATGGATTTGTCTGTTAGAGAATGGACCTGTCCTATATGTAAAACATACCACGATAGAGATGAAAACGCAAGTAAGAACCTATACAGGTATGGGTTAGATTATCTAAGAAAGAGTAGGGAAGGAACAGCCCGAATTCAAGCCTGTGGAGAATGCTCTGACAGCGGAATGGTGATAACACCAGTCTACGAGTCATCATTCAATGAAGCAGGAAGCTCATACTTGTATAAGTGTGGGTAGTTCACATCAAATATCTAAAAATGGTAAAATATCTTAAATATTCCTTTTTTGAGGTTTCTTATGGAAAGAGCTATTCTTGCTTTGGAAGATGGTCATTTTTTCTATGGATGGTCTTTTTCTTCTCCTGTAAAAGAAACTGGAGGAGAGGTTATCTTTAACACATCTATGACCGGATATCAGGAGATTCTTACTGACCCTTCGTACAAAGGTCAGATTGTGGTTATGACAGCTTCTGAAATTGGAAATTACGGGATAAATGAAGAAGATGAGCAATCGGATAGAGTATGGGTTAACGGATTTGTTGTTAAAGATGTTCCGAATGTTTATTCTAATTACAGAGCTGTTGAAAGTCTGAAAGATTACCTTGAAAAAAATAATGTTTTGGGAATATTCGGTGTTGATACAAGGGCAGTTGTAAGGATATTAAGAGAAAAAGGTGTTATGAAAGGTTACATTGGTGTAGGAGATATTTCTCCTACTGAAGCTGTAAAAAAAGCAAGAAGTGTTCCGGATATATCCGAGTTAAACCTTGTTGCCCAGGTGTCAAAACCTTCCGTTTACAGATGGACACAAAAAAGCTGGAGATGGCCTGTTGGTTATCAAGAGCAAGATGATTTTCATTACAAGGTAGCAGTTTTAGATTACGGTGTAAAAAGAGATATTTTAAGGCTTTTGGCAGATAGACATCTTGAACTTGTATGTTTTCCTTACAACACTTCTGCTGAAGAGGTTTTATCTGTAAATCCAGATGGTATATTTTTATCTAACGGTCCAGGAGACCCTGCAGTTTTAACTTACCAGATACAGCAGATAAAAAAACTTATTGCTTCGGAAAAACCTATTTTTGGAATATGTCTTGGTCATCAGCTTCTTTCTTGGGCTTTTGGAAGTAGAACTTATAAGCTTGAGTTTGGTCATCATGGCGGAAATCATCCTGTAAAAAATCTAAAAACAGGTAAAGTAGAAATAACAGCTCAAAACCACAACTACGCAACAGATGAATCTAAATTACCACAAGATGTTGAGATAACACATATAAATTTAAATGATAACACAGTAGAGGGTATGAGACATAAAAACTATCCGGTGTTTTCTATACAGCACCATCCGGAAGCAGCACCAGGACCCCATGACTCATTTTATATATTTGACGAGTTTTACAACTTAATAAAAGAGTGTAAAAGGTAATGAACCAACCTTTAAAAGAAAGATGGATATTAGGTTCTCTACTTCTTAATCTTTTTTTATCCGTTTTAAAACTGTTTTTTGGTACTATAACAAACAGTCTTGGACTTATTGCAGAGGCTATACACTCTTTTTCTGACCTTGTTGCTTCTGTTATATCTTTTATAGGTGTAAAACTCTCAGCAAAAAAATCTAAGGACTTTCCATATGGACTTTACAAGATAGAAAATATAGTAGCTTTGATTATATCTTTTTTCCTTTTCTTTGCAGCTTATGAAATAATAAAGGAAGCTCTTTTTCATCACGAAGACAGGCAGGTTGTTAACCCACAGTACGCAATAGGCGTTATGGTTGTTGCCATGATTTTAACTTTTTTTTATTCAAGGTTTGAAAAAGAAGCCGGAAAAAAACTGAACTCTCCAACCTTGATTGCAGATGCAGAACACATATGGGCTGACTTTTTATCTTCCGTTATAGTCCTTATAGGACTTATAGGTGTTTACTTTGGATACAATTTAGATAAGTATGCAGCTGTTGTTGTTTCATTGTTCATTTTTCACAGTGGATTTGAGATAATGAAGGATTCTATAAAAGTTCTTCTTGATTTTACCCTTGAAAAAGAAGAACTACAAAAAATAAAAAACATAATTTTAAAACATCTGGCTGTGATAGATTTAAAAAATATAAGAGGAAGGTCAGCCGGAAGCTATAAATTCTTAGAGTTAGAAATTCTTATGCATAATCTCTCGTTGAGAGAAGCTCACAAAATAGTTGATGAATTAGCGGAAGAGATAAAAAGAAAAATTCCAAATATAGACTCTGTCGTTATCCATTATGAACCAGCAAGACAGGAAGGTTTAAGGGTTGTATTTTTAGTTGATAAAGATGAAAACATAAAAGACTTTGAAACAGCTGAGTACATAGTAGCTGTAGATATTACAAAGGATTATCAAGTGATAAAAAATCCACCTATAATATTGATGGGAAATAAGAGTAAAATAATATCAAATTCAGGAGCAGATATAGTTGTGTCAAAAAATCATCCTACTGATTTTTCTACAAGGTTTATGTTGGCAAGGTCAAGTATAATGGTATGGGAAACGGAGAAAGATAAATTTGAAGAAGCCTTAGAAGAAGTGATAAAATCTTGGAAAGAATTTAACAAAAAAGAGGGTGAAAAATGATAGGAAGAATTTTGGTAGGTTTAGATGGTTCAAAAAGTTCAAAAGTAGCAGGAGAGTACGGGATATACCTGTCAAAAAATCTCAAAAGACCTGTTATCGGCGTTCATATTATTGATGTAAGACTTCTTGAAGGTCCATTTTTAGCGGATATATCTGGAGGTCTTGGTTTTAGCACTTATGCTGACCTTTTACCAAAAATAAAAGAGGTTTTAGAAGCAAAAGCTGAAGCCATTTTAGATGAGTTTGCTGTAGCCTGTAGAGAAAAAGGTGGAGATTGTTCCATTGCAGAAGCTTATGGAGTTGTTGTAAATGAGCTTGTAAACATGGCAGACCCGGAAGACTTGATAATAGTAGGTAGAAAAGGTCAGCATCCGGAGTTTCTACCACTACTTTTGGGTTCAACTGCTGAAGGTGTAGCAAGAAAATCAAAATGTCCTGTTATGATTACTCCGGAAAACTTCAAAGAGATTAAAAACATACTGTATGCCTTTGATGGAAGAGAAAAGTCAGTACATGCTGCCACATACGTAAACTACTTAGCAAAACATTTAGGTACATCTGTAAAGGTTATATCAGTATTTGAAGATGTTGTAAAAGATTCAGAAAGAAAATCAGAGTTTGAAAACAGACTAAAAAACCTTTTAGAAGTAGATTTTGAATTTGTAGACAGATACGGGCAACCAGAAGAGATGATAGAAGAGTATATAAACCAAAACAAAGACAGTTTAGACCTTGTTGTAATGGGAGCTTTTGGAGAAAGTACAATAAAAGAGCTTATTTTAGGAAGTACAACCAACTATATTGCATCAAAATCTCCAATTCCAGTTTTACTTGTTAAGTAGAGGTGAAGATGGAAAAAGATTTTGGCGGTTTTAAGGGTATTTTAGTTGTTGGACTTGGACTTATTGGAGGGTCTTTGGCATTAGCTTTAAAAAAAGAAGGTTATAAAGGAAAAATATACGGCTACGACTTGAACGAAAATAGAATAAAAAAAGCCTTAGAATTAAATGGAATTGATGAAGGATTTAATAAACTTCAAGACATACCATGGAAAAACGTAGATTTGGTAGTTCTTTCAACACCAGTTAAAACATTTGTTGAATTGGCTAAAAAAATAAAGCCTTTTTTAAAAGAAAACACGGTAATAAGCGATGTTGGAAGTGTAAAGGGAGACCTTGTTGTAAAACTTTACGAAATACTAAAACCACACGTTTTCGTAGGGGTCCATCCTATAGCCGGAACGGAAAAAGAAGGAATAGAAAACGCAAAACCAGATTTATTCAAAAACGCAAGACTTATACTCACACCCTTGGGGGAAGATAAAGAAAAGATAGAAAAAGTTGAAAGATTATGGAAAGATATAGGTTCAAAAACAGAGATTATGGACCCACATCTACACGACTTTGTATTTGCAAGTGTTTCACATCTTCCACATGCAATTGCTTTTGCATTGGTTGATAGCCTTATAGTTTTATCTAAGGAAACGGGAATTGACCTGTTTAAATACCCAGGAGGTGGATTCAAAGATTTTACCAGAATAGCAGCAAGTTCTCCAACTGTATGGAAAGACATATTCCTTGAAAACAAAGAAAATCTTTTACACACTTTACAAGTGTTCTCAAAATCTCTCCAAAAGTTAAAAGAAGCTATCGAAAAAGAAGACGAAAATAAAATATTGGAAATCCTTTCAGAAAGTAGAGAAAAAAGGCTATCCTTAGATTGAAATTTTTAAAATACTAACTAAAATTTATTAGCTAAAATAAAAAATCGGTGGAAAAAAATGGTGTTGGAAGAGTTAAAAACAAAATACGAAGAAGTTTTAAACAAGTGGAAGAATTTAAAAGAGATTTTAAAACCGGAAAATTTAGAATCAGAGATAAAAGATTTAGACGAAAAAATGGCAGACCCTAACTTTTGGAACGACCCTAAAAAAGCCCAAGAGATTTCATCAAGAAGAAATTATTTAGGGGAAAAGTTAGAAGAGATTTTAAAAGTAAACAAAAAAATCCAAGATTTGAAAGATTACATCCAACTTTTGGAAATGGAAGAAGATGAAGGACTTTTTTCAGAAGTAGAAAAAGAACTATCCGGATTAGAGAAAGAGTTAGAAAAGCTTGAGATAAACAGTCTTCTTTCAGATGAGATGGACTCAAAAAATGCGATACTTACACTACAAGCAGGTTCCGGAGGAGTGGAAGCCTGCGATTGGACACAGATGCTTATGAGAATGTATCTAAGGTGGGCAGAAGATAAAGGTTTTCAGGTTGAAATAGTAGACTATCAACCAGACGATGTGGCAGGAATAAAAAGCGCAACGATAATAGTAAAAGGACCTTTTGCTTACGGTTATCTAAAAGGAGAGCAAGGAGTTCACAGATTAGTAAGAATATCACCTTTTGATGCAAACAAAAGAAGACACACATCCTTTGCAGCAGTATCTGTAATTCCGGAGATAGACGAAGACATAAAAGTAGAGATAAACGAAGAAGACCTTAGGATAGATACATTCAGAGCAGGTGGAGCAGGTGGGCAGCATGTAAACAAAACAGATTCAGCGGTAAGAATAACCCACATCCCAACCGGAATCGTTGTATCTTGTCAAAGTGAAAGGTCACAACTTCAAAATAAATTAAAAGCCATGAACATGCTAAAAGCAAAACTCTACCAACTTGAACTTGAAAAACAAAAAGAAAAACAAAAAGAGTTAGAAGGAGAAAAAAAGGATATAACATGGGGAAGCCAGATAAGGTCCTATGTATTCCAGCCATACCAAATGGTTAAAGACCTAAGAACCGGATACGAAACAGGAAATATAGAAGCTGTGATGGATGGAGAAATAGATGGATTCATAGAAAGTTACTTGAAGTGGAAGGCAAGAGGAAATTAATGGATACGGCAATTTTGGAAAATTTGTTAGAGATAGCCGCTAATGCTGAATCTATAAAGGAGTTTGAAGAGAAGCTGTGAAAGAGAAGAATATTATTGTCTTACTATCCGGAGGAATGGACAGTGCCACTTTACTGTGGCTTGCAAAAGAAAGATTTGAAGAAGTTTACGCCATATCGTTTTTTTACGGTCAAAAACACAGTATAGAGCTTGATTATGCAAAACAGTTGGCTGAAATAGCAAATGTCAAAAAACATTTTATAGCCCAAATTCCACATCTAAAGGAAATAGGTAAAAGTGCCCTTACAGATGAAAATATAGAAATCCCATCAGAAAACTATCCGGATGAACCACCAATAACAACCGTTCCAATGAGAAATTTAACATTTTTATCGATAGCAGCAGCTTTTGCAGATACATACGAAATAGAGAACATAGGAATAGGAATCCACTCCTTAGACTCACCTTATCCGGATTGTAGAGCGGAGTTTGCATCTTCGGCAGAAGCTGCTATAAATGCAAGCTCAATAATGGTTGTAAAAAAGAAAAACAGAATAAAAATATACACACCTTTCCTTGGAATGAGTAAAACAGACATAGCAAAACTTGGAAAAGAGTTAGGAGTACCTTTTGAAAAAACATACTCTTGCTATAAAGGAACAAATCCACCTTGTGGAGAATGTGCAACTTGCAGACAAAGACAAGAAGCATTAAAATCAATAGGAATGAGGTAAAAGTTGAAGAAAATATTAATAGTAGAATCACCAAAAAAAGCCAAAGAAATATCTAACTACTTAGGAAAAGATTTTATAGTAAAAGCAACAGTTGGACATTTTAAAGACCTGCCAGAAAACGAAATGGGAGTTGACCTTAAAACCTACGAACCTAAATTCATAATAAAATCACAAAACCATAAAAAAATACTCTCCGAAATAAAAAAACTCTCAGAAGATGCGGAAGTGTATATAGCAACAGACCCAGATAGAGAAGGATACGCGATAGGATACTTTATGTGGGAAGAACTAAATAAAAAAGCAAAAACAGTTAAAAGAGCGGAATTTCACGAAATCACAAAAGAACATATCCAAGAAAAAATAAAAAATGCAACAGACTTTGAAAAAACAAACTTTGGACTTTTCAATGCATTTTTAGGAAGAAGGATAGGAGATAGAATAGTAGGTTATACAATATCACCTATAGCATCAAGAGAGATAGGAGGAAGATTCAGTGTAGGTAGAGTCCAATCTCCGGCTGTAAGGCTGATAGTGGAAAGAGAGATAGAGATACAAAACTTTAAACCTACACCTTACTATGTCATTTCTGCTTTACTGGAAAAAAATAATCTAAAATTCATAGCTATTTATGAAAAACAGAAGATAGAAGATAAAAAACAAGCCCAAGAGATATATGAAAATACAAAAGATGAAAAAGAAGCAAAAGTTGAAAAGGTAGAAAAGAAACAGGTAAAACAAAGTCCAAAACCACCATTTACCACTTCGACATTACAACAAACCGCAAACTCTGTTTTTAGGTTTCCTCCGGAAAGAACTATGAGTTTAGCACAAGACCTTTTTGAAAGTGGACTTATAACATACCACAGAACAGACAGTACAAGAATATCAGAAAAAGCAGTTGAGGGAATAAGAAAACTTATAAAAAAAGAGTTTGGAGAAGAGTATCTACCCAAATCAGCAAGAATATACAAATCAAAGAATACACAAGCAGACGCCCACGAAGCTATAAGAATAACAAACTTCGTCAACCTTGACCAACAGAAGAGATTAGTAGAAGAGAAGGGTTTAACAGATGACCATTTTAAACTGTTAAAACTAATATACGAAAGAACTATTGCATGTCAGATGACAGATGCGATATTTGAAAGAACAAACATAACACTTAACATAAAAAATTATAAATTCAAAGCAAGTGGAAGCATTTTAAAATTCAAAGGTTATAAAGCAGTTTACGATTTAGAAGATGAAGAGGAAGAAAACCAAAAACTACCTCCTATTGAAAAAGGAGAAATTGTAAAGGTTGAAAGTATAAATTTAGAAGAAAAATGGACAAAACCACCTGCAAGATACACGGAAGGAAGTCTTGTTAAAAAGTTGGAAGACCTTGGAATAGGAAGACCATCTACTTACGCAACTATAATAAAAAAGATACAAAAAATAAAAAAGGGCTGGGATAGCTCCCAGCCAGGTATGGAGGGGGAGGGAGGGGGATGCGAAATAAGGTAATATTAATATATTGTAATGTTAATATATTTAAAATGATACTAATCATATTTTAGAGGTGGAAAATGATAGACAGAGAAAATGTTTTAAAGGTTGCCAAATTATCAAAGTTAAAACTAAAAGAAGAAGAAGTTGAAATTTTTTCAAAACAGTTTAACGATATTATATCCTTTATAGAAACACTTAAAGAAGTCAGCACAGAAGGAGTATTACCATTTTATGAGATGAACACAGAAGAAGGTTTTTACAGAGAAGATGTTCCAGCTCAATCACTAACAAACGAAGAAGCACTACTAAATGGACCAGAGAAAGAAGGTGGATTTTTTATAGTTCCAAGAGTTGTAGGATAAAAAGGAGGTTTTCATGGATTTAGAAGCAAAAAGAAAAGCTTTAGAAAGCGCTATACTTCAGATAGAAAAAAGATACGGTAAAGGCTCTTTAATGACCTTATCATCTGAAGGTATAAAATCTGTTTTTCAGACGGCGTGTTATCTGCATGTTGATTAATAAATTCTTTTATTTTATCTGGATTATCTAAGATATCTTCTATGTTTTTGCCGTGTTTTTTAGCTAAGTCTTTAGCGTAATCAAGCATTTTTTTAGATACTACAGCCTTTGTTTTTGATACAGATTTTTGATGTAATTCTTTTACAAACTCTTTCCAATCTTTTTTGTTTTCTTCAACTTTGTCCAAATA
>NZ_DAIDMN010000052.1 GCF_027448985.1 Sulfurihydrogenibium sp.
CTAAATACTCAGCTAAAGAAATTATACCAACATCAATCTCTTTGTTTCTTAAAAGCTCATTTATCTGAGATGGGTATCCTTTTACTATCTGTATATCTTTTATTTTAGAAATACCAAACGGTAAAGTGTTTAGGTAGTCAATCCAACCGACCTTCATTTACTTTTCCTTAGAATACTTTCAACTAAAAATGTCTTCAACCTTAAAGTTATTACACTTACTATAAATCCTAAAATTAGACTTGATAAAACCGCAAAAATAGAGTAGATTAAAGGATTTTCTAGTAAAAGTTTTGCTAAATAGTTAGTTGGAGATATGTGAAAGACTTCCTTTTCTTTCGTGCCAATAAGTTGCTGGAAACTGTAGAATGCCACCGTTAACATTAACAAAGATAAGATAAATTTTATATAAAATCTGTTTATTTTTTGTCCTATAATAGCTCCGAAAACTGCACCAAAAGATGAACCTAATATCAAGATTAATACAAGAACAATATCAACTCCGTGATTTATATACGAATGGAAAAATGCAAGGAAAGAAGCTACGAATACCATCTGAAAAATACTTATTGCAACTGCACTTACAGCTTCATAGCCTGCTAAGTACATCAAAGCTGGAGTGATTAGATTCCCTCCTCCTATTCCCATAATTGATGCTAAAAATCCGGATAAAAACCCTATGAAAGCCGGAAGTAAAATAGAAATCTCTCCTGTTTTAAAAGTTGTTTTGAAAGGTAATCTTTTAATAAAATTTGGAATTTCATGGGTATTTTTGTTTTTGTTTTTTAAACTCTCTACAAACATAAACATTCCCAATAGAAATAAATAAACAGCATAGACTCCAAGTATAAACCTTTTAACATCTCCTGTACTTTTTAAATGGTTAATTAGAAATATTCCTAACAACCCACCAAAAAAACTAAAACCAACAATGTAAAGACCTATCTTAACATCTACTACCTTAGATTTTAAATAAGTTAAAAATCCGGATAAAGAGGCGCCCGCAATCTGACTAATTGAAGAACCAACTACCACAACGGAAGGAACGTTCATATGTATTAAAACTGGATTAAGGATTATTCCTCCACCTATTCCAAGCATTCCGGATAAAACACCTACAACAACCCCTAATATAAAAAGATGTATTACATTAACATCAACATTCGCAATAGGAAGAATTATATCCATTATATTCCGTACTTCTCCTTTAAGTTATTCAAAAGTCTTTCGTACAGTTCTTTGTCTGTATCAAGGAGATTTTTTACAGACTGAACATCCTTATCTCCTCTTCCTGAAAGATTGATAACAACACTTTGATGTTTATCCATACTTTTTGCTATCTCAACAGCTTTTATAACAGCATGAGAGCTTTCCAAAGCTGGTATTATACCTTCCGTTCTTGAAAGAAGTAAAAACCCTTCTAAAGCTTCTTCATCTGTTGCTGTTATGTACTGGGCTCTACTGATTTCTTTTAGATAAGCGTGTTCCGGACCAACTCCAGGATAGTCTAAACCAGCTGATATAGAGTGAGTTGATTCTATCTGACCCCACTGGTCCTGTAAAAAGTACGATTTCATACCATGTAGTACACCTATATCTCCTCCTGATATACTAGCGGCATGCATTCCTGTTTCTAAACCGTATCCTCCAGCTTCTACCCCTACAAGTTTTACCTCTTTATGTTCTATAAATGGATAAAAAATACCTATCGCGTTACTTCCACCACCTACACATGCCACTATCACATCAGGGTATCTTCCTTCTATCTCAAGTATCTGATTTTTAACTTCTTCTCCGATAACGGATTGAAAGTCTCTAACAATCATAGGAAAAGGATGGGGACCAAGTGCTGAGCCTATTATGTAGTGAGTTGTCCTTACGTTTGTTACCCAGTCTCTTAAAGCTTCGTTAACAGCATCTTTTAATGTCCTACTTCCGGATTTTACTATCTCAACGTTTGCTCCAAGTAGTTTCATTCTAAATACATTTAAAGCTTGCCTTTCTGCATCTTCTTCTCCCATGTATATAGTACATTCAAGACCAAATAGTGCTGCAGCAGTAGCTGTAGATACTCCGTGTTGTCCTGCTCCCGTCTCTGCTATGATTCTTTTTTTACCTATTCTCTTTGTAAGTAAAACTTGTCCAAGAGTGTTGTTAATCTTATGAGCACCAGTATGTAAGAGGTCTTCTCTTTTAAGGTATATCTTGGCTCCACCTACTACCTGTGTTAACCTTGATGCAAAATACAAAGGTGTTGGTCTTCCCGCATACTCTGTAAGGTAGTAAATAAGTTCCCTTTTAAAATCACCATCGTTTTTTATTTTTAAATATTGGTCTTCTAACTCTTGTAAAGCTGGTATTAGTGTCTCTGGTAGATATTTTCCACCGAACTGACCGTAATAACCTTTTTCATCTGGAAGTGTATACCTATTCATCTTTTCTCCTTATCGGTTTTTTAATATATCTAATATTTTATCTTTTTCATTTTCATTTGTAGATGGGTTTTCTTGAGGTTGAGGGTTTGTTTCTTCAGGTGATGGGTTTTCCTGTGGTTGAGGTGTAGATTCTTCCGGTTTAGCAAAAAGCTTAGAAAAATCAACTTGATTTCCGTCACAGTCTACAGTAGGATAAGTTCCTTCAACGAATAAAATGTATCTTCCTGGACAGTTTTCGTTTGAAACTTTGTTTGTGATTGGGTCTATTGGTATGTAAACGGTTCCTTCAACTTTTGGAAATTCTTTGTAAGTCCCACTTCTGTTTGCATAGGTCATAATGTCTATCCATAGAGGTAGTGCACCTTCTGCACCTGTTATTCCTTTTCCTATGGTTTTTCTTTTATCGTACCCTACCCATACAACCGTTGTAAGGTCTGGGTCAAATCCGGCAAACCATGCATCGGAGTAATCGTTTGTTGTTCCGGTTTTTCCGGCTACAGGTACAGACATAGAAGATGCTTTTACAGCTGTTCCTTCAAGGACAACAGCCCTTAGTAAATCTACCATTACAGCTGACTCTGGTTTAGGTAAAACTTCTTCACATTTAGGTTCCTGCTGGTACAGTATATTACCTTCTTTATCCACCACTTTTCTTATAAAGTAAGGTTCACACCTTGTTCCATAGTTCCCAAATGTGGCAAATGCGTTGGCAAGTTCGATTGGAGTAAGCTCTATAGAGCCAAGTGCAAGTGAGTAGTATTTCGGTAATTTTTGCTTTATTCCAACTTTGTAAGCAACCGATAAAACGGGGTCAAAGTCTATTTGAGACAATAAATAAACTGTTGCAGCGTTTAAACTTTTAGCTAAAGCTTTTCTCAAAGTAACGGTTCCGTAATAATTTCCATCGTAGTTTTTAGGTACCCATTCTTTGTTTTGACTGTAATCCCAAAATGATATTGGTTTATCTTCCAAGTATGAAATCTGAGTGTAACCATTTAAAATGGCAGCCATGTATATAATAGGTTTTATTGCAGAGCCTGGCTGTCTTTTACTTTGGAAAACCCTGTTAAACTGTGACTTTCTAAACTCGTATCCACCTATTAATACTCTTATTCCTCCGGATTTGGAGTCAATAGATACAACAGCCGTTTCCAAGAATGGTAAAATTTTAAATGAGCCGTTTTCTAAATATTTTACATAAATGTAATCTCCAGATTTTAAGGCTCCAACATTTTTTACAAAAGCCTCTCCTTCTACTTGGTCAATACTGAATTTTATTTTTCCTCTGTTTATCTGGTTGACTTTTGCTACGTAAATGTAATTCTTTATCAATGTATCAGGAGAAACTTTCTGATTATCGTACCTTTCTTTTAGATAATCTAAATCTTCTTTTGAAAGTTTAGGAAAACCTACTCTATTTTGTAGCTCTTCAAGCCACTGTTGAACTCTTTTTTGTGCATATAGTTGTAATACTGTATCTATTGTTGTGTATATTTTGAGTCCTCCTTGACTTACTGCATCTTCTCCGTATCTATCAACGACCCACTGTCTTATCATCTCTGTAAAATAATCGTTAAAGTTATCAGACCTAACAATCCCTGCAAGTTTGATAGGTCTTTCTACACATCTTTGATAATCATCGTTTGATATATAACCTTCTTCCAGCATTCTCTGAAGAACAATCTGTTTTCTTTTTTCCGCTAAATCGGGATTTACATACGGATTGTATTTAGAAGGTGCCTTTGGAAGACCTGCTAAAACCGCTGCTTCACATAAGTCTACTTGAGATATACTTTTACCAAAATATGTTCTTGCTGCTGCTTCTACTCCATAGCTACCTTGACCCAAGTAAATCTGGTTTAGATACATTTCCAGTATTTTGTCTTTACTGTACACTTTATTTAGTCTAATAGCTAAAACAATCTCTTTTATTTTTCTTGATATACTTTTTTCTGGCGTTAGAAAGAGATTTTTTGCAAGCTGTTGAGATATAGTACTTCCACCTTCTGCCGCCCCCATTTTAATTATATTCTTAATAGCAGCCCTTAGTATGCCAAATACATCTATACCAGGATTAGAGTAAAAAGTTTTGTCTTCTGTTGCAATGAATGCTTTCTTTACATAATCCGGAATCTTTGAAATTGGAACGTAATACCTTTTTTGAACGTAAAGTTCATTGTAAATTTTGTCCTGGTAGTCTAATATAACGGATGCTTCCGGTGGTTTCCAATTTTCAAGTTGTCTAACATCCGGAAGGTCCCTTGTAATTATAAAAACATAAACACCAAAAAATAGAAAAAATACAGAAAAAACACCTAAAATTAACAACAGTACTCTATTCAAAAGATTACCTCTAAAAAAACTAAAAGTAAGAAATATTTTAACATTTTAACCAAAGATTTGATTGAAATTTAAAGAAAAGTTACAACCACAGATTACAAATTTATCGTCCTTTTTCTCCAAAAACTGTTTACCATCATGTTCGTAAATTTTAAAGATGTTTTCTTCTAAATCAAAAATTATGTAATATTTAACCTTATTCAGTTGATAAAGTTCAAACTTTAAACCTTCATCTATAATTTTTGTAGAAGGAGATAAAATTTCAACTATTAAATCCGGAACATCCGTTAACCTATCCGGAATTTCTCCACAAAACACCAACAAATCCGGCTTAACGACCGTATCAGAAGAGATGAACCAATCCAATTCCACAGCAACATTTACATTTTTGCAGTCTTTAAAAACATTTGTCAAAAAAGATGCAATTTTTACTAAAAAAATCTGATTTTTAGGCTTTGGAGAAGCTAAAGCATATGGTACACCCTCAACTAATTCCCAATCTCCTTCCCATTTTTTCCAATCTTCAACAGTGTATCTTACAGGATATTTTTCTGCCAAACTCATCTTAAAATTCCTCAAAATTGTTTTACAATAATTATAAGCTTAAAATGATAAAATATAAATTCTTAAATAATTTTACAAGAGGTGTGCTTACTTTGAGTGAAAGAATGGAAAAGATAAGAAACTTTTCTATAATAGCCCATGTTGACCATGGAAAATCAACATTGGCAGACAGATTGATAGAGTTTACCGGTGGACTTGAAAAAAGGGAGATGAAAGAGCAACTTCTTGACACTCTTGATATAGAAAGAGAAAGAGGAATCACTATAAAACTACAAGCTGTAAGATTAAAGTACAAAGATTACACTCTCCATTTGATAGACACACCAGGACACGTAGATTTTGGTTACGAAGTTTCTCGTTCATTAGCTGCATGTGAAGGGGCTTTACTTCTTATAGATGCAACCCAAGGAATAGAAGCTCAAACCATAGCCACATTTTGGCAGGCTTTAAACCTAAATCTTGAAATCATTCCGGTAATAAACAAAATAGACCTTCCTTCTGCAGATGTAGAAAGAATAAAAAGACAGATTGAAGAAGTTTTAGGACTTGACCCAGAAGGAGCTATATTGGCATCCGGAAAAGCCGGAATAGGAATAGAAGATATATTAGAAGCTATTGTAAAAAGAATTCCACCACCAAAAGGAGATGAAAACAAACCACTTAAAGCTTTAATATTTGACTCTTACTATGACCCATACAGAGGAGCAGTTGCGTTTGTAAGAGTTATAGACGGTCAGGTAAAACCCGGAATGAGAATAAAACTCATGTCAACAGGTAAAGAATTTGAAGTTACAGAAGTTGGAGCACAAACACCCAAAATGACAAAGTTAGAAATCCTTCAAGCAGGAGACGTTGGATACATTGCGGCAGCCATAAAAGACGTGAGAGATATAAGAGTCGGAGATACGATAACAGATGCAAAAAGACCTACAGATTCCCCTATAGAAGGTTTTAGACCAGCAAAACCTATGGTTTATGCAGGACTTTATCCAACCGGCTCAACAACCTTTGAAGATATGAGAGATGCACTAGAAAGATACTCTATAAACGATGCAGCTTTAACTTACGAAGTAGAGTCTTCTCCAGCCCTCGGAATGGGATTCAGATGTGGATTTTTAGGATTACTCCACCTTGAGATAGTTCAAGAAAGGTTAGAAAGAGAGTACGATATAGAACTTATAACCACAGCTCCAAACGTCATATACAAAGTAATCACAACAAAAGGAGAAGAAATAGAAGTAAGAAATCCATCCCAACTACCACCACCTAACTATATAGACAGAATTTTAGAGCCTTATATAGAAGCAAGTATAATCACTCCTTCTGAGTACGTTGGTGCTATAATGCAGTTGGTTCAAGAAAAAAGAGGAGTTCAAAAAAGTTTTGAATATATAGACCAAAAAACAGTCTTACTTAGATACGAAATACCACTTGGAGAAGTACTTTTTGACTTTCATGATAAACTAAAAACAGCAACAAAAGGATACGCTTCTTTTGATTATGAATTTATAGGATACAGAGAAGGAGACCTTGTTAAGATGGACATACTTATAAACGACGAGCCAGTTGATGCATTATCATTTATAGTTCATAGAGACAAAGCGTACAGAGTAGGTAGAAACTTGGTAGATAAAATGAAAGAAGTTATACCAAGACAGCTATTTGAGGTAAAAATCCAAGCAGCTATAGGTTCCAAAGTAATAGCTTCCGCTAGGATTGCACCACTCAGAAGAGATGTATTAGCAAAATGTTATGGTGGAGATATTACAAGAAAGAAAAAACTTCTTGAAAAACAAAAAGAAGGTAAAAAAAGAATGAAACAGTTTGGAAAAGTGGAGCTTCCACAAGAAGCATTTTTAAGTATACTAAAGGCAGACTGATGATAGACGAGATAAAACTTGTAGAAATTTTAAAAACTAAAAAAGTATCCGGAGAAGAACTTGCAAAAACATTTGGAACATCAAGAGTTGCAGTATGGAAAAAGATAAATAAGTTAAAATCTTACGGTTATCAAATACTTACCGACAATGAAGGCTATAAAATAACAAACTCTCCCGATAAACCTATACCCACAGAAATACTACCACATCTAAAAACAACCTTCGTAGGTAAAAATTACATTTACTTTGAAGATATTGATTCAACTAATAACTTTGCCAAAACAAAAGATTTTCCCGATGGAACAGTTATATTTGCAGAAAATCAAACTTCTGGAAAAGGAAGAAAAGGTAGAAAATGGATAAGTTCCAAATACAAAGGACTGTATTTTAGTATCATTTTAAAACCAAACATGGAAGTATCTCATCTATCAAAATTTTCCTTACTTTTTCCATTTAGTGTTTTTAAAACATTAAAGTCTTTCGTTAAATCCGATTTAAAAATCAAATGGCCTAATGACCTGTATCTAAACCATAAAAAGATAGCCGGATTTTTAATAGAAAGCTCCATAGAGAACAACATAATAGGTAGGATAATAGTTGGGATTGGTTTAAATGTAAATCAAGATGTAGAAGATTTTCCGGAAGATATAAACCAACTGGCTACATCTTTAAAAATAGAAGAAAAAAAGGATTTTTCAAGAAATTTTATTTTTATAAAAATACTTCAAAATATTGAAAAAGACTACACTAAATTTTTAAAAGAAAATTACTTAAATATAAAAGAAATTGAAGAAAATCTCCTTTGGCTTGGAGAAAATGTATCTATATATGAAGATAGAAATTTAGTTTTGTCCGGAATGCTAAAAGGTTTAAATGATGATGGAAGTCTTGTAATAAGTAAAGAAAATAGAAATTATGTTGTATATGTTGGAGATTTAAGCTTGAAATGTTAAAATGATTTGATAAAATTTATATAAGATTATATAATATTAAAAAACTAAAAAACTAAAATAGGAGGTATTAAAGAATGGTTATCAAAAAAGAACATGCATTAGCACTACTAAACACTCAAGCTCAAGAGAAAAAAGGGTTAGCTTGTCAAATAACTGTTAAAGCCGAAGAAGACCCTTATTTAGAATTGGAATTACAAAATTTATTAGAACAAGGTAAAAGTCCTATAGAATATGTTCTTACATATTGGGGAAGAAACCTAGTCTATATTTTAGAAGAGATGATTCAAAAAGGATTAATTCCTCACCCAATAGACTGGGATGAAAGATTTAGATGGATAGGTACAGAAGTTATAGCTATGATAGAGTCAGCTATTAAAAGTGGTGACTTAACTGGAGATGAAACATTTGAAATCTTAAAAGAAAGAGGTTTTGCATCAGAAGTACATGAAGAGAAAAAAGGATGGAAGAAAAAAATAAATGATTATGCGAAATTCATCTATGACATATATACAAATGCAAAACCAAGATTGGAAATATCTAAGGAGCTTGCTAAATACATAGTGGCTTTGCCACCAGGACCAGCAGAAACAAAAACACTTCCACAACACGGAAGATTTCCAATTTTACTTGAATCGATGAGACTGATATCTTTTTCTGTACCAAAATCCGATGTATACACATTATCAGGATTAGGTCAAGCAGTTCAAAAAACAGTTCAAAATATGGCATTATCTTTAGAAACTGTAATAAATGAAGATTATATGTATTCATTAATAAAAATATTAGATTCTGGAATAGAAAGTATTTCTCCAGAACAGTTAGAAGTTTTAGCTGAGCTTGCATTTATAGATGCAGGTGGAAACATACTACCAGCAGGGGAAAATCTTTTAGAGGTATATAAACTTTGGAGTGAAAAAGAATATAGACCAGTAAAAACTTTTGACCTTGAAACTTTAGACCAAGAATTATTAAAAGGAATAGAAATAGTATGGGAAAAGAATAAAAGTAATCCTGAGATAGTTCCAACTGCTGAAAAACTCATTCACTTCTTAATGGAAAAACCTTTGAAGGATTATAAACATCTTTTATCTTTCTATGGTAGAAAAATAAACCAAGCCATGGGATATCAAAAGAAAGAAGAACTTAAAAAGAAATGGTCAGAATTATACACAATTGAACATCTTTTTAAACACTTTTATGAAAAAGGAAATCAGTGGTATGAGAAACTTTATGACACAACTAAAGAATCCCTCTATACACTTGAAGCATTTAATCTTATATCATTAGAAATAGATGAAAAAACTAAAAAACCTGTTTATGTGTTAACGGAATATGGTAAAAAAGTTTTAGAAGATATTAAAGAAAAAGGTTCTAGAGATATTACAGCAACTGCTGTTAAAGCTATTACAATTACAAAAACCCAATTTGGTGCACCAAACTACCATTGGTACGAAGAAGCACAAAATCTTCATTTAGTAGGTGGTGGATATCCAACAAAATCTGGTCAATTATACGAAAATCTTGCTTACGATATAAAGAGATTACCTCATATAACTAGATTTGAATGAATGGTTTTACATAAGATTCCAGAATATGGATTATTTTTAAACGAATTATTCCAAATGTTTGATGAAACATTAAAAGAAGAAGTACAGTACGGTTTAAATAAACTTGAAGCAAGAGGCATTTTATATGTTCTTCCTAACGATGGTATAGTCCTCACAGAAGCAGGAAAATTATTAAAAGAAGCTTTAAGTGGTGTTCCTGAGGGAATAGCACATCCTCTTAACCCAATAATAGTTAGAATATTAATGGCTATAAAACATGTGGGTAACCTTTATGAGAAAGAACAAAAAGTTAGAATTTTACCTAAAAACTGGGAAGAGGCTATTAAAATATCCGGATTGGACCCAGAAACATTCAATAAAGAAGTTCATCTTGCAAGACTAGCAGGATATATAGGAAAAACGTCTATAACAGAATCTAATATTTTTATTAATGAATACATATAATCTT
>NZ_DAIDMN010000053.1 GCF_027448985.1 Sulfurihydrogenibium sp.
GTTGAAAGAGAAGATAATTATCTTAGATTTGGGACATTAATAGTAGATAAAAAGTTAAAACCAATAGAATTTAGAGTAACATCAAAATTTTGTGTTGGTGAATTGCAAAAAATAATATATGGTGAAACTTTAAAGGAAGCTTTATTTATTGAAAAGGTTGGAATTCATTTACTTAATTCAATGGAAAGTGAATATGATTATATCTTTTGTAAAGAAAAAATACTTTTAAATCTAAGAAATAATTTTCCGAAACCTGTTTTCTTATTAGAAAAATTTGATGAATGGAAACCAAAAGAAAAGTACTCTTTTAAATTAATCTCATCAAGTGGAAAATTTGAACCGGTATTAGTAAAATATGCAGCAGTTGATGAAAAAAATATTTCTCAGCTAAATAAAGAATTAGTAGAAATTTTTAAATATTCAGATATTATGGAACCTTTTAAAAGAATTGAAAAAGCAATAGATTATATTGATAAGATGGGATTATATGATTAAAATATATAAAGTTGATTTTGACAACTTTAAACATTTAAAGATTTTTGATATAAATTTTGATATTAATTTTGGTAAAGTGAGCTCTAATTTATTTAGTGATATTGAAAATATAAAAACAAAAGGCAAAATTTATAATCTAAAAGATAATGTTTTTGAAATTGAGTCAAAAAAGATTAGAAAAAGTAAAAAAATAACCAATGTTTATAAAAATCTCTCTCTTTTCGATATTATAAAACCTATTCTAACTCCAGATATAAGTTTTGACATTCCCTCTGACTTAAATTTTCCATCTAAACTTTTTGATTATCAGATTCAGGGTATTAAATTTTTACTAACAAATAAATCTGCACTACTTGCAGATCAGATGGGAACAGGAAAGACTGTTATGACTACAACAGCTCTAAGAATTTTGTTTATAAAAGGTATAATTAAAAAAGCTTTGATTGTTGCTCCATCAAATCTATTAAATATTTGGGAAGAACATATTAAAAAATGGGCTCCTGAATTACAATATATTGTCTTAAATGATTCAAAAGAAATAAGAGAGTTGATGTATGAAGTTAAAAGTCATGTGTATATAATTAGTTATGATATTATAAAAAATGATTATAAAGATAAGTTTAACATTCTTAAATCATTTTTTAAAGATTTAGATATAGTTGTCTTAGATGAAGCTCATAATATAAAAAATAAAGATACATACAAATCAAAAGCAATAAAAACATTATCAAAAGAAATTAAATATAGGTGGGCATTATCTGGAACACCTCTTCAAAATAATATTAAAGAGTTAGTATCTTTACTGGAGTTTCTTTTACCCAAGGAAAAGGAACTGGAAAAGAAGAATCCAGAAGAGTTAAAAGAGATTTTAAAACCTATGATGATTAGAAGGCTAAAAAGGGATGTCCTAAAGGACCTTCCGGAAAAATTTCCTCCTGAAATTGAAAAATTCGAACTGTCACCTTCTCAAAAAGATTACTATGAAAAATATTTAAGCTTTGAAAAAAACAGACTTTTTGATATATATAAAAGATTTCATTATGAAAAAAACTTTTTCACGATGTTTAAACAGAATATTATATTTTCTTTACAAAAATTAAGACAGATATGTAATTTTCCACCTGATTCCCATTATAGCCCAAAAGGAAATAGATTAAAAGAAATTGTAAAAGAACTAACAGACCAAAAAGAAAAAATAGTTATATTTTCAAATTTTATTCATGAGGGAATTGATAAAATAAATAAAAATCTTTTGGAAATTTTACCTCAAAAAAGCATAGTTTATTTTCACGGTTCTATGAATCAAAAGGAAAAAGAGTTATCTGTAAAAAGATTTTTGGAGGATGAAGATTGTTTTGTATTTTTAGGCTCAATATCAGCTGCTGGAGAGGGATTAACACTTACCAGTAGTAGTTATGTTATATTTTTTGACCTTCATTGGAATCCTGCAAAAGTTTGGCAAGCAGAAGATAGAGTTCATAGAATAGGTCAAAATAAAGCTGTGAATATATATAGTTTTATAACTAAAAATACAGTGGAAGAAAAAATTATTCAAAAGCTTGAAGAAAAAAGGAGTATGATAAATAATCTTATAGATGATCAAATTTCTGAAGTTGAATCCGTATCATTGGAAGATTTACTTGATTTGATTGGATTAACTGGTCAAAACATTGTATAATAATCATTTATTAACTTAAAAAAGGAGTTACAAGTGAGAAAATTCATATTCTTTGTATTTTTTTCAATAGGAGTTTTATCAAAGGTTTACGCAGATAGTTTAATTGTAAGTAAGAAAGAGTTGTCAACCTATATACAGTATTCTCAATTTTTATTGGCTCAAGGAGAAACTGTTGTCGGACCTATCCAACTTCTGCCTGTTGCAAAAGTAGAATCGGTTTTAATTAAACCTACTGATAGAGATGTAAAAGTATCCGGATATATGGTAGAGCCGACTAAAGAAAATTGGGTTGAAAACTTGGTTGGAAAAAGTATATCAATAGAAGGTGAAGGAAGGTTAGTAAAGGGTACAGTTATAGCAGTTAAAGATGGATATATTACACTTGATACAAAAAATGGAGTTGTAATAACAACTCTTCCGGTTTTTCCTAATAGACTTTCTTCTTCGTTAAAATGGCAAGACCTTATGGCACCTAAATTAACCATAAAACTCTTTTCTGAAAAACCAACTTCAAGTGGATTAAACATTCTTTATCCTGTATCTGGATTTGAATGGGATGTTATTTATAATGCAGAAATTCAAAATGATAAAGTTATTTTTAATGGATTTTATGAGGTAAAAAACAACACAGCTCTAAGATTGATAGATGTGTCATTGTTCATAAAGGATAATGGAAAGACTATAAAACTTTACGATAAAACCGTCATAGAACCTTACTCTTCAAAAGTTATAAACATTGATAAGCTTATTTTAAACTATTCAAAAGAACTAAAAATAGAGTCTAAAAAATATTTACCTGATGGCAAAGTAGCAGTATATAAAAATAGTACATTTATAGGTTATGGGAGTTTGATTAAAGGAGTGTTAAGGCTTCCTTAATGGGAAAACTTTATGTTGTGGCAACACCTATAGGAAATTTAAAAGATATAACTTTAAGAGCTTTAGAAGTTTTACAATCTGTTAATATAATTGCTGCTGAAGACACTCGGCAAACTCTTAAACTTTTGAATCATTACGGTATATCTGGTAAAAAACTTATTAGTTATCATAACTACAATGAAAAGGAAATATCTGAAAAACTTATAAATATTTTAAAAACAGAAGATGTTGCTCTTGTTTCTGATGCGGGAACACCATGTATATCTGACCCAGGATACAGAGTTGTAAAAAAGGCAAGAGAAAGTAGTATAGAAGTTGTTCCAATTCCAGGTCCTTTTGCTGCAGCGGTAGCACTGTCTGCCTCTGGTCTTCCTTCAGATAAATTTTTGTTTGTCGGATTTCTACCTAATAAAGAGAGAGAAAGAGAAACAGATTTAGGAGAATATATAGATTTAGGATTTACTTTTATTCTTTATGAAAGTCCAAAAAGAGTTTTAAAAACACTGAATTTGTTAAATAAATTGAATCCAGATGCTGATGTAGTAGTTGCAAAAGAGCTTACTAAAATCCATGAATCTTTCATTTTTGGAAAGCCTATTGAAATTGTAAACTTTTTTGAAAATAATTTAGAAAAATTAAAAGGTGAGTTTGTTATTCTTGTTTATCCTAAAAAAGAAAAAAATATAGATATAGAAGAAATACTTAAAGAAGCTAAAAATTTAAAAAAAGAGGGAAAAAAAACCAAGGAAATCGCTTTCCTTCTTTCTAACAAATATGGTTTACCAAAAAATCTGATTTACGAAAAAATAAAAAATTTAGAAATTTAGCTTATAAATATCCTTTTTGAAAATCAGCTTTGGTGTTTTTTTTATCCGGATTCTTTTACCTAAGATATACCTAATATGACCACTTTCCTTATTTAACTCCTCTACTATCTGGTCTTCGTTTTTTAATGCGGAAACGTATATATCAGCTTGACTTAAATCTGCTTTTGTATCAACTACGCTTATTGTGATAAAGTTTTCTTTTCCGGCTTCATACTCATGGGTAATTATGTCTGATATTTCTTTTTTTAACATCATATTTACTTTTTCCATTCTATGAGATTTTTCTCTCATCTTTTACACCACCTTAAAATATTTCTTTTGTTATATTGATATGTAACTCTGGAAAGTTAATGTCAACAAAATTTATAACATTTTGTAAAACATTTTCTACATACTTTTTATCTGGACCAACCGTCACAACAGCAACAGTTGCCAACTGCCATAAATCCTGATTGTCCACTTCCGAAACAGCAACATTAAACTTACTTTTCAACTTTTCTTTTAAAGACCTTATCACCATTCTTTTGTCTTTTAAAGAACTTGAATCATGTATGTGAATTTCCATCAACAAACTGCCTATCATCATCCTTTACTACCTCAAACAATCTAACAAAATCCTCTACTTTTAACTCTTCAGCCCTTAATGTTGGTTTTATATTTGCTCTTTCAAGTATTTTTTCATCTACTTTTGTCCGAAGCATTTTTCTTCTATTTCCAAATAGATAAGATACAAAATTTTTGTACTTTTTAATATCTGTCAAGTGGTATTTATTGTTTGGAGTAAGTTTAACAACGGCAGAAGTCACTTTTGGTGGTGGAGAGAAAAATCTTGCAGGAACGCTCATAATGTAGTCTACATCAAAAAACGTTTGAATAAAAACTGATAAAAAGGTGTAATCTTTTGACTTTGGACTAGCTTTCAACTTTTCTGCAACTTCTTTCTGAACCATAAAAACACAAAATTCTATATTATCCAGATTAAAAGCACAGTTTATAATAATCAAAGAAGCAACATTGTAAGGAAGATTTCCAACTATTTTAACTTTCTTTCCTTTCGCAAGATTTTTAATATTAACCTTTAACGCATCTTCTTTTATAAGGTTGAAATTTGGATAGTTATTAAATTTTTCCTCTAACAATGAGTATAAAGATTGGTCTATTTCGATACTGTAAAGTTTTTGAGGTTTTCTATTTAAAATTTCTTGTGTTAAGATACCAGTTCCAGGTCCTATTTCTACTATAATATCGTCTTCTTTTATTTTAATTTCATCTACTATTTTTTTTACTACATTCTCAGAGACTAAGAAATGCTGTCCAAACTGCTTTTTTGCTTTAACTTTGTTCAATCTCTCTACACTTTTGCATCATTATTTTTATAAATTCATTTTTAACGTCTTCTCTTTCTAATGCAAAATCCATTATAGCCTCTAAATATCCTATTTTGTTTCCTGTATCATGTCTTAGACCTTCTATGTCCTTTGCATATATAACTTCTTTTTGTCTTAAAATAGATAATCCATCTGTAAGTTGTATCTCTCCTCCTTTACCAATAGGTGTGTTTTTTAGAGCTTCAAAAACATCAGGCGTAAGAACGTATCTACCAATTATAGCTGTTGTGGAAGGAGCTTCTTCAACGGAAGGTTTTTCTATCAATTTATCAACAAGTTTTATACCATCTACAACTTCTTTTCCATCCACTATTCCGTATTTACTTACATCTTCTTTTGAAACTTCCATTGTTCCTATCACGGATTTTCCAAATTTGTAGTAAACGTCTATAAGCTGTTTTATTCCAGGATTTGTTTCGTTTTTAATTATTTCATCACCAAGTAAAACTGCAAAAGGTTCATCTCCTACGACTCTTTCTGCTGTTAATACAGCATGACCAAGCCCAAGTTGCTCTTTCTGTCTTATGTAAACAAACTCAGCCATATTACTTATTTCTCTTAGCTTTTCTATCTCTTTTTCTTTTCCCCCTTTTTCTAAAATCTGCTCAAGTTCGGGGTAGTAATCAAAGTAGTCTTCTATCGCTCTTTTATGTCTTCCTGTGATAAAAATAACTGTTTCTATTCCGGATTTTACAGCTTCTTCTACAATGTAATGAATAATTGGTTTATCTATAAGAGGCATCATCTCCTTAGGAGTGGATTTTGTTGCAGGTAAAAATCTTGTTCCAAATCCGGCTACAGGTATAACAGCTTTTCTAACTTTTCTCACCCTCCAACCTCCTTAAAACTTCTTCGTAATACTTTGATAGGTCTCCCAAATTGAGTCTAAATCTATCTTTATCCATCCTTTCCCCACTTTTAGCATCCCAAAATCTACAAGTATCCGGAGATATCTCATCTGCTACTACTATACTTTCATCATCTTTTTTACCAAATTCAAGTTTAAAATCTACCAAAATAATATCAATATTCTTCAAGAAATCTTTTAAAACTTGATTAACTTTAAATGCAAGTTCTTTTATTTTTTTTATGTCCTCTTCCGTTGCTAAACCTAAGGCTAAGATATGTTCATAGCATATTATTGGGTCTCCAAGTTGGTCATTTTTTAGATAAAACTCTATCAAAGGAGGATTAAAAGGTGTTTTTTCTGTGATACCTAGTCTTTTTACAATACTTCCGGTTGCCAGATTTCTTACAACTACTTCAACAGGAATTATAGTTGTTTTGTATGCAAGCATCTCTCTATCTGATAACTGTTTTATAAAGTGGGTTGGAATACCATTTTTCTCTAGTAAATTAAAGAATATAGATGAGATTTTATTGTTTAGTATTCCCTTTCCTTCTATGATGTCTTTTTTCTGAGCATTAAAAGCGGTAGCTTCATCTTTAAAATAGATTACAACTTTGTCTGGTTCTTCTGTTTTGTATACTATCTTCGCTTTTCCTTCATACAACTTTTCCAACTTTTACACTCCTATAAATTTTCTCTTGCTAATATTGAAAAGTATCTGTAATTTTTATTTTCTTGAATTGTTTTAAATATTTTTTCTGCTTCTTGGAAGTTTCCCTCTTTTTTGTAAATTAAAGCTAATAAAGATTGAGCAGAAATGTAGTTGTAATCTTCTTTGTTGATTGATTTTAACATCTCTTTTGCTTCATTCTGTTTTCCAGATTTGTATTCAAGGTAGCTTTCATACTCTATCATACCCTTTGAAAGCTCTGTTTGAAGTTTATTCTTTAACTCTTTTGCCAAACTTATATCTTCTTTGTTTTCTTCTTTCATCATCATTATTTTGTAAGCAAGGATTACTTTGTAATAATCTGTATCTTTATAGTTTTTTTCAAATTCTTGAATGAGTTTTTGTGCTTCGTCTTTTTTATTATCTGCTAAAAGGTTGTTTATTTTTGTTATGTACACAGAGGCTTTTTGGTTTTCTTCTTCTTTTTTCTGTTTGTAGAAATAGTATCCTAAGGAAAAGATAAATAAAATCAATACGGTTGCTACTATAAATTTAAGATACTTTTTAACTTTATCCCAAAGATGGTAAACTTTATATTCAAGTTCTATATCTACATCCTTTTCTAAGGGTAGTTTATCTTTACTCAAAGGTTCACTCTCCATTTTTTATTTTATTTTATCACACTTTAATTCTGTGCTCCAAGGCTTTGGATAATGTAAATTCGTCTGCGTTCTCCAACACGGAACCAAATGGAAGACCGTAAGCCAATCGGGTTATATTCAATGGATATTTTTTCAATAAATTGTGGATGTAGTTAGCGGTTGCTTCTCCTTCCACTGTGGGATTTGTGGCTATCAACACTTCTTTTGCTGAATATTTTTTTATTCTTTCTATAAGTGATTTTATATTCAGTTTGTCTGGTCCTATTCCTTCTAAAGGAGATAGTCTTCCTCCAAGAACATGGTAAACTCCGGAAAACTTACCAGTTTTTTCTATAGTATATGCATCAAATGATTCTTCTACAACACATATATAACCTTTATCCCTCTCTGTTGATTTACATATTGGGCATATATCTTCTTCTGTGTATATTCCACACTCTAAACATGGATGAATCTTATCAAGCATTACCGCAAGATTTCTTACTAAATCCACTGCTTCGCTACGAGGCATTTTTAAAAGGTTTGTTGCAAACCTTTGGGCGGACTTCTCTCCATATCCGGGAAGGTTTGATATTTCTTCTATCACTTTAGCTAAGGATTGGGGTATGTAATTCAAAATAAACCACCGAATTTAGATAGATTCATTGGCAATCCGGATGCTTCAGAGAGTTTTTGAGTCATAACTTCTTTAGACCTTTCTGATGCTTCATTTACCGCTGATATTAAAAGGTCTTTTAGTACTTGATACTCTTCTTCTTTTAGAAGAGATTTGTCTATTTCTATATCAAGAATATCTCCAAGTCCGTTGCTGACGACTTTTACCATTCCACCACCAACTTCCACCACTATATTTTCCTTTTTCAACTCTTCTTTTGCTTTTTCTACATTTTCCTTTATTGATTGAAACTGTTTCATAAGCTCTGCAAGGTTTCCAAAGTTAAACATCTAATCCTCCTTTTCTTTGTAAGTTAGTATTTTTGAGCCTGGAAAAAGCTCTAAAACTTTGTCTACCACTTCATCTCTTTTTTTATCTTTTTTTTTATCTTTGACTTGAGGAGCGGATATATTTATGTTTTTATTTGGAAAATACTTTTTTAGTATATCAAAATGGGAACTTAAGATTTCTTCCTGAGATTTATCCTTTAACTTTATGAAAATACTGTTTTCTTCTTCCTTGATTTCAGCTTCTTTTAGTAAAGGAGCTATTATCTTTTCATTTTTTATTATCTGAGTTATTATTTTTTGAAGGTTTTGGTTTTCTTCTGACTGAGTTTTTTGCTCCGTTGATTCTTTAATTTGAGTACTTTCCTTCTGAATTTGTTGAGGAGTTGTTTTTCCAAACTCAAAATTTCCTTCGATAAGTTGTTGTATAGATTTTATGGCATCTATATAACTGAGTTTTAATATGTAAATCTGATATATATCTTTTGGATTTACAAAGGTTCTTGCTTCAGAGTATGCCTTGTTAAAGAGGTTTTTTATGTATATAAGAGTTTTTAGGTCTTGGTTAGAAAAGTGTTCATCTTTCTGATTCATAACGATATTTATTAAGGATTTTTGAAGATTAGATAAAAGCTCCTTCCAAAATATGTTTATGTCATATCCGTTGTCTTCTACTTCATCAAGTAATTTTATAAAAGGTTGAATTTCCTGATTTTTTATATAGTTTAGTGCTTTTTTTATGTAATTTAAAGGAACTATTCCTAACAACTCTTCAACAGACTTTACAGTCAATTTTCCTTCTGAATAAGTTACTGCTTGGTCTAAAAGACTGGCAGAGTCTCTCATACCACCTTCCAATTCCTGAGCTAATAAATCGACAGCTTCTTCTTCATAGGGAATATTTTCATTTTCAAGGATTCTTAACAGATATGTTTTTATTTGAGATTTTGTAGGTGGTTTGAATAAAAAGACTTGGCATCTTGATTTTATTGTATCCGGAATTTTGTACAATTCTGTAGTTGCTAAAATAAAAATGTTTCTTGGTGGTGGCTCTTCTAAAGTCTTGAGAAGAGCGTTAAAAGCTTCTTTTGTAAGCATATGAGCTTCATCTATTATGTATGCCTTGTATTTACCTTTTATTGGTTGGTAGTTTACATTATCTCTGATTGTTCTTATATCGTCTATACCACGATTTGATGCTGCATCTATCTCGTACATATCAGGAAAAGAGCCTTTATCTATCTCTATACAGTTTTCACATTGATTGCAAGGTTCATAATCTACTGGATTTTTGCAATTTAAAACCTTTGCAAGTATCCTTGCAATAGTAGTTTTTCCAACACCTCTAGAGCCTGAAAATATGTATGCGTGGGATATTCTTCCAAGTTTTACAGCGTTTTTCAGTGTTTTTACTACAAAATCCTGACCTATAACTTCTTTAAAAGACTTTGGTCTGTATTTTCTTGAAAACGCTTCGTAAGTCAAAATATAATCTCCAAAATCTGTAAACACTTAACCTTAATTAATAAATTATACCACAAGGGGGTTTTTTGAAGTGTTATAATAACCCTAATTTCCAATTCGAAAAAAAGATGAAATAAAAAACCTCCAGTGGTATCATAAAGTAAAACTACCACTGG
>NZ_DAIDMN010000054.1 GCF_027448985.1 Sulfurihydrogenibium sp.
TTTGTCCATTTTTTCACATAAAGGCAAAAGGTCATCTGTTCTTACCCTTGTAGCCAATTTACACTGTTGACCATCTCTTGGTGTAAGGTCAGTAATTTTTATTGGTTTTGGAGGAGCTACTTCTAAATTTTTTTCTTTAATCAAATCTCTAAATAGTTTAAAATCCATAATAAACCTCCTTTTATTTCTATAATCCGTAATGGGCTGCTATAGATGCAGCAATGAATGAAACTATATCTTCTTTGGAAAGCTCTTCTTTGTAATCTAGCAGTTGAGGGTTTTCTTGTAAGTATTTGGTTGTAAACATTCCTTCTTTGAATTTAGGGTCTTTGACGATTTCTTTTAAAAGAGGAATTGTCGTTTTTATACCGGATATCTCAAAGTAATCTAAAGCTGCTTTTGTTGTTTTTATTGCTTCATCAAAATCTTTACCCCAACATATTAATTTTGCTATCATTGAGTCAAAGTAAGGTGTAACTTCAAAACCTACAGATGCAGCACTTTCTATTCTTACACCGAATCCACCAGGTGTGTAGTATCTTTTGATTGTTCCAATACTTGGAGCGTAGTTTTTCTTAGGGTCCTCTGCGTTAATTCTACATTCTATTGCAAAACCATTAAATTTAACATCTTCTTGTTTTATACTTAGTTTCTCTCCGGCTGCTATTTTTATTTGTTCTTTTACTATGTCTATGCCAGTTATCATTTCAGTTACTGGGTGTTCTACCTGTATCCTAGTGTTCATCTCTATAAAGTATATGTTACCTTCTAAATCTGAAACGAACTCCATAGTTCCTGCAGAGTAGTACCCTATCTGTTTTGCAGCGTTAGCACATATTTCTCCATACTTCTTTCTTTTTTCTTCCGTTAAAACTAAAGATGGCGCTATCTCAACTAACTTCTGGTTTCTTCTTTGGATAGAGCAATCTCTCTCTCCAAGATGGATTACGTTTCCATACTTGTCTCCCAAAATTTGAAATTCTATATGTTTTGGATTTTGTATATACTTTTCAAGTAATAAGTCTCCTCTTCCAAACGCCTTTTCCGCTTCTTTGTAAGCTTGTTCGTAGTTCTTTCTTAGTTCTTCTTCATTGTTACATATTCTTATACCTCTACCACCACCACCTGCAGATGCTTTTAACAAGACTGGATATCCTATTTCTTTAGCGATGGCTACAGCTTCTTCTACTGATTTTAGTATTCCATCACTTCCAGGAACTGTAGGAACACCGAACTTTTTCATTATTTCTTTTGACCTTGCTTTATCTCCCATCAATGAAATTACTTCAGAGGATGGTCCTATAAAAGTTATACCGCTGTCTTCACACATTTTTGCAAACTCTTCATTCTCTGCCAAGAAACCATATCCTGGATGTATCGCATCGGCTCCTACAGATTTAGCTAAATCTATTATTAGTTGTTTGTTTAGATAGGTATCTAAAGGGTTTGCACCTATCATGTAAGCTTCATCAGCCATCTTTACATGTCTTGCTGTAGATTCAACATCAGAATAAATTGCCACTGTTGGTATATCCAATTCATGGGCAGCTTTTATTATCCTGCAAGCTATCTCTCCTCTGTTTGCTACTAATATTTTGTTAAACATAACCCTTACTCCTTATTTTTCTATTTTGTATTCGTACGATATAGGAGCAACTTGGTTTATCATATAAGCTATACTACATGTTTTGTTTAAAGAAGTTTCTATTGCATCTTTTACATCTTGGTCAGAAACATCTCCTTTTATCGTGAACTTTAAATAGATTTTTGTAAATACTTTTGGATAAGTTTCTTTTCGTTCAGCATCAGTTTCAACTACGACATCGTCAACCTTTTTTCCTGCTTTGACCAAGGCTTCGTATACATGAATTCCCATACACCCTGCTATTGAATGAAAGAGCAACTCTGGCGGTCTTAAACCTCTTCCTTTTCCTCCTACGTAAGCAGCTGCATCTATTGGCACTTCAATGCCTGCATCTCCTTTTCCTATAAAGTGAAAGTCTTCTTTTTGTTTTACCACTACTTTCATTTTTACACCTCTCTATTAAAGATTTTTTATCTCTTTTACTATCTCGTCTCCAAATTGTGAAGTTGAAAGTTCTGTTGCTTGTTTACCTATTTTTCTAAATCCAGCTGCTATATCTGGTGTTCCTTTACCTTCGTTTATCACTTTTTTAACCGCTTGGTATATTAGTTGACTTGCATCTTTCCAATTTAGATATTCAAGCATCATTGCTCCGGAAAGAATTATGGATAAAGGATTCGCTATGGATTTTCCAGCTATGTCGTTTGCGGTTCCATGAGTACTTTCAAAAAGTGCGTATCCATCACCTATGTTTCCGCTTGGAACGAATCCAGGACCACCCACTAAAGCTGACGCTAAGTCTGAGATGTAATCTCCGTTTAAGTTTTGAGTTATTATAACATCGTAATATTCAGGTTTTAGAACAAGTTGCATAAGCATTTGGTCTGTTATAACTTTGTATATTCTTGCTTGACCTTCTTTAGGTTCACCTTCCGTTATTATTTTTCCTTTAAACTCCTCTTCTTGAGCTACTTCAAAAGCCCAATTTAAAAAGGCTCCTTCTGTAGCTTTCATAATGTTTCCTTTCCCGGCTATAGCAATATGTTTTTTACCGTTTTCTAATGCGTATCTAAAGGCTTTTCTAACATGTCTTTTTGTTTTGAATTCCGACATAGGTTTAACTGTTATACCTACATCTTCTGGTAGAGCATACTCAGAAACGCCCATCTCTTTTATGAAAAATTCTCTTACTTTTTGAACCTCTTGGGTTTTTGGCATATACTCGATAGCCATGTAAACGTCATCTGAATTTTCTCTAAAAACTGTAACGTTAACTCTTTCCGGGTTTGGAATAGGAGAAGGTTGTCCCATGTAATAAACTGGTCTGATTGCAGAGTAAAAATCCATTGATTGTCTTAAAATTGCATTTAAAGACTTTCCACCTTTTCCAACAGGTGTTCCTAACGGTCCTTTTATACTAACTATACTTTGTTTTAGTAAATCTAAAGTTTCTTGTGGCATTCTGTTTAATCCGTTTTCCTCAGCTTTGTCCCCTGCTAGTACCTCTACCCAGTATATTTTTTTACTTTTTCCATACTGTTTTTCTACTGCAGCATTTACCACTTTTATCATCTCTGGAGTTATTTCAAAACCTATCCCATCACCAAGTATGAAAGGAATTATAGGGTTGTCTGGAACCGAGATTGTTTTATCCGGATTTAAGGTAATAAAAGAACCTTCTTTTGGTATCTCTACTTTTCCTTTCCACCAAAAAACATTTTCCATTTTTAACTCCTTAATTATAAAACAATGTTTTATTCGTAGATAATTATAGCATTAGGAAGTTCTAAAAGTCAATCTAAAAATCAAACACTGTTTTATTCATAGTTTTTTATGTTATAATATCTTTAGTTAATACCGCCTGCCGGAAAAATGGCGGAATAAAAGTATTCCGGCCTACAAACCAAAAGGTTTGTATGTAGGAAGGGAAAAATGGCTCAAAGAGGGATAAGAGAGTACGATGGGAAGAGAATTATAGCCCAAAATTGGAAAGATTACTTTGGGGATGCTTTTGAGTACGATTTTAAATCTGTTTTAGTTACTCCTGAAACGGACTTTGAAAAACTTCCTCAGGAGCACCCTTGGTTAAAAACAACTCCATTAGTGGCAAAACCTGATATGCTTTTTGGAAAAAGAGGTAAACTAGGATTGGTCCTATTCAAAATCAACAAGCCAGGTGATGTTACATATGAAGATGCGGTTAAATGGATTAAACAAAAAATGGAAGAAGAAGTTGAAATCAACGGTGTAAAAGGTCATTTAACTCACTTTTTAATTGAGCCTTTTGTTCCTCATAAGCCTGAAGAAGAGTACTACTTGGCATTTTCTATGGGTGATGATTACGATACGGTTTACATGTCAGCTTTCGGCGGAATAGATGTTGAAGAAAATTGGGATAAGGTCGTAGAAGTGAAAATACCGCCAACTGCAACAGATGAAGAGATTGAAAAGTTAATAAAACAAAATGTTCCAAAAGAAATTAAGGATAAAGAAAAATACGCAGATTTTGTTATAAGAGCTTACAAAATGTTTAGAGATTTGCACTTTGTATATTTTGAAATAAATCCTTTGGTATTGGTTGGAAATAAAGCTTACCTTTTAGATTTTGTAGGTAAAGTTGATGATACAGCTTACTTTGTAGTAGGTAAAAAATGGGGAGAGTTAGAGTTTCCATCCGGCTTTGGTAGAGATTTAACTCCGGAAGAAAAATACATAAAAGAGTTAGACGAAAAATCCGGTTCTTCCTTAAAGTTAACTATACTTAATCCGGAAGGAAGAATATGGACGTTGGTAGCAGGTGGTGGTGCATCGGTTGTATATGCAGACACGGTAGCAGATATGGGGTATGTAAACGAGCTTGCAAACTATGGGGAATACTCAGGAAACCCAACAAGAACAGAAACAAGAGAGTATGTAAAAACAGTTTTAGACCTTATGACAAGAAACAAACATCCATCTGGGAAACCTAAAATTCTTTTGATAGGTGGAGCAATAGCAAACTTTACAGATGTTGCAAAAACTTTTGACGGAATAATAGATGCTTTCAAAGAGTATGCGGAGAAAATGAGACAAATTGGTGTGAGAATATACGTAAGAAGAGGTGGACCTAACTACGAAGTTGGATTAAAGAAAATAAAACAAGCAGCGGAAGAGTTAGGTTTACCGATTGAAGTTTACGGTCCGGAGCTTCACATGACGGACATAGTCAGAAAAGCGTTAGAAGAAGAAAAAGCAGCATAATCTAAGGAGGATTAATATGAGTAGACCAGATTACTTACTATTTGACAAGAACACGAAAGCTATTTTTTGGAACCTAAACACAAATGCAATCCAAAGGATGTTGGATTACGATTATGTTGTAGGTAGAAGTCCGAGTATAGCAGCTATTGTAGCTCCTACCTCAGAAAGAGCGTTTGAAAAATTTTTCTACGGTACAAAAGAGATAATAATTCCCGTCTATAAATCAACAACGGAGGCAGCAAAATTTCATCCGGAAGCTGATGTTCTATTAAACTTTGCATCGTTTAGAACAGCCTATCCGGTTACTTTAGAAGCTTTTGAAATTCCAACTATTAGAACAATCATAATAACAGCAGAAGGTATCCCAGAAAGATACGCAAGAGATATGAGAATAAAAGCAAAACAGCTTGGAAAATGGATAATAGGTCCAGCAACTGTTGGTGGTATAGCACCTGGAGCGTTTAGAATTGCAAATACAGGGGGAACGATAGAAAACATAATAGCATCAAAATTACATAGACCTGGTTCTGTGGGTCTTGTTACAAGGTCTGGTGGACTGTTTAACGAGCTTTCCAACATAATTGCAAGAAATGCAGATGGGGTTGCAGAAGGTATAGCAATAGGTGGAGATAGATTTCCTGGTTCAGACTTTTTAGACCATATGTTAAGATTTGAAAAAAATCCACAAGTTAAGTTTATGATACTTTTAGGAGAGGTAGGAGGAGAGTTAGAGTACAAAGTTGTCGAAGCTGTTAAAAATGGACTTATAACAAAACCAGTTATCGGATGGTGTATTGGAACCATATCTAAATTCTTCGGCGGAGAAGTTCAGTTTGGACATGCAGGAGCAAAAGCCGGAGCAGACAGAGAAACAGCTGACGCAAAAAATAAAGCAATGAGAGAAGCCGGAATACATGTTCCAAATAACTTCAACGAACTTCCTCACGTTATAAAAGGTATCTACGAGATGTTAAGAGGAGAAGGAAAAATCCAACCTATCGTTGAACCGGAAGTTCCACCAATTCCTGAAGATTTATCTAAAGCTATAAGAGAAGGTAAAGTAAGAAAACCAACCAACTTCATATGTACAATATCCGACGATAGAGGTGAAGAAGCTACTTACTGTGGAGTACCTATCAGTGAAGTTATAGAAAAAGGTTTAACTATAGCTGATGTTATTGGATTGTTATGGTTTAAACGTAAGTTTCCAACATGGGCATCTGGATTTATAGACATGGTTATAAGAGTAGTTGCGGACCATGGACCTGCAGTAGCGGGAGCCCACAATACAAAAGTAACAGCAAGAGCCGGAAAAGATTTAATGTCTTCTCTTGCTACGGGAATATTAACAATAGGTCCAAGATTCGGTGGTGCAATAGACGGGGCTGCTAAGTACTTTAAAATGGCTTATGAGAAAAACATGTCTCCCCATGAATTTGTTGAGTATATGAAAAATGTTGAAAAAAATTCCTATTCCTGGAATAGGACATAGAGTAAAATCCACAAAAAATCCGGATAAAAGGGTAGAATTACTTAAAGACTACGCAAGAAGAAACTTCCCTAAAATAGAGCTTTTAGATTATGCTTTAGAAGTAGAAAGAGTAACAACATCTAAAAAGGAAAACCTTATCCTTAACGTTGATGGAACGATAGGTGTTCTTCTTGTAGATTTATTTAAAGCCATAGGATACTCAAACGAAGAGATAGACAAAATGATAGAAGCTGGTGCATTTAACGCCTTTTTCGTTCTCGGAAGGTCCATAGGATTCATAGGTCATTACCTTGATGAAAAACGCCTTGATATGCCTCTTTATAGACATCCAACTGACGATATCCTTTACGATGTAAAAAGACCAGAAGGTATATAGTGTATAGTTCCCCTCTTTGGGGGGAACTTCAACGAAATTATAGCGAGTTGTATAATCATTCACCTTAACTTAAGCCTTTGAAGAGTGATGTGCGTTTATTGAAACAGGTAGAAGATTCCAGACTTCTTGCTATAAATTCGTTAAATATTTGCTAATCTTTATTTTAATATTATTATAAATCTCTATCATTTCCTGAGATGATATCAAAGCTTTTTTTATCTCTTCTACCAAAATTTCCTGTTCCCATGGGTACGTATGGGTTATTTGATTTCTTATTTCTCTTAGCTCTCTCCATTTCTTGGCAGATGGTATAAATTCTAACCTTTCCAGTGTATTTAAAATGTCTATAAAAGATTTATTTCTAACTTCTTCTTCTAAAATTTGTAAAATTAATGGAAAAAGCTTTTCACCAATTGTATCCTGCATTTTAGAAAACCTAAAAATAAAAGAATCTATTGTTTCAACTTTATCAAAATCTTGAAACATCTCAACTGTTATATTTCCCCATTTAATGATTTTCAGTTTAGCATGAATCAATCTCTCTTGATGTTTATCTATTTCCTGGATTACGAGTTTTATTTCCTTCATAGAAGAACTCCAGATTTTTTTATATTTAATCCAAATTCCTCATCAAAACCTAAAGGTTTTATTATTACATCAATTTTTTGTTCCCCTATGGAATCTTTGAGTTCTAATAAAAATTGTATTTTTTTATCTAAAATTTGATAAATAATATAGTCTTTTACTTCTATATATATATCAATATCTCCCCCTTTTAAATCCGGATTTGTTCTTGAGCCAAATATCCAGATTTTACAGTCTTCTCCAAAGATTTTTCTAGCGATGTTTTTTATTGATTTTATCTCTTCTTCTGATAATCTTAAGAGGTTCATTGTGTGCTAACCTACTTCAATATTTTAGCGCGCCCAGAGGGACTCGAACCCCCAACCTTGTGATCCGTAGTCACATGCTCTATCCAATTGAGCTATGGGCGCACAGGTTTAAATTTTATGCTACAATTCTAAATTTGCTAGTTTTTCTTCATTTTCTTTGGCAATTAAAACATCGATTATCTCATCTAAATCTCCGTCCAAAATGTCCTGTAATCTGTAAGATGTATAGTTTACCCTATGGTCGGTTACTCTGTTTTGAGGAAAGTTGTAGGTTCTTATTTTTTCACTTCTTTCTCCTGTTCCTACTTGTTCTTTTCTTTCTTTTGCAATCTTTTCTTTTTCAAGTCTATCGTAGTAATCTTTAAGTCTCGCCCTTAAAATTTGCATCGCTTTTAGTTTGTTTTGCAGTTGAGACCTTTCGTCTTGACATTGGACGACTATTCCAGTAGGTATATGTGTTATCCGGACTGCTGAATCGGTAGTGTTAACATGCTGTCCACCAGCTCCACCGGCTCTCATTGTTTCTATCTTTAAATCTTCCGGTTTTATTTCTACATCGACTTCTTCTGCTTCTGGTAAAACTGCTACAGTTGCAGTAGAAGTATGTATCCTTCCTGAAGACTCCGTTTCCGGAACTCTTTGAACTCTATGAACTCCACTTTCATACTTTAACCTTGAGTATGCACCTTTTCCTTTTATAAGAGCTATGACTTCCTTTATCCCACCTCTATCTGTTGGATGGATACTTAATATTTCTGTTTTCCATCCATGTCTTTCTGCGTATCTTTGATACATTCTAAAAAGCTCTGCAGCAAATAACGCTGCTTCTTCTCCACCGGTACCTTGTCTTATCTCCAAAATTACGTTTTTCTCATCGTTAGGGTCTTTTGGTAAAAATGCAAGTTCTATCTTTTTTTCTAACTCTACAGACTGCCTTTTTAACTCTTGGAGTTCTAATTCTGCAAGTTCTCTCAAATCATCTTCCGTTGTAGAGTTGATAAGCTGTTTTAGCTCTTCTATTTGAAAATTTACTTTTTCATACTGGTCGTATAAAGACAGAATTTCAGACAGTTCTTTGTGTTCTTTACCTATAGTTTGGAGTTTTGATGCATCTTTCAAAATCTCAGGGTCTGCCAATAACTGTTCAAGCTTTTTTACCTTTTCTCTTACGTTTTCTATCTGGGCTAATATCTTTTTGTTCATCTATTACTTTTCTGCAATCTGTCCTTGTATTTCTAAAAATTTAGGCTTAACTCTCAATTTTCCAGTGTAAAACGGATGACAGTTGTTACACACTTCCAAGTGAACCACTCCACCTTTAACAGTGTAAATTTCAAACTCATTTCCACAACCACAAACAAACTTAGTTAGTTTTAACTCCGGATGTATTCCCTGTTTCAATTTAATTCCTCCTATCAAAATTTTTGAAACAAATATTATACCAAAAACTAAGCGTTCATTGATTTTAAAAATTCTTCATTTGTTTTAAATTTAGCTAACTTACTAAGTAGGAACTCCATAGCTTCCACTTCGTCCATAGTTGATAAGAACTTTCTGAGTATCCATAGTCTTTGTAATTCCCAATCTTCAACCAACAATTCTTCTTTTCTTGTTCCGGATTTTGCTATGTTGATTGCAGGGAATATTCTTTTTTCCATCAACCTTCTGTCAAGGTAAAGTTCCATATTACCCGTTCCTTTAAATTCCTCAAATATAACATCATCCATCCTTGAACCGGTTTCTACAAGAGCTGTTGCAAGTATAGTAAGACTTCCACCACCTTCTATATTTCTTGCAGCACCAAAGAATTTTTTGGGTCTTTGTAATGCTGTAGCTTCAATACCACCGGATAAAACTCTTCCAGATGGTGGAGTTATAGAGTTAGAAGCTCTTGCAAGTCTTGTCATGGAGTCAAGTAGAATAACTACATCTCTTCCTTCTTCTACCATCTTTTGATAAACTTATTCCTTACCATCCAACAGAAAGATTTAACCTTGAGTATGACCCATCTGATTTATCTACGAGAGTAGTCAGTCTTGTTTCTCCAATAGGTAAAGGACAAAGAGGTTTGATAGTTGCTCCACCAAAAGCCGGAAAAACCGTACTAATTCAAAGACTTGCAAAAGCCATTATAAAAAATCATCCGGAGGTAACTCTTATAATTCTTCTCATAGACGAAAGACCAGAGGAAGTAACCGAAATGAGAAGAATAGTAGGTTCCGGAGCAGAGGTTGTCGCATCTACATTCGATGAACCACCTGAAAGACATATTCAGATATCAGAACTCGTA
>NZ_DAIDMN010000055.1 GCF_027448985.1 Sulfurihydrogenibium sp.
AATCCGGTTCCTAAAGTTAAACACACCAACACCTTACCATCTTTTCCATTACCATACACGTACTCTCCATAGGCAGCAACATTCGCATCATTTTCAACTAATGTCTCAATTTTAAAATTTTCTTCTATAAAACTTTTGATATTCAAACCTTCCAAAGACTTTAAATTTGGTGAGTTTGTCAAAAGTCCTGTTTTCTTATCTACAAGTCCAGCAACAGCAACAGCTAACCTATCCGGATTATATTTCTTAATTATATCCGCTAAAAGATTTAAAAAAAGATTTTTATCATCAACTACATCTTTAATGGATATTTTTTCAGTTTCTATGTTTTGACCTTTTTTAAAAGCCACCTTCACAAAAGTACCACCTATATCTATTCCCAAAAACCTTTTCATAAATACACCTTCCAATAAAAAAATTTTGAAAAAATGCGATAATAATATTATAAAGCTATATGGAGGTCTAACATGTCTTTACTTGGAATTTTATCAACAGCAGGTCAAAGTTTACTATCTTTTCAAAAAGGAATAAATTCAACAAATAAAAATATATCAAACGTTACAACTGAAGGATACAACAGAGAAATACCTGTTTTCCAAGATTTACCAAGAAGTGGCGTTGTAATGAACAAAGTGATAAGAGTCTTTGACCAATCTCTTTTCAACAGGTCAATAAACTTAAATCAGCAGCTAAACGCAGATAACGAGTACTCATCCGGATTGTCCAACATAGAAAACCTTTTTAACGATGCACTTGGTAGTGGTTTTTCATCAGACTTAAACAACTTTTTCAACTCAATAAACGACATTCTCATCAAGCCAGATGACATAGCAGCAAGGTCTGCATTTTTAGCAAATGCTCAAACACTTATAGGAAAGATAAGAAATACGGATAAATCTTTGGAAGACCAAAAACAACAAACAGTTTTGAAAGTAAGAGACCAGATTAATCAGATAAATCAAATAACCGACCAGATAGCAAAACTAAACCAATCAATAAAAACAAAAACCTTAGACATACAAGAAAACAACCAATATCTAAACGAAAGAGACAGACTTATAAAACAGTTAAGTGATTTGATAGATACAAAGGTAGTGTTTAATGAAGACAACACAGTTAACATTTTTACAGCTAAAGGGTATGGCTTAGTAGTAGGAGTACAAAATACACCTTTGTCCTTTGAAACGGATACAAACGGTAATCCAGTTGTAAAATGGAACAACTCAGCAAACATAACAAGCGAAATACAGTACGGTCAGTTAGGAGGAAACTTAAAATCCATAAACGCTATAAACCAACAGTTAAACAAGTTAAACGATTTTACAACTGTTTTTGCCACAGTGTTTAACAAAGTTCACAGGCAAGGATACGGACTTGATGGAAGTACAAATCAAGACTTTTTTACAATAGACCCATCTAAATCAGCAACCAAAATAGATGCATCAAATATATACCTCAACATTACAGACCCAAAACAGATTGCAATTGCATCAAGTCCAACATACTTAAACTCCGATAACACAAACGGAAAAAATCTCTTAAAATTAAAAGACAGTATCAATGGTGTACTAACTCCTTCCGAAGAATCAACTTTAAAATCATCTTTAAACGACTCTACAAATTACGACTTTATTAAGGAGCATACATTTGCAGAGTTTTACAACTCAAAACTTGTTGCAGATGTATCTTCTACATCTTCTTACATAAAACAGCAACAGCAAAACAACAAATATCTATACGATGCCATTACAGAAAAGATGAAAAGTTTAACAGGTGTTAACATGGACGAGGAACTTATAAACTTAGCAAAACTACAAAGGTCCTATCAAGCATCCGCAAGAATCATAACGGTAACAGATGAACTTATGCAAACGATTCTTAATTTAGTTAAATAAGTTAAAAATTTTTAAAATTTTTACGATAATAAAATTAGAAATTTATTAAAGTAGCCTTAAAGAGGTCTGTGTTATGAGAATTACAGATTTAATAAAGTATGACAATTACATAAAAAATGACCAAATAAGACAAAATGAGATAGAAAAGTACAGTAAACAGATATCAACCGGAAAAAAACTACTATCTCCTTCCGATGATACAGTTGCAACCGTTGCTTCTTTAAGACTTAAAACCATCAACCAGAACATAGAAAGATACGGCAGAAATATGGATTTTGTCTTAAACGTTCTTGATTCTGCCGAAACTCAGCTTAACTCTATAGTGGAAGCAGGACAAGAGGTCAGAGTTGAGATTGTAAGACTCCTAAACACAGGTGTGTTAGACAAGGAAGACGCTAAGGTTTTAAGAGATTACTTTTCCAACATGAAAGACTACATAATAAAACAGGCAAACTTTAAAATTGGTGATACAGCTTTGTTTGGTGGTATAAAAACTCAAGTTGACCCATTTGCATCAGATGGTACATATCAAGGTGAAACAGTAGAAACAAAAGTTCCTGTTGCCCCTGGAGTTGAGTTAAACACAACTTTTAACGGTAAAGTTTATATAGGTGTAAACAGCACATCAAATAAAATGATTATCACAGAAGCAATAGATAAAATAGTAGAGATAATAGATAGAGCGGTAAGTGGAACAGGTAGCTTAGGAGAGTTAAACACTGCTACAATAAACGTAAACGGTCAAGATGTAAAAATATTGGACGCTTTTGACATTGGCTTGAACAATGTTATGGAGTATAGGTCCGTGATAGGAACTCAGGTAAAAACTATTCAAGATTTAAAAACAATCAACGACCAAAATAAAGTATTTAACAATGACTTAATATCAAAACTTGAAGACACTGAAACTGCTGAAGCTATAACAAATCTTCAAAAGGCACAAGTTGCATATCAAGCTCTCATATCGGTCTTTAACCAAAACAGACAACTTTCCTTACTTGACTTTTTCAAGTAATTAACCAACAGGTATGACTGAGCCGTAACTTACTTTGTATATTATGTCTGCCCTTTCTTCTATTTCATCATCGTGGGTAACGATGATAAGTTGTTTTATAAAATTACTTTCTTTTAAATCTCCCAATAAATCTATAAGCTCTCTCTTTCTTGATTCGTCTAAGTGTATTGTTGGTTCGTCTAATATTAGGAAGTCCGCTTTTTCGTTTAACATTTTTGCTATCGCAAGTCTTAAGGCTAAGGATAAGGCTATCCTTTGACCACCACTTAAAGAGTCCACTTTTACAGCAATATCCGAAGATGAAACTGCGTTTGCTGTTAGAGTTATCTCGTATTTTTCTGTAAACTTTAAGTTGATAAATTGGTTGAAACCAAACTTGCTAAAAATGTCTTCTGTGATTTTTGGTAAGTTGTAAAGGGCATTGTCCTTTAAAAGTTTTTGTAGTTGTTGTAAGGCGTTTTCTATTTTATAGTATCTTTTTATTTTTACGTTCAACCTTTCCATCTCTTCTTCTTGCTCTTGGGCTTTTTTTAGTTGTTGGCTTAATATGTTCTCCTGTCCTTGAAGATTTCCTAACTCTTGTTTTTTTTCTGAGATGTAAGAATTTTTTTCTGTAATATGTTTTTGGAGTGAGTCTTTTTGGCTGTACAATCCGGATATATCCAAGTCTTTTAGTTTTTCGTTTAGTTTTTCTATTTCAACGAAGAGATTCTCTTTTTCTTTTTTAATTTTTTCTAATTCTTCTAAAATTTTAGGCTCTTCGCTTATTTTTGATAAATTCTGGTTGTACCTATCTCTTTCTGGTTTTAGATTTTCTATCTTTTGTTTTACTTCTTGTATTTCATTTTCTATATCGGTAGGATTTGTATCAATCTTTTCTTTTAGCTGGTTCTCTATCTTTTCTTTTTCAATTAAGAGATTTTTAAAATTCTCTTCTAAGTTTTCTTTTAGTAGTTTTTGATAGTATCCGTAATCTTTTATGTGTTTGTCTATAAAATTTGAAATATGTGTTTCTTTTTCTTTTAAAGTATCTAAATCTTTTATCTGATGTTTAAAGGCATTTAGTTTTGCTTCGTAGGTTTTTTTCTCGTTTTCTACTTCCTTTATAGAATCGTACAAGGGTTTTAGCTGGATAAGTAGCTCTCTTATCTGTTTTTGTTTATTTAGTTCTTTTTCTAAATTTTCTTCTTCTTGTTTTAATTTACTGTATTGGTTTCTTTTCTCTTCCAACGTTTTTTCAAGGTCTTTTAATATTTCTTCTTTTTTATGGTCTTCCAATGGTCTTCCGCAGGTTGGACATTCTCCTTGTATTGAGTTTATGTTTTCCAACCTTTTTCTTATCTGTTTTCCTTCTCCTTCTACCGATGCTTTTTCTTCTTTTATTTTATTGATTTCTTTCTCTAAGTGTTCTATTTTAATAGTGTTTTGTTCTATGTGTTCTTGAATCATCAATGGATTTTGCTGTAACATCTGGAATTTTCTATTAAAAGTCAGAAGCTGGTTTACTATATGGTCGTAATTACTTTTTTTATGGATATACTCTTTTTCTTTTTGCTGGATTAATTTTTCTATCTGAGATATTTCTCCTTTTAGATTTTCTAACTTTGTGATTTTTTCTTTTATCTGCTTTAACTCTTCTTGTTTTTCTAATATCTGATTGTATATGGGTTCAAACTCTTTTTTGAAGTTTATTTTCTCCTGTGTTTGGTCTATCTCTTTTTGTATCTGATTTAGTTTTATATTTAGGCTTTTTATTTCTTGAAGTTTATCGTACTTTGCTTCAAGGTTTTTCAGTTCTTCTACTTTAATTTTCAAGCTGTCTATCTGACTTTTTAGGTTTGATATTTCATCTATTTTGCTTTGTAGCTGTGTTATTCTATCTTCTAAATTTTTTAGGTCTGTGAGTTTTATACTTTTTTCTCTCTCTATTTGGTTGTATGTGTTTATTTTTGTTTCAACTTCTTTTAACGATTCTTCCAACTGTTTTTTTTCTTCTTCAATCTTTTTTATTTCTTCTTGTAATTGGTATATTTGATTTTGTATATTTTTTATTGATTGTGTTAGCTCTTCTTTGTCTATTTTTTCTGATTGTAATGTTTCTAATCTATTTTCTTCTTTTTTACGGTTTTCTTTGTACTTTTCTAAAAGTTTTGAGTATATGTGAAGGTCTAAGAGTTCTTCTATTATTTTTTCTCGTTCAGATGGTTTTTGTCTAATGAGTCCTTCTATCTCTCCTTGTTTTATCAAGATTGAGTTTAGAAAAGTTTTTTTCGATAATCCGGTTATCTTTGGTAGTTCTTGGTTAAGGTGCTTTTGTATATCTAATATTTCTCTTGTGTTTTCTACTCTGTACAGAAGTGCGGTGGTGGTTGTGTTTTTCCCTTTTTTTTCTATTTTTCTTACTATTTTGTATTTTTTATTTCCTTTTATAAATTCAAGTTCTACCGATGCTTCATTTCTTCCCCATTTTATAAGGTCTATCTGGTTTCCTTTTGAAGATTCTCCAAAAAGGGCAAACTGTATCGCTTCTAACACCGAGCTTTTTCCGGCTCCGTTTTCTCCTATTATAGCTGTTATTCCAAATGGAGAAAACTCTATCTGAGTGTCATCGTGAGACAAAAAGTTTTTTAGTCTTACTTTTGTAAGTATCATTTTTTGACTTCCTTACCTAATCTTTCCTCTACTGATTTTATTTTTCCTTCTATTCTATTTTCTGCTCCTTTTCTTATATCCATTTTTATAACGGTGTAAACTCTGTTACAGTCTGGTTCAAGCTGTTTATAGGCTTGATTTATTATATTTAAAGCTTCTTCCATTGTATCTGTTTCAAAAACTGTTCCCATCGGTGTTAATTTGTAGGGTACTCCTGATTGGTCTATCATCTTTATGATACGGCTTACGTATGGGCTTACACTTTCTCCTTTATCCGTTGGAAACATTGAAAACTCTACTAAAAAGGACATCCATCAACCTCCTTGGGTTTTTTCTAATATTAATTTTACCAAATTTTCTGGAATTTTCATAACACTGAGCCTTGGCATTTTTACAAGGTAAAAATCTTTGAATTCCGGCATTGATTTGATTTCTTTCAACGTTAACGGTTTTAATCTTTTTAAGGGTTTTATGTCCACTACGTAAAGGTTGTTTTCATCTAAGTAAGGGTTGGATATAACTTCTCCAAGTCCTACTATTGCTTTTTCTTTTCCGGAATGGTATATAAAAACTTTATCTTTTATCTTCATTTCTTTTATAAACTTCTGAGCTAATGGATTTTTTACACCATTCCACACAGTTTTGCCTTCTTTTTCTAAATCATCGTAGGAGTACTCTTGTGACTCTGTTTTTAGAAGGTAATAGTTTTCCATCTTCTAATCCTTTGCTAACATTTTAAGTATTATAGGAGATATTAAGGTAGTAAATGCTACAACGAATATTATAACTGCGTAAAGTAAGTCGTCGAATAGTTTTGAGTTTTTACCAAGTTCCGCAAAAATTAGACCAACCTCTCCCCTTGGAAGCATTGAGAAACCTATCAGTAATTTTTCCTTTGTTTTGCCTTTTATAAAGAATCCCGATAAAACTTTTCCTAAAACTGCGATGATTAGTAAAACTACGGAAAGTTTCCAAAAATCAAAGGATGTAAAATCTATAGCTTTTAAATTAAGACTTAGTCCTATTGAAACAAAAAATATAGGTGTTAGAATAAAAACAAGTGGGTCTATCGAGTGTTCTATTTTTTCTGCCATCTTTTCTTTTTCTTCCACTTTTAAAAATGCTGCCAACGGTATAACAAACCTTCTTGAAAGGGCAAGTCCTACTGTAAATGCTCCAAGTATCTCCGGAGAGCCTACTTCATGAGATAAGAATGCAAAAAAGAAAATCATTGACATTACAGCAACTGGAATAAACTCTTGGCTTTGGAGTTTGTTTGAAAATATATTAATCAACTTTGCCATTATCTTAGCTAAAATAGGAGCCAATACGAAAAATGTTGCTATGTAAAAAATCATCGTTAATGTTGCGTTTATATCTACGGTTCCTTTCTTCGCAAACTCATACAACACAGCTAAAACAATAACGCCAAATATATCATCTAAAACTGCAGCTGCTAAAACTATCTGAGCAAATCTATGGTTCATCTTGCCAAGGTCCGTTAGGACCTTAACGGTTATACCTATGCTTGTTGCGGTAAGTGTACCACCTATAAACAAAGATGTTGCAAGTGGAAGATTAAAAAGGTAGTAGCTTGCAACTGCTCCAAATACCATAGGTAGTGTTGCGCCAACGGTTGCTACGATGATTGCCGGTACACCAACCTTTTTTAGTTGATGAACGTCTGCTTCAAGTCCTACCTTAAATAAAAGAAGTATTATTCCTATCTCAGCTAAGACTTTTATTGCATCGTTTATTTCAATAAGTCCAAATCCACTGACACCAAGTATAATACCTGCAAAAATCTCTCCTAAAACAGCCGGAATACCAAATTTATTAAATAAATCTCCTAAAACTCTTCCAAAAAATATGATTAATGCTAAAGATAAAAATAAGTAGTGTAAATCCATTTTAATACTCTCTAAATTTATTTGTTATTGGCATCCTTCTGTCTTTTCCAAAAGCTCTTTCTGTTATTTTTATTCCAATTGGTGCTTGTCTTCTTTTGTATTCGTTTATATCGATTAGTCTTACTATCTTTTTGACTGTTTTTTCATCAAATCCGGATTGTATAATCTCTTCCACGGAGTAATCTTCTTCTACATACATACGGATTATCTCATCTAAAATATGGTATGGAGCAAGCTCTGCCTCATCTGTTTGGTTTGGTCTAAGTTCCGCGGAAGGTGGTTTTACCAAAACTCTATCCGGAATAACTTTTGAGATGGAGTTTCTGTATCTACATAGCTGGTAAACCTTTGTTTTTAAAACATCTTTTATAACTGCAAATCCACCAACCATATCACCGTAAAGGGTAGAGTATCCTACACTCATCTCACTTTTGTTTCCTGTCGCAAGGACTATCCAACCAAACTTGTTAGAAAGAGCCATAAGAATGTTTCCTCTAATTCTTGCCTGTAAATTTTCTTCGGTTGTATCCGGATTTAAACCTTTGAATATATCTTTAAATTCGGCTAAGTATGTTTTAAACACATCTGTTATAGGAATTGTAAACGTTTGAATGTTTAGGTTTTTAGCTAATTCTAACGCATCTTCTACGGATTCTTTTGATGTGTAAGGAGATGGCATCAAAACACCTTTTACATTTTCACTTCCAAGGGCATCAACTGCTATTGTTGCAACCAAAGAGCTGTCTACACCACCACTTAAACCTAAAACAACTTTTTTAAAGCCATTTTTTGTTATGTAATCTTTCAATCCTAAAACAAGGGCTTTGTAAGTGCTTTCTACATCCGAATTATCAAGGACTATTCTCTGTTCTATTATTTGAGTTTTTTCTTTTATTTTGTAGTCAAGACTTATTACGTTTACGTTTTCTTGTCTTTTGTAGCTAAACCTTAGATTTTTAAGTCTGTTGTCTTTAAGTTGCCATCTGAAAATCTCGTCTAAATCTATGTCAGCTATTACTAAATCTTCTTCAAAGCCTTTTCCTTTTGCCAATATTTCACCGGTAGGACTAACAACAAAGCTATTTCCATCAAAGACAAGTTCATCTTGTCCACCTACAAGGTTAACATAGACTATAGAAACAAGGTTATCTCTTGACCTTACTTTTAAAAGTTCTTCTCTTTTTTTGATTTTTCCTTCACTGTAAGGTGATGCATTTATGTTGAACACAATCTCGCAACCTTCTATTGCATAAGTATTTATAGGATTTTCCGGATACCAAATATCCTCACAAATGGATACACCAAACTTATAACCTTCTATCTCTAAAATTGTCAACTCTTTTCCTTGTTGAAAGTATCTATTTTCGTCAAATACTCCGTAGTTAGGTAGATACTGTTTATGATATTTTCCTACTACCTGACCATTGTAAACGATAGCTGCTGCGTTGTATACATCTTCCTGTTTATCTATGAAACCTACTATGACGACTATATCCTCTACTTTCTCTGCCAACTTATTTAAATACTGAATATTTTTTTCAATAAAAGAAGGTTTTAAAACAAGGTCTTCTGGTGGATATCCGGTTATGGAAAGTTCTGGAAAGATTAATATATCAACTTCCTGATTTTTTGCTTTTTCTATATAATCCAATATTTTTTTTAAGTTGTAATCAAAATCTCCAACAACCGGATTTATCTGTCCAAGTCCAACTCTAATTTTCTTCAAGTTTACTTTTTACCTCTTTGTAATTCAACAGGTCCATCTCACTTCCTTTAAATGCAAGGGCATAAATTCCTTTTTTAGTTAAAAGGTTTACAATATCTTCTGTCAAAAATACTGATGAGAAAATCGGAATCAACTTTTTATTTTTGTATTCCGGAAAGTATTCAAAAAACTCTCCACTGTTTACAAACTCTGAAAACTGTATCACATCATCCGCTTTTGGTTTTGATTTTGTTTCGTTTAGTAGTAAAACTTCCTCACAAACAACTATAAAGTCAAACTCCCTTCTCTTTTCTTTGTTTATCACACTTTTTTTCTTAACTCTTATTCCTTCAAAATCTACATCTACACATCCAAAGTACTTTTGAGCTATTGTTCTGATAT
>NZ_DAIDMN010000056.1 GCF_027448985.1 Sulfurihydrogenibium sp.
AACTTAGTTGAGATAGTCCAAAGGTTAAGAAGAGAATGTCGTTGGGATAGAGAACAGACAAACCAGTCAATACAAAACATTCTTACTCCAAACGGAGCTCTTTTTATCGCACCAAGTATTCCTTCCTGTCTCATAGGAAGTAACATTTCATTTAACAGTCCCCTGTTGTAAATATCCTGTTCAAATATCTCTGCGTGTATCTCTCCCGGAGATTTAAATCCTTCCTCTGCAGCTATGATTCTTGTTCTTATGATATTCTCATAAGGTTGGACTTCTTTAGGACATCTTGTTGTACACTCCATACATCTTACACACCACTCAAGGTTAAAATCTTTTAAAACTTCTTCTAACCTTTCTTTTTTAGCTCCGTCTCTGGAATCCGCTATGAATCTGTAAGCTTTTGATATAACCATAGGTCCTAAAAAGTCTTTGTTTGCCTTCAATGCATTACAGTCTGACATACAGCTGTTACACAGTATACAATCTGATGCGTAATCTATCTTTTGATGGTCAAATGGGTCTTGTCTGTACTCTTTACCATCAGCTGGAGGTGCTTCCTTTGGAATAAACCAAGGTTTGATTTTTTTCATTTTATCAACAACCCAATCCATATCGTATATAAGGTCTTTTAATGGTTTTATGTTTCCAACCGGCTCTATTATAAGGGTATCCGTTTGGTATTTTTCAAGTAAATGGGTTACCTGAACCTTACACGCTAAAGTAGCATGCCCGTTGATTCTCATTGCACAGGAACCACATATGGCAGCTCTACAGTTGTAACGGAAAGATATTGACGGATCTTGCTCTTCTTTTGCTTTGAACAAAGCTGCTAAAACAGTCATACCCTTTTCAACCGGAAGTCTGTAGGTTTTGTAGTAAGGTTGGCTGTCTTTTGTAGGGTCGTATCTGAATACTTTTAGATTAAAAAACTCCATACTACTCACCTCTAAAAAAATTTACTCTACTATATTTAAACATATTTTTGTATAAAATCAAACAGCATTTGATTTTTTTATTAGTCGAATTTTTTGGCTTCGTTCCAAAGATTATCCATTTCTTGAAGAGTCATCTCTTCCAAAGATTTACCCATTTCTTTTGCTTTTTTCTCTATATAGCTAAACCTTTTAATCATTCTATCTATTGACAGATGTAAAGCTTCTTCCGGGTCGATTTTCATAAACCTTGCTAAGTTTGTAATGGCTATAAGTAGGTCTCCAAGTTCATGGATTTTTTCTTGCTGAGTTTTGGCATCTTTAAGTTCTTCTAACTCCTCTTCCACTTTTTCCCATACCTGCTTTATGTCTTCCCATTCAAAGCCAACCTTAGCAGCTCTATTTTGGACTTTAACCGCTCTGATTAAAGCTGGCATTCTTTTTGGAATACCTTCAAAGATAGACTGTTTTTCTTGTTGTTTTATTTTATGCCACTGGTCCAACACTTCTTCCTGAGTTTGAGCTTTTGATTGACCAAAAACATGTGGATGCCTTTTTATGAGTTTTTCTATGAGTTTTTCTATCACCGTATTGATATCAAAACTTCCCTCATCTTTTTTTATCTGACTATGAAACACCACTTGAAGCAAAACATCTCCAAGCTCTTCTATCATCTTTTCGTTGTTGTTTTCTTCTATGGCTTCTAAAAGTTCATAGGCTTCTTCTATGAGATTGTTTTTTATTGACTGGTTTGTCTGTTCTCTATCCCAAGGACATTCTCTTCTTAACCTTTGGACTATCTCAACTAACTTTTGGAAATTTTCCCCTTCCTTTTTACATTCCATCTTCAAACAGCCTTAACCAATGTGCTGTTTTTGATAAAATCAAACACTTGGGATGCTGGTTTTATGGAAATGGAATTTGTGTTTAGTAAAGCTTTAACAAATTCTGCATTTAATCTATGACCGCCTTTGAATGAGAAAACTTCTCCTATCAACGGATATCCTAATAGATACAAGTCTCCTACCAAGTCTAACACTTTGTGTCTAACTGGCTCATCTTCAAATCTTAATCCTTCTTCATTTAAGACGTTATCCTTGTGAAAAACTACAGCATTTTTTAAAGAGCCACCTTTTGCAAGACCTAAACTTTTGAGATATTCCACTTCTTCCAAAAAGCAGTAAGTTCTTGCTGAAAATAGTCCTTCGTAAGATTTTTTTTCATGAGGAATATAGGTAAATATTTTTTTTCCTATTATTGAGTTGTTATAGTCAGCTTGATAACTGAATTTTGTAATTTTTGATGGTTTTCCTTCTATGAATTTATCACCTTGGTTTATGTAAACCGGATTTTCTAATATTGCATAAAACTTCTCTTCATTTAATGCTTGTATTCCGGATTTTTTTATAGCTTCTACAAACTCTTTACTACTTCCGTCCAAAATCGGTAATTCTTCTTCATCTATCTCTATAAAGATGTTATCTATTCCCGTAAAATAAAGTGCAGCCATAAGATGTTCTACGGTTCGTATGGCTACACCTTCTCTCATTAAAGATGTTGAGTAATCAAAACTGTGGGCAAAATCTATTTTAGCCGGAATCAGTATATTTTTTCTTATAAAGTTTATACCTTCATTTTTTTTAGCCGGATAAAGCTTTAGCTTTACTTTTTTCCCTGTGTGTAATCCTATACCTTCTATAACGGTAGGTCTTTTTATTGTTCTTTGAAACTGACAAATCATTTTTAACTCCTGAGTTTGTAGTCAATTTTTTACAAGCAAATTTTATGCCTAAAATTTATCATGGAAATATTTAAGATATTTTAATAAAATGTTTTGAAGTTTTGCAAATTTTCAAAAAGGTGAACCAATGTTAAATATAGAATATTTAAATGAGAAAGCAACCAAAATAAACAGTGCTTTAAAGAAAATTTCTAAAATATTAGAATTTGGAGAAGAAGTTTTTTTAAAAACACCAATGTATCCGGATAGAGTAAAATACTACCTTGTTATACTTTACGATGAACTTGAGGCAATCGCTTGTCATCTGCTTTCAAACATCTTCAATGAAAAGGTAAAGGAAAACTGTTTAGAAAAACTATCTCAGGAAGGTATCTTTTCAGAAAAACTAAGCAGAATTTTTCAAGACTTTGTTAATTTTAAGAAAAAACTCTTTGAAGAGAATTTTAGTTATTCAGATAAAGAGTTGTTTTATCTTTCTAACGAAATAGTTTCTACTTTACAAAACTTCTTTTTGAAAGAACTTTCACAGATAGTTAAACAGTTAAAAGAAAAACAACCAAAACTGACAGTTCCGGTCAACCTTGTTAAACTAAATCATCATGCATCTGTAATAAAAGCTGAAATAAAAAGGTTAACTCCTTTTAGAAGTATGACAGAAGAGGAGTTTATAAATAATCCTTTTGCTGTAGATAGGAGTCGTTATTTTTTAGTAGTTGCAATAGACAGTGCATTATGGATTTGTAGACATATAGTTAGACAGTTAGGTATCAAGCCGGATAAAAACTGCTTTAATGCAATGAAAGAAAAAGGTGTAATAGATTCTCAGCTTGCTGAGAAAATTTTTCAGGTAGTTTCTTTAAGGGACACCTTGGCAGACCCTACAAAGGATGTAGATAAAAAATTTTTGTATAACTTAGTAAAATCTGATTTTGAAAAGATTATGGATGAATATCTAAAACAAATTTCGAAATTTCTTTTTAAAGGTTAATAATTATGTTAAAATGTTTATCCAAATTTCGGAGGGCTTACCATGGTAAGGTACTTAGCCGGTGTTTTATCTATAATAACATTTTCATTTGCTACTGAGTGTAATCAAAAGATTTCTATTTCTCAAGTAGAAAACACAGCATCTGCTTATGTTGGAACTATAACATCTGTCAAGCTTTCCAAAAGTAAATCTGGAGAATGTAACTATAAAGTTTACGGAGAAAAGGGTTATGTGATAATAGATGCTCAATCCGGTGAACTGTTAAAATTTACAAAAAAGAGGGAAAGATAATTGGATGTAGGTTTATCCGGATATCAATGGGTTTTGTTAAGTGAGACTAATCCGGCACCGGATGAGTTAAAAGAAAGGCTTGGAGAAGTATTTTCCCAGATTCTATACAATAGAAAAGCATTGTTTGATAAAGATTTTTCAGAAGATTACATAGTACCACAACTTAAAAATCTAATAAATCCATCATACTTTTACTCTTTAGAAGAAACTGCTTTAAAATTAACAGAAGCTATAAAAAAACAAAAAAGAATTGTAATATATGGAGATTACGATGCTGATGGAATAACAAGTACAGCACTTTTAGTTAATTTTTTTAGAGATATTAATATTCCCGTAAAATATTACATACCAAGTAGATTTACAGAAGGTTATGGACTTAACAAAGATGCCATAAAAACAATATCAGAAAAAGCAGACGTTTTAATTGTCGTAGATAGTGGAACAAACGCTATAGATGAACTTCTTTACGCAAGAAGTCTTGGACTTGAAGTTTTTGTCTTAGACCACCATGAACCTTCCGACTTTTGGTTAGAACATGACCCATTGCACTTTTATGACAGTATAAATATATTAAATCCAAAATTCTTTAAAGAAGAAAAGATAAATCCGATGTTTAAACATTTGGCGACCGTTGGAATAGTATTTTATCTTATTTCTGTTTTAAGAAAACTTCTAAACATTGAAGTAAAGCTTAGAAATTACTTAGATATAGTGGCTATTGGAACCGTTGCAGATTTGGTTCCAATGTCTTTTATAAACAGAGTTTTAGTTAAAACCGGATTGGAAGAGATAAACAAAAAACATAGGGTAGGTATAGCTAAATTAAGAGATGTTGCTTCTTTAAACAAAGATGTAAACACTCAAGATATAGCATTTATGATAGGTCCAAGGATAAACGCAGCCGGTAGGTTAGCAGATGCAAGAAAATCTGTCAAACTTCTTACAACAAGAGATGAAACAGCTGCTACCGTGTTAGCTAACGAACTTGAAGATTTGAATAGAAAAAGACAAAGGATAACCGATACAGTTGTAAAAGAAGCTGAAGCTCAATTACAAAAATATAACTACAAAAACGCTATAGTCTTGGGAAAAGAAAACTGGCATAGTGGTGTTATAGGAATCGTAGCTGGAAAATTAACGGAGAAATACAAAATTCCTACAGTCATCTTATCTATTGAAAATGGTAAAGCTGTTGGTTCTGCAAGAAGTGTAGCAAAAGTAAATATATACAAAGCGTTAGATAGATGTAAAGACCTTTTTGATAGATTTGGAGGACATTCAGCAGCAGCCGGATTAACTATAAAATCCGGGAAAATAGATGAATTTACTTACCGTTTAAATCAACACGTAGAAGAAGTTGCAGAAGAGAAACCTTGGGCTGTAAAAGAGATAGATATGGAAGTACCTTTATCTTACTGGGATAGAGGAAAGGTAAACCAAATTTACTCGTTAGCACCATTTGGTGAAAAAAATCCATACCCAAAGTTTTTAGATAGAAATTTAAGAGTTGATTACTTTTCAGTAGCTGGGAAAAATTTAGTTGTCCTACATTTAAAAGACAAAGAGAAAAGATTTTTTACAGGAAAGTGGTGGAAAGGCTCAGATTTGATGCATAACATCAGTGTTGGTTCTATAGTTGATATTGTATATATTCCTGAAATAAACAGTTATAAAGGTGTTGAAAGCGTAGAGTTTGTTATAGATGATATAAAGTTGTTAAAATAGATTAAATGGTGGGAAAGGAGGGAATCGAACCCTCACGGCCTTTCGGCCAAGGGATTTTAAGTCCCTCGCGTCTGCCAGTTCCGCCACTTTCCCAAAAAGATTATTAATATTATATTATAAAATCTAATTTAATGCAACATTCTTAAACGAAAAAATTTTTTTATATCTTCTATACTTTTTGCATTTACTACTATTTTCATCAAGTTCGTTAACGTCTCTTCTTCGTATTTGTTCATTTATTTAATCTCTTTCAAAAATATCTCTTGTATAAACTTTTTCTCTTACATCGTCAAGTACATGACTGTATCTGTTGGCTAAAATTACGTCTGATTCCATTTTTAAAGTATCTAAATCTACCACTTTGAAATCCATAAAAGTATCTTCTTTTATCAAAGGTTCGTATATTATCACTTGAAAGTCTTTCGCTTTTAAGTATTCAATAATATCTATTATTGCAGCTTCTCTAAAGTTATCCGAGTCTGACTTCATCGTTAATCTAAAAACACCGACTACTTTAGGATTTTTATTTACTATCTGCTCCGCTATATAATATTTCCTTGCTATATTTGATTCTATGGTTCCTTTTATAAGATAATGAGGAATGTTTTTTTCCATGTAGTTTGCCAGAAGTTGTTTTGTGTCTTTAGGAAGACAGTATCCTCCAAATCCAAATGAAGGGTTGTTGTAGTGCATCCCTATTCTTGGGTCTAAACATACTCCTTCAATTATTTCCCTTGTATTTAAACCATGACTCTCTGCAAAGGTATCAAGCTCGTTGAAAAAGGCTACTCTCATAGCAAGGTAAGTGTTGGCAAAAAGTTTTATACTTTCTGCTTCTGTTGAACCTGTAAAAAGAACAGGAACGTCTTTTTTTATTGCACCTTCCAAAAGTAGATTTGCAAACTCTTTGGCTCTTTCGCTTTTTTCTCCAACTATTATCCTTGATGGATAAAGGTTATCGTATAGGGCTTTTCCTTCTCTTAAAAATTCTGGAGAAAAGATGATGTTGTCTGTATTAAACTGCTTTTTTACTTTTTCTGTATAGCCTACAGGAATGGTAGATTTTATAACTATAACAGAATCTGGATTAACTTCCAAAACCTCTTTTATTACAGATTCTACCGATTTTGTGTTGAAGTAGTTTGTTATAGGGTCATAGTTTGTTGGAGTTGCTACTATTACATATTTTGCGTTTTTGTATGCTTCGTTTTTATCTAATGTTGCCCTAAGGTTTAAAGGTTTTGATTTTAGATAAAACTCAACATCTTTATCAATAATCGGAGAGATTTTATTGTTTATTAACTTTACCTTTGTAGGGTCTATATCTTTTATGACTACTTCGTGATTTTGTGCTAATAAGATAGCATTTGATAAGCCTACATATCCGGCTCCGACTACGGCTATTTTCATTAAAAAACCTCTTGAAGTATTTATGATAAAATATATTCTATCACACACTTAAGGAGGAATTTTTGAGACCTGACAACAGAAAACCAGCACAACTTCGTCCAATCAAAATAACAAGGGATTTTAACATCTACGCGGAAGGTTCAGTGTTAATAGAATTTGGAAATACCAAGGTAATAGTTACAGCTTCTGTTGAAGATAAAGTGCCACCTTTTTTAAAAGGTACAGGTCAAGGATGGATAACAGCTGAGTACTCTATGATACCAAGAGCATCAGAGACAAGAAGTTTAAGGGAGGTTGTTAGAGGCTCTCCATCCGGAAGAACTCATGAGATACAGAGATTGATAGGAAGGTCTTTAAGGGCTGCGGTTGATTTAAAAAAACTTGGTGAAAGAACCATATGGGTTGATTGTGATGTTATTCAGGCAGACGGAGGTACAAGGGTGGCATCTATTACAGGAGCCTTTATAGCAGTTGCAGATGCCATCATAAAGCTTGGAAAAAATAACCTTTTTAAATCCAGTCCGTTGAAAGATTATGTTGCAGCTATAAGCGTTGGAAAGGTGAATAATGAAATTGTTTTAGACCTTAACTATCAAGAAGATTCAAAAGCTCAGGTAGATATGAACTTGGTTATGACAGGAAAAGGAGAGTTTGTAGAGATTGGAGCAACAGGAGAAGAAAACACCTTTACCCAAGAAGACTTTCAAAAGATGCTTGAGTACGGAAAATCCGGAATAGAAAGACTTATAAAAATCCAAAAAGAGTTTATAGAAGGTATTCCATCTTTGGGACATTGGGAAAGAAAGAATGTTAAAGAGTTTGTTTATAAAGAATAAACCGGAGGATAAAATTGAAAGAAAGTTTAATTATTCTTGGCTCCCAGTGGGGAGATGAAGGAAAAGGAAAGATAGTTGACCTTCTTGCAAAAGATTTTGATTACGTTGTCAGATACCAAGGTGGAAGCAATGCAGGACACACAGTTATCGCAAATGGAAAAAAATACACACTACACCTTATACCATCCGGAATACTTCACGAAGGAGTAAAAAACATAATATCAAACGGTGTTGTAGTTGATATCCAAGAATTGTTAAAAGAGATGCAGCAGGTAAAAGATGTCGTTAAAGATTTCAAAGGTAAACTGTATATAAGTGAAAGATGTCATATAGTATTCCCATACCATAAAGTCCTTGATGCAATATCGGAAAAATCAAAAGGAAAAGATAAAGTAGGTACAACATTAAAAGGAATAGGTCCTACATACATGTCAAAGTATGCAAGAACAGGTATCAGAATAGTTGACCTTTTTGACCCACCTTATTTCAGAGCAAGGTTAGAAAAAGCCTTTAACGAAGCAAAAGAGATAGCAGAAAAAGTTTACGGAGAGAATTTTGACCTAAATCTTGAAGATATGTACCAAACAACACTACAGGACTTTGAAAAAATAAAAGATTTGGTAGCAGATACTTCCTACATTCTTGATACTGTTATGAAAGAAGGAAAAAAAGTGTTGTTTGAAGGTGCACAAGGAACTATGCTTGATGTAGATATGGGGACTTATCCTTACGTTACCTCATCAAATGCATCAGCTCTTGGAATATGTAACGGAACCGGAGTAGCACCAAAACTGATAGGACAAGCAAAAGTTTACGGTGTAAGTAAAGCTTACACCACAAGAGTGGGAGAAGGACCATTTCCTACAGAGTTAAACGACGGACTTGGAGATAGATTAAGAGAAGAAGGTAATGAGTATGGTTCAACAACCGGAAGACCAAGAAGATGTGGGTGGCTTGACCTTGTTGCATTAAAGTTTGCTTGTAGAATAAACGGAATAGATGGATTAATAATAACAAAACTTGATGTTTTAGATACCTTTGATGAGATAAAAGTGTGTATAGGGTACGATTACAACGGACAGACAATAACAGAGTTTCCGGCATCGTTAAAAGTATTATCAGAATGTAAACCTATCTACAAAACACTAAAAGGTTGGAAAACAACAACCCAAGGACTAACGGATTTGTCAAAACTTCCAAAAGAGGCACAAGAGTTTATAAAAACCATAGAAGAAGAAACAAAAACAAAAGTCGTTATGCTTTCAACAGGTCCAGAGAGAGAGCAGTACGTGTGGTGTAAGTAAAGAGGTGGAAAAAAATGTATGATATTATGAAGCAAGCTGAAGAAAAGTTAGTTCAGGTCGGAACAGACCTGACCATATCGGTTGTTGTTTTTGTTTTGTCTATCGTTTTATTAACGATAATAACCTATATTATTTTAACCATAAAAAATAGTAAAAAACCAATAGAAGAAAGAAAGTCTAACATTGCTATATTCTTAATATCGGTGTTTACCGGATGGGCTATTACCACCCTTGTTTTCGTTTATAGGATGGTGATGATAGGACTTCAACGACTCAGTCAATAGTTTTCAAATCATTGGTAAAATCTTATTTTTTCAACTTGCGGGGGGGGGGGGG
>NZ_DAIDMN010000057.1 GCF_027448985.1 Sulfurihydrogenibium sp.
CCTGTCCCAGCTGTTGCCATTCCAGGGTTTCCTCTGTTACAGTAGAATATTTTTCCATCTAGGGTGAATATTACCATTCTTGAAAATTTTAAAATTAAGTAACTGTTTGTTTCCTGAGAAAACTTTTTACCTATCTCTTCAACATTTTGTAGAATTGTGTTTGTGTCTAATCCGGTTAACCTTGAAAACTCTCCCGTGTGAGGAGTTAATATAGCAGGATACTTTCTTTCTTTGAGTAAATCTTTATAATTTTCTATCTGGGCTAAGTTGTTTAAGCCATCAGCATCTATAACAAGAGGTTTTTCTACTTTAAGAAGCTCTTTTACTAAATTTTTTGTAATATCGTTAACGGATAATCCCATCCCTAACACAACTGATGAGATTTTTCTATTTTCTAAGTACATTGGAATGTCATCTTTTGCATAAACTGAAAATGTGTTTTCATGATCTTCTATTGGAATACTCATCTCTTCGATAAGATTGGTTTCTACGACGTTGTGTATCTGTGATGGAACCATAACTGTTGTAAGTCCACTTCCGGATGCAGTTGATGCTTTCGCAGCCATTATTACTGCGCCGGATTTTCCTACGCTACCACCTATTATAGCCACATGTCCAAAAGTGTATTTATTTCCTGTTTTTTCTCTTTTGGGAAGTTGAATGTTGTAAGGAGTTATAAGTTGTCTGTAAGATGGTGCATAAGAGTCATCCAATCCAATATCTACCACGTACACCTTTCCACAGTTTTCCCCTGATGGATAGAGGATATGGCAAATTTTAGGATAACCAAAAGTTATTGTTATTTTACCTTTTACCGCAACTTCAAAAAAAGGGTTATCTGCATCTATTCCGGAGGGAATATCTATACAAACAACATTTTTTTCTAAGGAGTTTATCATCTGGATAACTTCTTTTCTGTATCCAGATACCGGTGGCTTAAATCCTGTTCCAAATATTGCATCTACTATCAAATCACAGTTGGATAAATTTTCTTTTAAAAAACCTAAGTCTTTTTCCGTTATAAAGTAAAACTGGTTTGAGAACTTTTTAAATATATCAAGATTAAACTTATTATCTTTTGATAATTTTTCCTCGTTTTCAGCAAGGATAAAAAGTTTTACATTTTTTCCCGCTCTATGTAGATATCTTGCAACTACTACACCATCTCCACCGTTGTTCCCACTTCCAGCTACTACTGAAATATTTTTTATATAAAAAAACTCTCTAAGTATTATCTCTGCACAAGACCTTCCGGCATTCTCCATAAGTACTAAGGAAGGAATGCCGGTTTTTTCTATAGTATCTTTATCAACTTGAGCAACTTCACCTGCTTTTAGTATTTTCATTACTTTTTAGCTAATCTTATAACTTCGTTTACAAGTTTTTCTATGCCTTCTGCTACATCTTTTATAGTTTTTCCTAGCATGTAAGCGGGAGTTGTTACTATCTTATTTTCTTCATCAACTACCATCTCGTTTACTGGACAAGCAAGATGTCTTGCTCCCATTGCTTCTATAGCTTTTGCAACATCAACATCTGTTCCGATTGTAACCGTAGGTTTTGCCTCTTTTAGTGCAGCAGCAACTATAACAGGAGAGATACAGATTGCTCCTATAGGTTTTCCTGCTTTAAATAGGTCAACAAGTAGTCTTTTTACCTGTGGTATTACATCAGCTTCTGCACCTTTTTCTAAAAAGTTTGAAAAGTTCTTTGCTACTCCGTATCCTCCGGGCATTATCAAAGCATCTATATCTTCAGCTTTTACTTCTTCTATGTCTTTAATGTTTCCTCTTGCTATCCTTGCAGCTTCAACAAGAACGTTTCTCTCTTCGTTCATAGGCTCGCCGGTAAGATGGTTTATAACATCTTTTTGCTTTATGTTTGGAGCCATAATAATCGTTTCTACTCCAGCTTTGTCTAAAAAGTATAAGGTTAAGGTTGCTTCATGTATCTCCGCTCCATCAAAAACTCCACATCCGGCCAACAAAACCCCTACTTTCATACCAAACCTCCTTATGATAGATTTTTTTCTAAAATAGTTCGCTCATAAATATAACTTCAGTTTTGCCTGTTGTCTATGGTTTATTTCTATTTACTTCTCTAAAACCTATATCTTTCCTGTATAAAGCACCTTCAAAATGTATTTTTTCTATGGCGTTGTAGACTTTTTCTCTAGCTTGGTTAATGTCTTTACCTGTTGCTGTAACTGTAAGAACCCTTCCACCGTTTGTTATTATTTTGCCGTCCTTTTCTTCTGTTCCGGCATGAAATACTACAATGTCTGTATCTTTTTCCGCTTCTTCTATTCCTTTTATTTCGTGTCCTTTTTCGTACTTATCCGGATATCCTCTTGATGCCATTACTACACCTATTGCATAATCTTCTATCCATTGAGGTTTAACTTTTTCTATATTTCCTTCTAATATTTCAAGTATATGCTCAACCAAATCCGATTTTAATCTTCTCATAAGTGGTTGAGTTTCAGGGTCTCCCATCCGGACGTTAAATTCCAGTACATTTATACCTTTTGGTCCTATCATAAGTCCAGCATAAAGAAATCCGGACATTGGTCTTCCTTCGTTTATCATACCTTTTAGGGTTGGGTACATTATTTTTTCTTGTATCTCTATTTCCATTTGAGGAGTTATGAGGGATGTAGGGCTGTATGCTCCCATTCCTCCCGTGTTTGGTCCTTCATCGTTATCAAAAACTCTTTTATGGTCTTGGGAAGTTGGCATAGGAACGAGTTTATCATCTTTTACAAAACATATGTAAGATGCTTCTTCTCCTTCTAAATACTCTTCAATTACAATTCTTTTACTTGCAGGTCCAAACTTTCCTCTAAACATGTCTTTTACAGATTGAATTGCTTCTTCTTCCGTTTTTGCAACAACTACTCCTTTTCCGGCTGCAAGTCCATCCGCTTTTATTACTATAGGAACTCCTACCGATTTTATAAACTCTATTGCTTCCTCTTCTTTGTCAAAGCTTTCAAATTTTGCTGTTGGTATTGAGTACTTTTTCATAAAGTTTTTTGCAAAAACTTTACTTGCTTCTAATATTGCTGCACTTTGCTTATGACCGAATATTTTTAGTCCTTCTGCTTGGAATCTATCTACTATTCCTTCCGATAATGGTTGTTCTGGACCTACTATTGTAAGGTCTATTTTGTTTTCTTTTGCAAATCTCACCAAATTATATACATCTGTTGGTGAAATGTTTACTCTTTTGGCTATTTTACTTACACCTGCGTTTCCAGGTGCACAAAAAACCTCTTTTACCAATGGACTTTGTTTTACTTTCCAAGCCAAAGCATGCTCTCTTCCACCGCTTCCTACTACTAATACTCTCATACAACTTCCTCTTCTAATTTTGATATATATTGGTAATCTTCTCTTTCTTTTATTATTTTGTATTTATCACCGTCAACTAACACTTCCATAGCTTTTGGTCTTACGTTGTAGTTAGATGCCATACTACTTCCGTAAGCTCCTGCTGACAGTATTGCTATAAGGTCTCCTCTATTTACTTTTCCTATCTCCCTATCAAGACCAAAAAAGTCTCCTGTTTCACAAATCGGGCCAACTATATCTGCAATCATTTTTTCTGTTTTTTCCTCTACTGTTATTATGTGATGATATGCGTTGTAAATGGAAGGTCTTATAAGGTCGTTCATTCCAGAATCCACTATCACAAAATGTTTCTCTTTCTTATCTTTTATAAAAATCACCTTTGTAATCAACGCTCCAGCTTGTGCTATCAAAGACCTTCCTGGTTCAATAATAAGCTTTAATCCAGTTTGCTTTACAATAGGTAAAATCGTATTTGCAAGGTCATAAGGTGTTGGTGGTATATCCTGTGGATAATATTTTACACCTAATCCACCACCAATATCAATAAATTCTAACTCTATTCCCTCTTTTTTAAGTTGAAAAACAAGATTTACAATTTTTTCTACCGCTTCTTTGTAAACTGAAACATCCATTATTTGAGAGCCAATATGACAATGAATCCCCACAACTTTTAGGTTTTCCATTTTTACAGCTTTTTTATAAACGTCTAAACCTTCGTCTATATCAATTCCAAACTTACTTTTTTTGAGTCCCGTAGATATGTATGGATGTGTTTTAGGGTCAACATCTGGATTTATCCTTATAGACACGTTTGCTTTCTTGTGTTGTTTTCCGGCTATTTCATTTATTACATCCAACTCCATTACACTTTCTACGTTAAACGATAGAATGTTTTCGTTTATTGCATACATTATCTCTGCATCAGTTTTTCCAACTCCCGCATAAACAATTTTGTTTGAGGGGAATCCGGCTTTTTTTGCTTTATAAAGCTCTCCTCCTGATACAATATCTGCACCAAGTCCGTTTTCTTCAAATATTCTAAGAAGTGATAGATTAGAGTTTGCTTTTAAAGCATAACATATTAAAGTTGGATAATCTTTAAACGCATCTTTGTATTGGTTTATCATATCCAGTATAGCTTTTTTACTGTAAATGTAGAAAGGTGTTCCTATCTTTGTAGAAAGATTTTGGATACTTACATCTTCACAGTAAAGTTTTCCGTTTTTATAGACGAAATAATCATTAAAATTGCCTTCCATTAATTTATTTTGACCTCCAAATGAATTTTGCAGTAGAATAGATAAGCATAATTTTATAAATTTTTCAAGAAGGTAAAGCATATGGGAATTGAGATTAAAGGTTTAACTGTACCTGCATTACTTATTAAGTTAGACCCAAATTTAACGGTAGAAGAAAATATAAGTCAGTTGGAAAAGAAGTTATCTTCAGCTATTTTTAAAGGGTCGTATGCAGTGTTAGATTACGGTGGCTTGGATTTGAACGAAGAACAAATAAAAAGGATTGAGGATTTACTCAAATCACACAATACCGGAATACTTGGTTATCAAAATACAAAATCTACAAATAAAAACATATCAAAACCTATACTTGAAAAAAAATCTTTAAAAATTATTAATAAAACACTAAGAAGTGGACAAACAGTTGAATACGATGGTGATATACTTATATTAGGCGATGTTAATCCGGATGCTTACGTTATAGCTTCTGGAAGTATCATCGTTATGGGAGCTTTAAGAGGTGTTGTTCATGCTGGAGCAAACGGAGATGAAACAGCTATTATAATGGCACTGAAATTAATGCCACAACAACTTAGAATAGGAGGCTACATAGCAAGGTCTCCAGACTCTTACGAAGAAGTAAACCAACCCGAAAAAGCGTATATAGAAAATAATCAAATCGTGATAGAAAAAATTAAGTAGAGGTGTAATATATGGCAAAAGTTTATGTTGTAACGTCAGGAAAAGGTGGAGTAGGTAAAACAACAATAACTGCAAACTTATCGGTAGCTTTAGCTAAAATGGGTAAAAAAGTTTTGGCAATTGATGCGGATATAGGTCTTAGAAACCTAGATATGATACTTGGACTTGAAAACAGAATTGTTTACGATGTTGTTGATGTTGTTGAAGGAAGAGTCCCCCCTCAAAAAGCCTTTGTAAAAGATAAAAGAGGGCTATCTTTGTACCTTCTTCCAGCGGCACAAACGAAAGATAAAGATGCGGTAAAACCTCATCAGATGGTTGAAATAGTAGAGTCTGTAAAAGAAGAGTTTGATTATATATTTATAGATTCACCAGCCGGAATAGAAGGTGGATTTAAAACAGCATCAGCTCCAGCAGAAGAAGCGATAGTAGTTGTCAACCCGGAAGTTTCATCTGTAAGAGATGCAGATAGAATAATAGGACTTTTAGAATCGATGGAGAAAAACAAACCAAAACTCGTTATAAACAGGATAAGACTTCATCAAGTAAAAAAGGGAGAAATGCTATCGGTAGAAGACATAGAAGAGATACTACAGATACCAAAAATAGGTATTGTTCCAGATGAGGAAAAACTGGTGGACTTTACAAACAAAGGTGAACCAATTGTTTTACATGAAGAACTCCAAGCTGCAAAAGCTATAATGAATATAGCAAAAAGAATAGAAGGAGAGCAAGTTCCATTTACAGAGTTGGAAGAGAAAAAAGGATTTTTTGCAAGACTATTTGGAAAGTAAAATAGGGGGAAAGAGATGTCTATATTCAATTTTTTTAAGAGAAACTCATCTGCGAATAAAGCAAAAGAAAGGTTAATGATGGTTTTGTCTTACGAAAGAAAAGGATTGCCACCAAATTTTGCAGATATATTGAAAGATGATTTGGTTTCCGTTTTTTCCAAATATCCACAGTTTGATTCAAGAAACATAGAAGTAGAGATAAAATCTGAAAACGACAGAGACGAACTCTGGATAAGTATACCATTTGCTAACGGAAGGTAAGAGATTGGAAAAATTAACTGTTGCACTACCAAAAGGAAGACTTTTTGACCAAACGATAGAGATTTTAAAAAAATCTAAAATCTTATTTGAAGATATAAACCAAAATACAAGAAAGTTGATATTGGAATCAGAAAATTTCAGATTTTTAGTGGTTAGAGCAAAGGATGTACCAGTTTACGTAGAAAACGGTATAGCAGACGTAGGAGTAGCCGGAGATGATGTATTGATAGAAACCAACCCAGACGTTTACAAACCTTTAGACCTAAAAATAGGATATTGTAATTTAGTAGTTGCAGGAAAACCTGAAGATATGGATTTTTATTTTTCTAACCCTGCAACTTTGGATGTTGCAACAAAATATCCAAAAATCACATCACAGTTTTTTTCAGATAAAGGTATAAACGTAAGAATATTTGAACTCTACGGTTCAGTTGAGTTGGCTCCCTTACTTGGTCTTGCAAGATTTATAGTTGACATAGTAGAAACCGGAACAACTTTAAGAGAAAATGGACTTGTGGTTATAGACACGATAAGACCATCCACAGCAAAGCTCATTGTAAACAGAGGAAGTTATAAACTAAAATCTGATAAAATTTTTCCATTAATTGAAAAAATAGAAAATTACCTAAGAGGTCAAACATGATAGACTTTCCTTTAATTGCGGTTGTGTTGGCAGCCGGAAAAGGTACAAGGTTCAAATCAGAAAAACCAAAAGTCCTTCACAACATCCTTGGTAAACCTATGTTATGGTACACACTTTTTGCGGTAAAATGGTTAAAACCACAAAAAACATTGATAGTAGTTGGACATAAAAAAGAGGAAGTTATAAAAGCAATCAACTGTGATGGATGTGAGTTTGTTTATCAAGAGGAACAACTTGGAACAGGACATGCAGTTTACACAGCAAAAGACCATTTTAAAGAATTTGACGGATACGTTTTAATAATAAACGGAGACACTCCACTAATAAAAGGTGAAACACTCCATAACGCAGGAGAATATCTAAAAGCCTTGATAAGGTACGAAGGAGCTAACCTTACAAACTACAGAGGATACAGAAACAAATCTATAGCAGGAGTAGTTCTAACAGCAAAATTACCAAACCCATACGGATACGGAAGAATAGTAAAAGACAAAGACCACAGAGTAATAAAGATAGTGGAAGAAAAAGATACAACCCCACAAGAAAAACAGATAAACGAAGTAAACTCCGGAATATACTTTTTCTACGCTCCTTACCTAAAAGAAGCTTTAGAAAAACTTGAAAACAACAACGCCCAAAAAGAGTACTACCTTACAGACATAATAGAAATACTAAGACAAGAAGAAAAATACACTTATGCCTTAGAAATTCCGGATTACACAGAAATTCTCGGAGTAAACGACAGATTACAACTTGCCGGAGCAGAAAACATACTAAAAGAGAGATTTTTAACATTTTGGGCTCTTAACGGTACCACATTCCATAACCCACAATCTATCTGGATAGAGTTTGATGTAGATTTATCAAGGGACGTTGAAATTTATCAAAACGTTATGCTACAAGGAAAAACATTCATTGATGAAGGAACAACAATAGAAGCAAACTGTATAATCAAAAACTCAAAAATAGGAAAAAATGTAAAAATACTTGCAAACTCATACATAGAAGACAGTGAAATAAAAGACAATGCAACGATAGGACCATTTGCAAGGATAAGAAACAACTCTGTTATAAACCAAGAAGTCGTTATAGGGAACTTTGTAGAAGTTAAAAACTCCGTAATAGGAAAAAGAACAAACGCAAGACACTTAACCTATTTAGGAGATGCAGAGATAGGAGAAGATGTGAACATAGGAGCCGGAACAATAACGTGTAATTACGACGGTTTTCAAAAACACAAAACTATAATAAAAGATAGAGCATTTATAGGAAGCGACACGATGCTCGTTGCACCAATCACAATAGGAGAAGAAGCCATAACAGGCTCAGGCTCCGTCATAACAAAAGACGTTCCAGATAAAGCCCTTGCAATAGAAAGAAGCCAGCAAAAAATTATAGAAAACTACGCAGAAAAGAGGAAGAAGAAATATGAAAAGAAAGATTAAATTTTTAGTAATCTTAATTTTAATTGTAACAGGTATTTCAAAAGCGGAAAATTTAGAAGGTTACCAACTTTTTGACAAAATCGTCCTTGTAGTAAACTCAGAGCCTGTTTTAAAATCAGACATAGAGTTTGCAAAAGAATGGTACAGAATAAAAGATGAAAAAACAGCAGAAGAAAAAATTATAGACTCAATCTTACTATCCCAACAAGCAAGAAAGGTAGGAATATCCGTATCACCAAGAGAAGTAGATAACGCACTTTTGAACATAGCAAAAGCAAACGGTATCAACGATTTAGAAGCATTTAAAAAAGAGTTAGAAAAAAATGGAATATCCTATAACAAACTCAAAGAGTTCATTACCAGAGACCTTATAAGCAATAAATTTCTTCACTTTTACTTAAGAGACCAGATAACAAAAGGTATTGTAGAAGGAACTATAGAAGATGTTAAAAAAGTAAGAATGATTTTTATATCTAAAGATAAACCAGATTATCAAAAAATAATCAAAGAAATTGAAGGAAAACTGAATAAAAATAATTTCTCAGAATTTGTCACTAAATACTCAGACGACAAATTTACAGCAGAGAATGGAGGACTACTTGGAGAAGTTAGGAAAGGGGACTTAGCAGAAGATTTAGACAAAGAAGTTTTTTCTCACAAAGAAGGGGACATTTTTAAAGTAGATACCACAGAAGGAACATACTTTATTTACATAGAAAAAGAAGGTAAGAAGTTAATACCAAAACAAGAACTAACAGAAAAAGACATAGAAAAACTAAAAAAAGAGTACGACTTTTACCTCAAAAAATTAAGAGAAAAAGCAGTAATCCAAAGATTTGAATAAAAGAAGTCTTGGAAAAGAAAAAGAAGACATAGCAGCTAACTATCTAAAAGAAAAAGGTTATGAAATATTAGAGAGAAACTTTTACACAAAGTACGGAGAAATAGATATAATTGCATACAAAGATGATACAATCGTAATAGTGGAAGTAAAAGATACAACCCCACAAGAAAAACAGATAAACGAAGTAAACTCCGGAATATACTTTTTCTACGCTCC
>NZ_DAIDMN010000058.1 GCF_027448985.1 Sulfurihydrogenibium sp.
GCAAGCTCACCTGTTACGGCATTCTTAAATTCCCTAAATTCTGTTTTTAGTTCTGCTAAAAGAAGGTCTTTTAGCTTCTCCGTAATTTTATCGATATCCATCTTTTCCCACCTTTTGGAATCTTACCCAATATTTTAGCATTTTCCAACCATAAATCAATAGTATGTATGGATTTTCTTCCACAAACCAATCATAACCTGTGCCACTTATAAGTTCAAGGTTTACTCTTACCACTTTGTTAACTCTAACTTTTACTATATTTTGATTGCTATCCATTGTATAAGAAAGACAGCTACCATTACCTATAAGAATTGACAAAAAGGCAATAATACTAGCAAATTTCCACATCTGAAAACCCTTTAGCAAAGCCTAAACTATTTTGGTCTTTTTGCTTGTTTCCTTCAATCATTTTAATCTCTTCTTCTGTTAGGTTGTAGAGTTTGTATACAAGCTGGTCTATCTGTCTTTCAAGCTCTTTTACTTGCTCTTGTTTTTGGTGGTTTGTTTCATAATCTTGTGATTGAGTAATAGAAAGGATTTGGTCTACAAGCTTTTCTATTTCTTTTACTAAGGCTTGGTTCTGGGGGGTTATAGGGGGTAAGGGTAGTTGTTCTAAGAATGCTTTTTTATATCTGTATCCTTCCTCACCTAATCCACCACCTGCATAGAAAGTCCTGAAAAAGAATGTTGCAGGTTTGGAGTTCAGAATTCCCAAGATGTATTTTAGATTCTCACCAGTCATCAAAAATGCAGTTGCCTCACAGTAAATCATAGTATCATCATATGCAAAGGATGGTTCTCTAACTATTTCTTGCCACACAATCTTTTCCTTTTCAAATTCCTTTAAGTATTCATCTGTTGGATTATTATCAAGTTCAAGCCAATGATGTTGTCCAGGATAATCCCTATTTATTTGCTTTCCTGACCTCGTATAACGACACTGACCTCTGTTTTTTAGTTCTTGTTCATATCTTGATAGATGTTCAACTACTGCTGGGTATAAATGAGCTTCTTTATAAAATCCAAACTTTGCTAAAATCACCCACAACCCCGCCCACTTATACCTCCACCTTTCAATATCCCTTCCTCTCAAAACCGGCTTTATTATCTCCTCTGTTCTTTTTCTTTCCTCCTCAGTCTTACAGTTTGCTAAAATTTTGTTTCTTGTCTCCGTGTCTATTATAAAGGCATCGTTAAAGCCTGTTTTAATACCAAAGTAAATCTTTACATCCCAATCTTTCAAAGGTTTTCCTATTTGTTCTATTTTTTCTTTTAGGGCTAAAACATTTTCATTTCCAAGAGTCCAAGCTTTGTCTGAGAGTTTGTTTTGTAGTATACTTTTCCAGTTTTGGTTTATGTATTCTATAGGTTTTTTTGTGTCTGATGGCACCACAGCATAATACAATGTCCAGTCTTTTGGTGGTTTTTGTTTTCTAAATAGCACTATACATGTATCTACCGTTTGGGCAAAAACTCTGTAGCCTCCAAAGTCTACAAGCTTTATAAGTGTGGTATTTTCTTTTAAAAATTTTCTTAACTTTTCTCCATATTTTGCTCTTATCCATTTGTTGCTGACTATATAGCTTAATACTCCTTTCTCTTTTAATAGGTTATAGCCTTTTTCAAAAAAGTAAACATACAAGTCAGCTGTTCCTGTAAAGGTTTTATATCCTTTTGTTTTTAATATTGGTTTTAAATCTTTTATTCTCTCTTGTCTTACATATGGCGGGTTTCCTATCACTATATCAAAGCCATCATTTAATCCAAACATCCACTGGGGGTCAAACCAGTCTGCTTTTGCGGTTTGTGAAAAAATATCAAAGTTTATAATCTTTTCTACATCATTAGTTGACCATCCAGAGCTTAATAAAAGCTCTCCTATTCTTTGTTTTATCTTTTTTGCTTTTTCTTCTATTCTTTTCTTTTCCATATATGTTTTTATTCTGAAAAATTTATTATACAGATTACTTAACTCTTTATTTAGTTGTTGGACTTCCAGCGGTAATAAACTGCCTTGTTTTGGTTTGTCCAATCCTATCAAGGTGTTTGCACACACAAACTTTGTTTCAAGGTGTGGTAGTGGTTTTATTCCAAAGTTTTCCTTGCTTTTATCTACTTTTTGGTCTATTATCAAGCTTAGGAAAAATCTTAATTTACTTATCTGTATGGCTATTGGTTGTATATCTACTCCGTAGATGGAGTTTTCAATTACATAGAGTTTTCTTGCATAGTCTGGGTATTTTAGAGATTCATCAAAGTTTTCGTTAACTTCTTTTAGCAGTTTTTCTCTCTCTTCTTTGTCATCCATATTTAACACATTCTTAACTTCGTCAAGTGCTTTGTTGTATTGGATTTCATACCAGAGTTTATTTTCTGGGTCTATTTTGCTTAGTATGTAAACGAGTTTATGGACGATGCCCATTGGAAATGCACCTGAACCTACCGCAGGGTCAATTATTTTTATACTGTCTATGGCTTTGAGTAAAGTATTCTTTTCTTCTTCTGTTAGTCCTGCATCTTTTTCGTTATAGCTTACTATATCTCTTAACTTATCTTCTGGAATGTTTGTGTTTGTTTTGAGATATTCAACCAAAGATTCTTCAACCATAAAATCCACTATTTCTTTTGGAGTGTAGTATGAGCCTGTGGCTTTTCTTGCTGTTGTTTGTGTTTCTGGGTTGTAAGATGCCAAAAGGTTTTCAAAGATGTGTCCAAGTAGTTCTGGGTCAAGAGAAACTTCAATATCTATAGGTGAAGACTCATCAGCTGTAAAGTTGTAGTCTTTTAGTATGTTTATAAGTCCTCTTACTTTTGCTTTCCTTTTCTCTCCATAAAAATCACTTAGGTCTTCTTCTCTTTCATCGCCAAAAAAGAGAAAATCTGGAAGTTTTGCCCTTTTGTCTTCTCTTCTTGAAAAGCCATCTATATAGTTTTTGTCTTCATCTAAACATTCAAAAAGTCCACCGTTTACAAAAGGCACTTCTTCGAAAATCTTTAAAAACTCCTTTTCCGATATCAAAAGTTTATCTTTGTATCTATAGAGAGTTTTTACACCAAAGTCTGTCCTATTTTCTAAAAAACTTCCATCTTTTGCAAAAGCTCTATCTTTTGGATATCTGTTTAGTGTAGCAAAAAACAGGTTTTGGAGAATAGCGTTGTAGTAGCAATCAGATTTTTTAAAATCCTTTACCGTTTTTTCCAAGAAATTTTCATCAAAGATAGACTGCGGAATAAGTTTTTTTTCTTTCAAAAACCATACAAAAATAAGCCTTGCAAGAAGTCTAATTAAGTTTTCTTCGGTAATTCCGGATGGAAATTTAGAGTGTTTCAAAGCCCATGCAAACCAATCCTGTATTTCTTTATAAAACTCATCTGTAAGTGGTCGAGTGGAGAATGCTTCTATTATGCCTGAAAGAGTTGTAAAATCACCTTCTGTGATATTTTTTATAAAGGTTCTGTAAGTTTTTCCTTTTTCTACAAAGTAAGTGTATCTTTTGAAATGGCTAAACTCTGTTTTTCCTACCGTATAAACTTTCTTTACCAAAGAAAATCTAAAATTTTTATTCTTATCATAAAACACAAAAAGACCTGCATGTGTTTGTAAATCTTTTCTAAGAATACTCTTTGCAAGGTCAAATTGAAGTTTCTTACTGGACCTTTCTGATAACTCTCCAAGTGTTTCTATCGCGTATACTTTTAGCAGTTTTTCATCTTTTAGTTTTACTTCAGCTATTTCGTAAGCATTAGGAAACTTATCATAGAATTTTTCATCAATATCGTTCATAATGCTTGTTTTGGTTTGATTTATATAACCTTCTAAATCTTTAAATTTCTTTTCAACTACATTTTTTAGATTATCAATAGAAAAGTTTTTCACTAATTCTTCGAGTAGTTCTTCCATCTTACAGCCTCCTATGTTTTTATGTTTTCTACCGCTATTACCACTGATTCTTCTTGGTCTAAGATATCTTTGTTTATTTTGTCTAAAAAGTCTTCTCCTATTTCTTGTTTTATCTCTTCAAGTGAAGAGATTATCTTTTCTGTATTCTTTCCTATGTATTTTTCTATGTTGGATATTCTTTTGATGATGTACTGGGAAAGTGTTCTGTAGGTTATTAAGTCTTTGATGAGTGCATCTATAAATAACTTATAGGGTTCAATCTCCTGTTTTTTTGAGTCTTTTATAAGTGTTAATGTTCTTATGGCTGATTCAATGGAATCCTTAGGCTTTCCTCCTCTTTCTAAATAAAACTGATTTTTCTCTAAAATCTGGCCGTAATGTTCCCAAGCTTCATCTGTCCATTTTAGTGGTTTTTGGTTTTTGTCCGCTTTTACTTTATCAATCGCTTCTTCAAAGGTTATTATCTTAGGAAATCTTTCGCTGTAATCTTTGTAGCCTATGAATATGTCTTTTCCTTTTTGTATGAAAACTATAAGCTCGTTTTTGTCTGATTCCTTTGCAACCTTTATTCTCTTTGGTAGTTCCTGCAGATGTTTTATTACTTGTGGGTCTTTCTTTTTTATTTCTTCATACTCTTTTCTTACTTTCGTTATAAAGCTTTCTTCTTCTCCTTCATCAGGTAAAGTGTTTAGTTTTTTGTATAGTTTAGATGGCTCTGGTTTTTCATCAGGGCTAAATATCTTTGCATCTTCTCCTAAGACATTGTGTATCATAAACATTTTGGTTTGTGCTATCTGTCTTGATTTTACATAATCCGCTCCTTTTTCGGTTGGAAAGAAGTTTACTATGTATATCTCATCATAGACCTTTTTTCCAATACGGTTTATCCTTCCTACTCTCTGGATAACTCTAACAGGGTTCCAAGGTATATCGTAGTTTATAATCACTCCAGCCATGTTTAGGTTAAATCCTTCTGATAGTCTATCTGTTGTGAGTAGGATATTGTATTTACCGATTTGTGTCATCTTCTTATTTTTAAACTCTTCTTCGTTTTTGTTCTTTAACACAACCTGTGCGTCAAAGTTGTTTGATAGTTCTTGTAGAATGTTATTATTAATGTTGTCAATTACGGTTAAAACTTGGTCTTTAAACTCTTTTTCCAATATAGGTTTGAGATATCTTGCTGTGTCTCTGTATTCTGTAAATATAACTATCTTTCTTCCTTTTTCTATGTAATCCTTTATAACCTTTATCAATTCTTTTACTTTTGGGTCGTCATTTAAGAAGTTTAAATCTTCAATCCTTTCTTTGAAATATTTAAACAGATTTATATCCGATTGGATATCTTGGAGAAACTTATCTTTAAACTTAAAGTTGTTTATATCGTAGATTTTGTAATATTCTGGATTTTTCTTCCCTTCTTTGATTTCTTCTTGATACTTTTTAAGTTCTTCCAGTATTTTTTCTTCATCTTCCTCATCATACAAATCGTCCATCAATTTTCTATCAAGAATAAATTTACCTGTTCTTTTTGCAAAATCTAATGCTGATTGAAAGACTTGTATAAAGTTTTCAAGTGTTTGGTAGAAAGCTCCTACACTACTTTCAAATCTTTTGACTAAAAGCCTTCTCATAAAGTCGTAAAGGTTTTTCTGATATAGGACTAAAAAAGATTCTTCTCCTTTTAGTTTTTTATCTTCTTCCATAGATTCAAGTTCTTCTTCAAAATGCTCCTGTGTAATTCCTTTTTCATATAAACTTGGCACATATGCGGCTCCTTTAAATTTACCGCCCGCTCCTGATGGAGAAAAAGCATGTATTACTTCATCGTAGAAATCGTTCTGCTCATGTGTTAATTCAAAGAAAGCTTCTATTGGGTCTTTGACAACTGGATATTCTATGTGTTCACTATCAGCATAGTATTTTAGGTCTAATCTGTTTCTTCTTATCAAAACTGGTGAAATGATAGATTTTATTTCCTTTGCAAGTCTTTTTGATTCTTGTTCTACCTTTTTAAGTTCATTATCTGTTATTGCTTTTACTTCTTCACCGAATATTTCTTTGTAATACCTTAAAGCTCTTTTTTGACTTTTACCTTTGTGGTTGTGGTATTTTACGATATAAAAGAGTTTGTGAAATAGACTTTTATACCTGTTAAATCTTCTTTCAAGGTCTTCATCATATACGATGGTTGACTTTTTTGGAACTGTAAAGAGTTTCAAAAGTGAGAATATATCCGATGGTCTGTTATTAAACGGTGTTGCTGATAGAAGAATAACCGATTTGCCTCTGCAAATCTCCTTTAAGTAGTGATAACTTACCGTATCTTCATTTCTAAACCTGTGTGCTTCATCTACTATAACCACTTGGATATCCGGATTATTTTTTACATACTCAAAAGCATCTTTAAGTTTTCCAGAAGAGAAAACTTTCCAATCGTGGAGCTTAAAATCTTTTATATACTTTGTCCATCCGTATTTTTCATTATCATCACCTGTTAGGTGTGGTGGTGCGATTACTATGCCCCTTTTTCCTAATGCTTTTGCTATAAGAGATGCAATTACAGTTTTACCTAATCCTACTACATCAGCAATTATAACTCCACTGTGTAGTCCTATTGTAGAAACAGCTTGAGATACAGCGGAAAGTTGATAGTCGTATGCTTTGTAGCCTTTTGATTCAAGGAGTTTTATTAGCTCATCTGTTTTGTATTTTCCTTCGTGGCTCTCAAGGTATGTTTTTAAAATGTAAACATAAGCCATATAAGGAGTGATTTCTCTGAAAAATGTTTTATTTTCTATCACACTTAATACATCTTTTTTATCTATCTCAATTGCTTTATCCCACAGCTCATCAAAGTATTTCTTAGCTTCTTTAAAGCCGTAATCCTTTATCTCTACATTGAATTCATTTTGACTTCTTAATCCAGCTAATGTTAGATTACTACTACCTGTGATAAAAAAACCTTTTAAGACAGTAGGGTCATTCATTGTGAATATATACAGTTTTGAGTGGTTAGGATGTCTTGTCTTTCTTATAATTATCTTCCCTTCTGCCAACAACTTCTTAAAAAACTCTACCTGTTGATAGAATTCCTTCTTATCAAGCTCCTTTGATGTAAAAGCCCTTTCTATTGACTGCAAAAACTCATTTTTTATCTCACTATGATTAATCCTATCTGAGTATTTAGCATATTCGTATATACCATAGTTTGCTGTATCCACATTCAGTCCTACAAGGACCTTTAAAAATTCTTCCTTTAGTTTTCCTTTATCATCCAAATCCTTTAAAGTTTCATACAAAGCATGTATTCCAGAAAAGTAAAAAAATCCAACCAAAAAGTTAAGTTCACTACTATACTGGATAAGTTCTTTTAGTCTTTTTTCTAAGTTTTTCTCATCATCGTTTGTTATAAACACATTGTTCTCCTATTGCTCTTGGTTTTTGCTTAGAAATTAGGTACAGAAAAACCTAATCATAGATTTCAAATTGTATCATATGATTAAGTTTTTCCGTCCACCCGTTATCTCTACTACTCCCTATCCATAAGGACTCAGGAGATACTTTGTAGATAAAGTCTATTAACTTTACCTTCACCGGATTACATAACTTAATAAAAACTACCTTTAAGTTTTCATAAAATCCCAATACTTTCTGTTTTAAACCTACCCTTAAAATATTCAAAGCCCCTACTAAATCCGCATGAAATACCTTGTTAACTACAAAATCCTTAAATATGTTACCTTTTCTCTCTCCATTACATAATGTTTTATTATGTGTCTTTTGTATAGTTATCACATCACTAAACGGTGAACTTTTTGATGTGTAAGCTTCATCTACTTCTATAACTTCAATACCTAACTGTCTTGCTTTGTATGTGATTAGGTTTATAAGCTTTCTGTATGGTATGTTTACAAAGTGTTGATTTGTTTTTGAACCTAATTTTATTCCATTTTTACTCTCCATTGCATTTTTACCTATGTATATAATCCTATGTCCTGTTTGATATAAAATATTTACCAATCTTCTTGATATTTTGTGGAAGTTGTTGTGTATCCATCTGTAACGGTATGCGTGTAGTTGTTTTATTTTCACTTTTAGATTTTCTAACTTCTGTATATCTATGTTTATTCCTTTTTTCATTGAGTTTGTTAGCTTGTCTATTTCACTTTGTAATTTACTCTTTTCTTTATTAAACCATTGGTTAAAGGATTTAATTTCTTTCCCAGATACAATAAAACTTTTAAGTTTTGGATTATCACTTACGATACAAATCAATTCATCTAAACCTATATCAATCCCAACTTTGTAATCTCCAATAGGTTGTTGTATTGGCTTGAAGTCTTCATATACTAAATCAACATATAAATCAGTTCTTCATGTAAATATGATATAATCAAATGATATAGTTTTTCAACAAGTTTATAAAAAAATCAGGTTATAAAACAGTCTGTGGTGATAACAATGAAAAAACTACCAATAGGAATACAAACATTTAGCAAAATAATAGAAGAAAATCATTACTATGTAGACAAAACACCTTTTGTAAAAAAACTTGAAAACGGTGGATACTACTTTCTAAGTAGACCAAGAAGATTTGGAAAATCTTTATTTATAGATACACTCAAAGAAGCGTTTAGTGGAAATAAAGAACTGTTTAAAGGTCTGTACCTGTATGATAACTGGGATTGGGATAAAAAACATCCGGTTGTAAGGATAGATTTAAGTAAAGCATCCACTGATTCAGAAGAAAACCTTAGAAAATCAATAAATTCAATACTAAACTCAATAGCTGAAACCTATGAAATTGTTTTAAAAGAAGAACTAATTCAGTTAAAGTTTGAAGAACTAATCAAAAAACTATATGAAAAACACAGCCAAAAAGTGGTAGTCCTGATAGACGAGTACGACAAACCAATACTGGATGTAATAGAAGATACACAAAAAGCAAAAAACAACAGAGAAGTACTCAAAAAATTCTTTGAGAT
>NZ_DAIDMN010000059.1 GCF_027448985.1 Sulfurihydrogenibium sp.
ATAGGACATATCGGTGGAGATGATTTTTTTGTTGGTGCAAAAAATATAGATTTTATAGATTTTTACAAAAAAGTTTTCAATGTGATTAAAAAATTTAACCATGATGTTATATCATTGTACGACAAAGAAGACAGAGAAAGAGGTTTTATAGTTTCAAAAGATAGAGAAGGTAACATAAAAGAATTCAAATTTTTGTCTGTCTCAGGAGCGATAGTTCAAATTCCGGGAGGAGAGATAAACTCTAACTTTTTAGATGAATACATAGCTTTAGCTAAAAAGAATGCAAAACAAAAAGAAAACTATATAGAAAGCTTATGTATCTTAACAAGTAAAGTTAAGGAGGAAGTATGGACCTTATAAGTTATAAAGCAGATAAAAATGATATTTTAGAGATAGAAAAAGTGCTAGAAAAACTTGTTTTGAGTACTTACATAGATTTGGCACTTGTTGGAGATGAAGGAGGAAGATTATTAGCTTTTGTATCTCCGGATATAAAAGATGAAAAAGAAGCTTCAAGATTTTCTGTTGTATGTGCAGGTGTTTTAGGAGCGTTAGACCAGCTTAACCACATAATCCATGAGAAAAACAACTTCTTTACGGAAGGTATCAACAAATCAATTTACATTAAAATAAGCCAACATAAATTTTTTATAGCTTCTATATTCGATAGAAAAGTCCCTCTTGGTTCCGTAAAACTTTTTACAGATAAAGCTTTATCAAATTTAGAGCCTATCTTTGAAAAAATTAGAAACAATAAATCTGAAAATCTGAACATAAAATTTGATATGTTGGAGTTTTAATCATGAAAGAGGTTTTAATAGTTTATCACGGTGTTGGGATGGCAGGGAAAACTACTAATTTAGATAGTCTAAAAAATCTATTTCAAAACTACGTTATAGACAGGTTTCATACTCAAACATTGGAAAACAGAACTGTTTTTTTAGACACATTACTATTAGGAATAAACATAAAGAATCTTGATATAAAGTTAAAAGTAAGAATTATGTCTACACCAGGTCAAGAAAGGTTTGCTATTTTAAGACCATGGATAATAAACAATGCAGATGGTTTTGTATTTGTATATGACCCTACCGTAAATATAAAGTACAATGTAGAGGCTTTTAAGGAGATTTACGAGTCAAAAAAACCTATAATAGTTCAGATAAACAAAATAGACATTTCTCCTCGTGAAAAAATAGAGGAAGCAAAAAAAATCTTTGGCAAATTTCCAGTTATAGAAGCAGCTGCCAAAAACGATATAGGAGTTAAAGAAACATTACAAAGTATCCTAAGAGAGGTTTTAAAATGAAAACATGGAAAAGCAAAGAGATAGCTGTATATTACGAAGTTCACAGAGAGTTAACAAATCTTGAAAAAGTCTTAGAAGTCTTGAAATTCCATAGATTTAACGGTGTGTTGGAGTTGAAATCTTTCGGTGATGTAAAAGAGTATCCTATCATAGATGGAAAGTTAGAAAGAGATTATGACGGAGACTTTGATATTTTTAGTGTGTATAAAACGAACAAAAACTTTCTTATTCACTACTTTTATCTTGAAGATGAGCCTAACGTACTGTACTATCAACAAGAACCTGTTTGGGTAAATTTAGAATCAATAAATATGAACTTGTATGAACTTTTCCGTAAATTACAAAATATGTCACTGACAGGATTTTTAAAAATAGAAAACCGGGTTACGTTTGAAAAAAGTTTTATTTTTATGTATCTTGGTGATGTAGTTGCAGGAAAAAAATACAATCATTTAACACCAACTGTAATTTTAGATGTGGTAAAAGAATTAAAAGACTATCCATGTAATATAAACACCTATTCAGTTCCTGAGGAACTTTTAGTTTTTTACCTTGCAAAATTAAGATACATAACCACAGTACAAGGTTTGGACCATTTAGAAGATTTTCTTAGCAAAGGAGAAATGTACTATATACAAAGTATAAATCCATCGGATGTAGGGTTTGCTATTTTTGATGGAGGCTTTAATTTAAAGAGTGATAATTTTGAAAAAGGTATGTACTATGAGTTGTACCAAGTAGTTAAACTTCCGGAAAATCTTCAAACAATTGATATATTTAACTATATATCAGCAGATGATAGTTTAAAAACTTTAAAAAACCATGAAGGTTCTATAATATACTTTTGTCCAGCTTGTTGGTCTGTAATAGGAAAAGATGATAAATTCTGTCCAAACTGTGGTTTTGATTTAAGTGAGTTTCACAACATGGATTACGAGTATAAACTTTTACTTAGTTTAGAGCATCCGGTAAAAGAATGGCGTAAAAATGTAGTTTACACAATAGGACTAAAAAAACTTGAAGAAGCTGTACCTTATTTAGATATAATGGCAGATAAGGAACAAGACCCATTTGTCCTTCTTGAAATTGTAGAAACATTAGGTAAGATAGGGACCATGTCCGTTGTACCTGTTTTAAGAAAATTATCTGAACATAAGTATGTTCTTGTAAGAAATAAAGCAAGGTTTATTTTAGACAGAGTTTTAAAGATGTTAAATAGATAAAACTTTTTCGTAAACTTTTATCAGTTTACTCATAGTAATATTTAAATCAAAGTTATCCTTTACGAAAGATATCATTTTTTCTCTATCAATATATGGAAGATTTTGGGATAGTGTTATTATTTTGTATGCGAAATCAAGGGAATCTTTGGCTAAGAAATTTTTGTAGTACACTATTTCTGGAAAAGAGTTTTCTGAGTAGGCTACCACTGGAAGTCCACAAGCTTGAGCTTCTATCAACGATATTCCAAAGGTATCACTTTTTGATGCAGATACAAAGATGTCGGATACCTTGTAAATCCGAATTAACTCATCTTTATCATTTATATAATCCAGTACAGTGTAATCTGAGTCTAAGGTGTCATAAATCTCTTCTTTTAAGTTTCCATCACCAACAAGCAGAAGATGGTACACATTAGGCTTTAAATAGTTCAAGGTTTTGAAAATTCTAAGTAGTTCTGAAAAGTTTTTATCAGGAGAAAATCTGCCTGCGTAAATCAAAACAATTTTATTTTCCGGAATTCCGTAAAAATTTCTTAAACTTCTATCTATCTGAGAATTTGTAAATCTTCCAACATCTATACCATGATATACAACTTCTACCTTAGAAACACCTATTTTTTTTAGATAATTTTGTATATAGTTGGAAGGTGCTATAACACAATCCATATCGTTGTAAGTTTTATGTACGTACTTTTTAACCAGTGGTTTGATAAGATTTCCCTTTTTTATTACATTATCGGATACTTTTTCTAAATCTGAATGAAAAAAACCAACTATTTTAAATCCTTTTTTTTCTTGAATGTACTTTACTACAGATGGTATTAAAAAAGGTGAACCTATCTCAACTACATCCGGATTTTCTTCTTCTATTATCTTTGCTAACTTTAAAGGGTTTATAATTAACCTGTAGTTTTTGGAAAACAGTAGCTGTGGAGATTTTATAGTTATAACTTTTGTTTTCTTCTTAAAAAATACTCTGTCTTCTTCATCTGGAATTAAGAGTGTGTGGTGTATGTCATCAAATCTAGAAAAGTAATCTATCTTATTATCTATGTAAGTTTTAATCCCCCCTCCCCTTCTACTGTAAAAATGTGTTACATCTAAAATCTTCATTTAGTCAAACTTTTTGTTATTATATTGACTAAGTTTTTATGGTAAACTTTAAAACCGTAAGGTGTTTTTTGAAAAAGGTTGTACTTTTTTGCAAACTTTCCTATGATTATTAAACTTACATACTTTTTAGTCTGTTTTATAACTTCCTTTTGAATATCGGTAGCTATCCACCAATCGTTGTCCTTTGCTTTTAACGATGGTGTAGGATCTGTTGGATAATAGCTTTTCCTTGATTTCATACAACTACCTCCTGTTTTTGTTTTGATAAAAGTCCAAGTGATAAAGTTTCTAACATTTGATATAAAAGTTCTTTCTCATCAAAATTTTTGATGTACTGTTGTATGTTTTTCTTAATGTTATTTCTAAGAGATTCGTTCTGTATCAGCCTTTCAATTAAAATCCTGTATTCATCAGGGTTGTTGTTTTCTACGACAAATCCGGTTATATCTTTTACTATGTTTTCTTTTGCTGCACCTTTATCTGAAACCAACGGTATAAGACCACTTGCCATAGCTTCTAAAACTACATTTCCAAATGTTTCAGTTGTACTTGGAAAAAGGAAAAAGTCAGCGGATGCGTAAGCTTTTGCTAAAGCTTCTCCTTCTAAAAAACCGGTAAAGGCTATTTTATCTCCATATGTACTTTCTAACTCCTTTCTATAAGGACCATCTCCTACGATGGCAAATTTTACTTTACTGTTGTTTTTCATCTTTTCATACACTTGTATAAACACATCTAAGTCTTTCTCTTTAGAGACTCTTCCTACGTATAAAACTACAAACTCTCCATTGTACTCTCTAAAGTAATTTTTCCAGATTTTTCTGTCTCTGTAAGATGGATTAAACTTTTCTTGATTTACTCCTCTTTTGAATACGACTAACTTATCCGGATTAACAGAGTTTTCACTTAACCTCTTAAAAAATTCATTTGATGGAACCAACACTCTATCAGCTGAATTGTAAAAGAGTTTTATCAAATTTTTTACGACTTCTGTTATCACATGGTCATTTGTGTACCTATAAACGTACTCTGGAAAATCTGTGTGATAAGCTGTTACAAAAGGAATTCCAAGAATTTTAGATATTATCAGTCCATAAACTCCCATAATTCCGGGTGTTGCACTGTAAATTACATCAAAGTTTTCACTTTCTATGTAGTCTAAAACTTCTAAGAAGTTTGGTATATTTATTGGAATATCTTCGTACTCAGGAAGAGCAAAGGTGAAAACAGGTTCAAAGATTTTTAGGTAATCACTTTCTATTTTCTTTTGGTGAGATATTAAAAATTGCATATTGTAATTTTCCTCTTGAACAAGCTTAAATAACTTCTGAGTTGTTCGAGATACACCGTTAATCTCAAAAAAGGTATCTGTTAAGTAGGCTACTTTTCCTTCTGAATGACCGTTTCCAAAAAACTCTTTATGAAATCTTAAAGAAATGTTTTTTTCATCTGCTCTTTGTTTGTACACAGAAATGTATGCTAAATACACAGAAGAGAAAATCATAGCTTTCCCTAAGTACATACTTATTTTGTCAAAATCAAATGTTTTTTGGTTTTTCATCTGGTTTATTGTGTAAGGAAGAAGGTTGGAAAAGAAGTTGAAAATATTCTCATGATGATTATTAGATAACTGATTCCTAAACTTTATAACATTTTCTATAAATATATTAACAGAGTTTCTACCGAGTATCTGGTCTAGTATAGATGAAGTTTGCTGTTTTGGTTCAAAAAGGTTGTCTAATAGATATCCGAGATTTCCTATATTGTAGTTTCTTTTTATACCTTCTTTTCCTATATTCATTACCATATGTGTTAGTTTTTTAGGATTTCCGTACTCTCCATCGTAATAAGTTTTTCCTTCGTTTATAGCTTTTTTTAGGTCTTCAAGGGTTTTACCTTCTGCGATGGTATATCCTGTTCCTATATCTATTCCTCCGTGGTCATCAGAACCTCCGGTAAATCCTATAAAGTCCCTCCTCCTTTTGTATATGTTGTATTTATTTGCTAACGTTTCTAACTTTTCTTTTGTAAAGGATTTTGCTATTTTTTCTGTTATGAAAGATGATGTTCTTGACCTTGTACCGTTTAGTATCTCCCAGTTGTCAAATAGTAAAACAAACTTTTCTATATGTTCTTTTTTTAGCTTTCCGTCCATATCGTACAAAGGATGTGCCAGTATATGGGTTATGTTGTTTTTTTGAAGATAATCAACAAGCTCGTATATGTTTCCCCTTAGATGTTGTATATCATTATGTTGCTTTTCATTTATATCTATTGCTATTACATGAACTTTACATCTATCTTCAGGAAAGTAAGTTGTTATTTCCTCAGATATAAAAGTATCCGGAAGGTGTGCTATATCAAGACAGCCATCTATCGTATCGTGGTCTGTTATGGTTACTAAGGTCATTCCTCTTTCTTTTAAAATGTTATATAGCTTTATTGGTTTTACATAGCTCTCACTTATTTTTAGTTTTTGAGATAAATAACCTCCTGGTTTGTTTGATGCTTCAGAGTGAAGATGTAAATCCACTTTTATCATTTTGATAGCCTCCAATTTTACTACGATAAAATTTTAGGAAATAATGTTTAAGTTATTATGAAAAATTGGTTAAATTTTTATAAAATTAGAAGCATCTTTCAATGAAATAAAATCGTACTCATCTTGTTTAAAAAACTGGGTAAGAAGGTAGAGTTTTTCTTTGTTTGTAGCGTCTACAGGATGAAGAGCCATTCTAAAAATAGGTATTTTTAAAGCCTTCATCATTTTTACCTGTTTATCAAAAGCAAAAATAGATAGTCTTTCAAAAAAACCTCTTCCTCCAAAAGATAAAACCGGAGAAAATATTTTTTTATCTGTCTGTAGATTATAAATATATCTTCTGTCTGTGGTAAATTTAAAGTTATATTTTTTTAAAATGGTAAAATCTTGCTTTCTCATAAGCCAACCAGGTGGTATAAAACCTTCCGGATGGTAACCTAAATCCCCAAGAATTTTCAAACCTTTTAATATTCTATCTTCAATATCTGTATAATACTCAAACTCAGCTTCGTTGTTTGTAAGAAAGTCCTTGAAGTTTTTCAGTTTTCCAGATTTGTGGGTGTATCCGTGAAGTACAACCTCGTTATCTTTTACGTTATTCAAAAGCCAATCTTTTATTTCAAATAAACTCTCTTTTTCATGGTAGTAAGGTATCAATAAAAATGTAATTTTTTCAACATTGAAGTTGTTCAAAAATTCCAGTAAATCGTCAACCATCTCCACATTTGATTTTGTTATATCATGAATGGACACATTTAGTTTAAGTAACATGTGGAAATCTCGGAATGTAAATATTTTGAAAGCTCTTTTCTATCTTTAAAGTCCAAAGTGTTAACAGGATTTAAAAATTTAACACTTACTTCTAAAGTTTTTACTGCATACAGGAATTTTAAGACGTGTTTGAATAATTCCATATCTCCGTAGTAAAAAACCAAATCTCTATTTTTTTTATTGATAGGTTCACCGTTAACAGATATATACTTGATACATACAGGAACTATTTTAGCTTCCGTTTGGAATGCTACTTCTACAAAAGAAGATTTTAAAGGTAAAACTCCATCTCCATTTGAAGTTGTACCTTCTAAAAATATAACAACATTAAAACCATCACTTATGTACTTTTTTATCAACTCTATTTCACTTTTTAGACCATTTTTTGATTTCCTATCTATAAAAACACTTCCTCCATACTTAGCAAAATGTCCAAATAAAAAGGTATTTTTTACTTCGTAAGTGGATATAAAAAGATTTTTGTTGTCATTTTTCAAAACCAAAATATCAAGGTACGATAGATGATTTGGTGCTATGATGTAGTTTTCATCCGGATTTATGTTGAAATTTTCAATATAAACTTTTATACCAAAAAGTTTTAAAGCTAAATCTCTGAAAAAATTACTGTTTTTTATGAATTTTAAAACTTTCTCCTTGTTGTTTTTCACAAAAATATCAATCAACGTTGAACTTATTAAAAATGCTAATGTAAGACCGATAAATACTACAAGTCTATACAAAAATCTAATGAATTTCATTCTTTTTATACTTTCTCTCTATAGATTTATTTATATTGTCAGTATCTAAAACTGTTATAAAGTCAACACAGTTAAAATCTTTATCTAAAGCCGGATGACTACACACAAAAGCACCTGCGTTAAGATAACTCTTTAAAAGAGATGGTAAAAAACTCAGAAGCACTTTCTGTATCAGCTTTTGACTTAATTAAAAAATCTATATATCTATCAAGATTAGGCACTTTGTACTCAGGTTTAACATCACAGAAAAATTTCTCGTTAAAGTAGTTCTTCCTTAAATACAAATAAAGGTAAGATACCTCTAAAGGGTCTGTAATATAAACACTTGAACAACCAAAAAGATATTTAGATTCTGTCTGTTTTACATACTCTGATATACCTTTCCATAAAAGAGCTATGGTTATACCGTTTCTATGCTCTTTTTTTATTGCTGCTCTTCCCATCTCTAAAAGATTAACGTTTAACTTTTTTATATTTTCAATGTAAAACTCACTTTCTGAATAAAATTTTTTGGAAAATGTTGACGAGATAAGCCTGTACGTTCCAACAGGTTTTCCGGATTTTTTATCAACAATCATCAGATGGTCCGCCAAAAGGTCATACTCATCAAAATCAACAGGAATAAGTTTTTTCTTACCTTCCAAAAAAACTTCAAATCTTAGTTTTAGTAAATCTAAAAGTTCAGAAGTACTTTCAGCTGTCTTTACGATGTAAGAGTTCGTTTCTATATTTACTGTAATTTTTTTCCTAAAATTTTTTATTCTGTACTTATAAGCCTTAATTGGAAGACTTTTTATATCCTTTATTTTATTTAACACATACATAGTTACACCTCTTAAAGATTTTTAGGAAATTTTAGAGTTTTACTGTTAAGAATTTATTAAAGAAAGGTTAACTTTTTTTCTTTTTTTTCGTTTTTTTCAACATATCTTCCACAACCACTTTTACCGGCTGTTTTAGGAATTTATTACTCAGAAGAAAAAGCTGAAGAGAAACTGCAAGAACTCATAAAAAGAATGAAATTCATTAGATTTTTGTATAGACTTGTAGTA
>NZ_DAIDMN010000060.1 GCF_027448985.1 Sulfurihydrogenibium sp.
TTACAAGATTTAGATTACTACTTAAAAGAATTAGAAAAAATAATAGAATTATGTCCTGAGAATATAAAAGACTTTTTAAAAAAGATAGTTCCATTTTATACTGATAACAAAGATTGATTCCTATTTATGGTGAGGTTATTAAAAAGTATGTTCAAAGTTTTCAAATTTATTTATAAGATATTTAAATTTGATGGAACTGTATTTCAACATTCTTTAGAATATAATCCGCACTTAGATGGATTAAGAGGAATTGCTATACTTTTGGTTATTTTATTCCATTTCTTTCCTTTTAGATTTTCCTTCGGATTTATAGGAGTTGATATATTTTTTGTATTATCTGGGTATCTAATAACATCTATAATTATTACAAAGTCTAATAAAAATACTTTTTCTTTCAAAGAATTTTATAGAAATAGAGCACGAAGATTGTTTCCTGCTTTAATATTAGTCTTATCTTTTTCATTAATTATTGGATATTTCTTTTTATTACCTGAAGAATTTATGAATCTTGGTAAACATATTAAAAGCAGTGCTCTTTATTATCAAAATTTCCGATTAATAGATGAAGTTGGATACTGGAATAAAGAAGCTATTTATAAACCTCTTCTACATATATGGTCACTATCAATTGAAGAACAATTTTATTTTATATGGCCTTTATTAATTTTTTTTCTTTATAAGAAAAATAAGTTAAACTTAAAAACATTTCTCTTAATAGAATCTTTATTATTTTCTTTGTCAATATTTCTATTTTTAAAATATCCAAAAATAATTTTTCAAAAATTCGGGACACCTTTTCGAGAAAGTGTGGGAAATAAAGGGTTTTTTCGGGACGGCTATTTTCCTTTATTATAAGGATATTCTAATAAATATATTTATATGTGTCCCGAATTTCTGAAACAAAATTGTCCCGAATTTCTGAAAAATTGTAACAATCTATCCAGCAAAAACATTAGGACTTCCTTCACACATGGTATCTCCACATGAGATGCTGTCTCCTACTCTACAGACGGGTTTACTGTTTATAAAAACAGTGTTTGAGCCCAAACTTGCCACCCCATCATGGCAGACAGGACCGCAGCAATGCGTATCCCATGCATCTCCAACTCTATGAACTCGTTTTCCGTTTACAAACACATTAGGAGATGCTTCTGTGTTTGGTCTTGCTGGAAAGCATCCATGCCCGCAACTTTTGTCTCCAAGCCTTACAATTGCTGGCATCTTTCACTCCTCTTTACGGGTTTAAATTTTACGGGTTTAAATCAATTCTTGTTCCTACAATTTTTATGTTCCCTTGTGCCACAATCTCTACATCTCCTACGCAATTGATTGAAAGCTTGTGAGATTTTCTGTCATACTCAATCGTAGTCCCATCTTCAAACCTTATATGATACTTATCCTTGCTGACAACTGGCACTGTATCTTTTTCGTTGTAAATGGCTCCAAGCACAAAGCCCTGTTCTATTCCATGCTCAAGGAAAGCACAAAGCACTTCCTCTCCAATATCCGGAAGCCAGTAAAACTTGTCTTTTTGGGACTTATTCACAATTATAGGAAGCCAATATGTCACCACCCCGTCATTATCTTCAAGTTGAACCCTACATCTGCAGGTTTTCTCATCTACTGCTACGACTTTACCAACTTTTATCATTTCTTCTGAGCCTCCTGTGGGTTTCTGTATAGTTCAAGCTCCGTGGTATATCCGTTCCGTGTAATCCTGTGTTCCGCTCTTGCTATGTAATAGACCCTGTCAAAGGCTCCAAAACCTTTGACTTCTACATTCCCGCCTGCATATAGTTCTGGAATACCTACACAGACTAACCGAGCTTTTATCTCTTTCATTTCGTTTAGAGTTTTCTGTGCTTTTGCTATTTTTTCTGCTTGAGTTTTGTTTTCAACTCTTACATTAACTTTCTTTACATCCCCGCTTGCTTTAACTTTTGTTTTTTCTTTTGATTGTATGTTATCTTTTTTATCAACATCCAAGTAAACAACTTCTATATTCCCTTCGTAAAGGGAACTTGCTTCAAAAGAGAAATCTATTACATGTTCTCTTGTAAGAGTGTATATCGTATTTGAAGAAAGCCTTTCGTTTAAACTCCTAACAATTAGCTTGTTATCTGCAACCTTGCATATGTATCCGTATTTCTTACAAATCTCAGACAAAAATTGAAGGTCCCTTTTCTCTTGTTGTGTAATTCTTGTAAAAGCTATATCCTCTCCTGCAAAGTCAAGCTGATAGCCTTGTCTCTTTGCAATTTCTTCTGCTATCTTTTTCAAGCTTGTATTTTCAAATGCAGTAGTTTTAATAGTTCTATACGATGATTTTACATCTTTAGCTAAAGCTTTGATTATAAATATATCCCCATTCCTACTTGCTCTGTATGTAAAACTATCTATAAAAAAAACTCCAGCATTCCTGATGCGTTCTTCATAACCAAATTTCACTTTTAGACTTGAACCCCTTGCAGGTGGATTATTCCGGAATATGCCTTTTGCATCCTCAACCTCTATCTCTACATCATCTGACTCATCCTTTTGCAATCCATCGTTATCCACATATTTGAAAGAAATCAAAAAGGGCACAATCCAGGTAGACACATCCTGATTGTTCAATTCCACGTATAGATAAGGTTTTGGGACTATTAATCCCTCTGCCATGGTGGGCTCACCTCTGAAGCTTCATCTATATAGACAATCGGTACCTTTAATTTTTTGCCACTTGGCAAAACTGAATAGTGTTTTAAATCCGGATTGGCTTCAAGCAAAACCACATAAAGATAAGGGTCTCCATAGAACTCCCAGGCAAGTAAATCCCATCTATCTCCATCCTTAGTGATATATTCTTTCATTGTTTCCTCTGTATTATTTCATGATATTGGTAGCCGTCAGGGTTTGTTTTCTTTGTAATTATTTTTTCTGCGTTTTTTTTGTCTTTTGTTGTTGCATTGTTCTTGTATTGTTTTTTTTGTTTTTCTTTTTTCTTTGGTGTTGTATTTTTTTGTTCTAATTGCTTTTCTATGTATTCAAGTAGTTCTATATTGCAATCAATTACAATTGGTTTTCCAAAAACGTCTATTTGTTGAAACTCCGCATTTATTTTTTTTATTACAAAATCTCCGACGACTGTGTTTGCAATTATAAGCTTTTGGGCTGTTCCTTGTTTTGCTATCTCTTGAAGTTTTTTATATTCTTCAAGTGGATTGCAAAATTCTCTGTGAAAGCGTATAGCAATGTTTATTTCCCGTAGTTCTGTCCCCATAAACTGAAGGCTTGATGGTGGGAGGATAGTTTGATGTTTTGCATATATGTATTCTTGATTTTCTGAGTGTTGTTTGTATGATGTTATTTCAAACACTATATCACCGATTGATGCATACTGCATCAGTATGCCCTCCTCATTCTTTCGTTTTGTATTTTATCTAAAACTTTCCGGATTTCTCTTTCAATGTCCTGTGCGACTACCTTTGCTTCATCAGTAGTCATTTTGCCTGTTATATGTACACCGCCAAGATTAATAACAATGTTCGTAGAGCTTGTAGAGGCTTTTATTACAGGTTCAAGGACTTGTTTTACGGGTTGGATTAATGGTTGAGTGAAAGCTTTTACAGGTTCAAGGACTTGTTTTACGGGTTGGACAAGAGGACGGATAGAGGTGGCTTGAGATAAAACATTTGAAAACTGATTAACGAGTGGAGCTGGCTTAATGTTTTCTGCTATTGTTTCAATAAGCTTAATTCTGTTAATATCTTTTAAAGGTCCTTCTTTGGCTGGGCTAAAAGGTAGTAGATTTCTGATTTTCTGTGTTATTTCTTTGAATATCTGCACAGGCTTGTTTGCAATGGATTTGATACCTTCCCATAGGGAATTCACTATTTTTTGTCCTGCTTGGAAAAGGTTTATCCCTGACACAAACTGAATAAGTTTTTGCAAGGCTATAATAGGGGCTGTGAGAGGGTTAATCATAAGAAAGACCTGTAAAACCTTCTGCCAGTTAGTTTTGAGCCAGTTCCAGACTGAAGACAATGTAGTTTTGAGCCAGTTCCAAAGCCAGACTAAAGCTTTTATAACCTTATCCCAGTTGCGATATAAAAGATATCCTATGGCAATCAAGGTTGATATTCCTGCAATAATAAGTCCTATCGGAGAGGTAATCCAAGCCAAAGCCATTGCTCTCAGGGCTATAGTTTTGAGTTTGATTACACCAACAAGTTGAAGCATTGAAAGTTTTGCCCGAAGTAAAAGGAAATCCAGTGTTTTTAACCAGCCAGTTGAAGTGGTGCCTGTTATTGCCCATTTCATAAAGGCAAGGGCATTTTGGAAAATGGCAGTTGTTAGTCCTTTTACAAGAGCAATTCGCATAAACCATATAAAGGGAGCGAATGCAAAGGCAAAAAGTTTCATCATGCTTGCAACTACTATCCCAACCGCTCCAAGCACAGCTAAAAAGCCTACAAAACCACCAACTGTATAAGTAAGCACCTTTGAAAGTGTTTGATGCTTGCTTATAAAGTCCGCAATCTTTCCTATAAAGTTGTTCACTGTATCCATAAGTAATTTCATAGATGGTGCAACAAGTTCACCAATTATGGCTGCAAGGCTTGTCATTGTTCCTTGAAGGGATTCCCAAATGTTGGAAAAGGTGTTAAGTGTTTTGTTAATCCTATCCTGAAGGCTTGCCTGCTCATGCATAGCTTTTGCCATCTCTTCAAGACCGCTAAATCCTCCAAATTCTATTTGTTTTTTCATCATTTCATATTCTTCCGGACTAAAGCTATCTTTTATTGCTTTTAAATATTCCAGCGCCTCTTCTTTTGTTTTACCAAGCAATGGAGCTATGGCACGCATACCTTCTCCATCAAAAAGTGTTTTTAAAACTTGCATTCTTTGAAGTGGGTCATTAATTGCACTAAGTTTGTCTCTTATGGTTATTAAAAACTGTTCAAGTTTGAAAGCTCCATTTTCGTCCAGAAAATCTTTTGTACTAATCTGTAAATCTATTCCTTGTTTTGAAAGTTTAGCTACATTTTCATCAAGATTAATAATGTTTTGCAAAACTGACCTAATTGAAGTTCCTGCTGTTTCACCTTTAAGTCCGAGTTGACTTAGTGTACCAATCCATGCCCCCATCAGTTTAAAAGCGTTAATGCCTGTTATGCCAAGTTGATTAATCTCAGCTGAAAAATACTTGGTTGAATAAGCTATTTCAGTAAGTGTCAAACCTGATGCAAATTTAACTCTTTGTAGTTGGTCTACAAAATCCATAAACTGATTTGCAGGAATTTTGAATGCGTTGGCAAACTCTTGCATGTATTCTGCTGCTTGTTCGGGAGATACCTCTCGCTTGAATAGGACCCACGAATAAGATGCACCTTTTAGGACTCCTTCTGCTATGTCCTTAGCGCTCATACCTGCGGATTTTAGGGCTGTTGCAACTCTGTAAAAGTCTGCGGTAGTACCCGGAAGTTTTGTTCCGAGCTCATCTACTATCTTGTTTATCTTTGAAATTTCTTCTGGAAGGCCTGTCCGTGTCATAAAAGCTACTTCCATTTCTGTGCGAGCAGATTCCATCTCTGAGAAAGCTCTAAGTGTTTGTGTTATACCTGCCAATGGAAGGGCTGTTGCTTGTGCTATCTGAGATGAAAAGTTCTCAAATTTTTCTGATGTTTCCCATAAGGTTTTAGGGTCAAAGGCTTTTTTAAAGGTTTCTCCCAGTTTGGTAAGCCCTCTCTGGGTCTTTTCTATATCCTGAGAAAACTTTGTGAGGTTTTCCCTTACCTCAAAAAGCTGTTTTGTGAAGTTATCTACCAGTTGAAGTGCTATTGCAATTTTGAAGTCCATGGTTTATCCTTATAAGTATGCCTTTTGTGTTTGGTATCATGTTAAGCATTTTTATAGGTTATGTTCTTGGTGGGCTGGTTATTTTCCTCGTTCCTCTTATTGCCTTTGGTTATCTTTTCTATGTTCTTGGTAAGCCAGCAATTACACGATTTATTGAAAAACAAAGGCAAAAGAGGAAGATTAGAAAACTCCTGAAGGAAAGGCTTAAATATCTTCGTTGAGTTTTTCATAGTATTCATTAAGAGTGTTTGCCCAAAATAAAAGCTCCTCGTAAGACATGTTAGAAAGTTCTTCATATCTAAATCCATGCTTTATCATGCTGAGGATACTCTCTCTGCTAACAAAGGGGAGTAAAACTCTGTAAAAACTCTTATAAGTAGCATTGCATCTTGTATAGGAAGTTCATCAAGAGTGTCCTCTGTGATAGGCTCTCCGTTAATTGTAATCAGCCTTGTTATCAATAACCTTATGATATCAGCAGGGTCTGTTGCATTTCTGTAAGCCCAAAATAAATCTCTTCCTTTACCTTCTTTTATAACTGCAACTTTGCCGTTCGAGAGTTTTATTTCTTTCATGTTTATCCTCCTATGGCTGTTCTGTAGTCTTGAAGTTTATCTTGTCCATTGACTTTGTAAATATTGTTGAGAGTATCTACTTCTACGATTTCTTGTCCGTCTATTTCTAATTTGAAATACAGTACTGAAAGTGTAGCTTCTGATTCTGCACTATCTCCTCTTTTGAATTTTCCGCTGTCAAATTCTTTGAAAAAGCCTCTAATTTCAGCTTTAAGAGATGATGTTTTTGCTACTCCTTGCTGTGTCCAAACTTGATATGGTGCTCTTACTATTACTGTTCTTGATGTGAATGGGTCTGATGCAATTGAGAGAAAATCCGGATATGTTGAGTTGAATCTTATTTTTGCTTCCATTTTATCAATTCCAGTTGGAAGTTCAGAAGCACCGTATAATCCAAGTGCTTTTGTGTCAGCAAATGTGAATTTTAGTTTCGGTAATTCTACTTCTTCCGCTTTTGCTATGAAGTCAGTCCCATCAATGTAAACTCTTGCGTTGAAAACTTTTGCTATTTCTATAGCCATAGCTTACCTCCTACCCGGTTATTTTTTTCAAGAGTTCAATGTTTATAACTTGTTCAAATGTAATTCTTTCAGCAGGAGTTGGTGGCATGATTTCGTATGTAAAAGTGAGATGTCCAAGGGCTAATTTGTCAGGTGGGTTTTTGTCTTTCATAAAATAGCATTTGCCATCAACAAGAGCTCCTCTTCCAATGAGTGTTCTTATGAAAGCATTTACTGATGATAGAACTCCATCAATTGTTATTGTAACTGGTTTATCTAAAAACTGCATTGTTGAATATTCTATTGATTCTGCAATTATGTCTGCTGTTCTTCTTACTGATATAAAGTTCTTAGGGTCTGTTTTTGTAGGCCATGCTGCAGAGCGGTTGCCCCAGACTCTATATCCTGTTCCAAAAGCATTGAAAACTGTCACTATCCCATTTTCATTAAGTATGTTTGCTTCCGTGTTTGGGTCGTTGACACTTGCGGTTATAGGCCTTTCAATACCTATGATGCCAAGAATTTCTCTATTGGAAGGGCTAAACCAATAGCCATCTTCATGGTCAGTTTTTGCTATTACTCCAGCGAGCCTTTGGGAGAAAGGTTCAATTCTTTCAGAATTGGTTGCTGTGTCATAAACTTTCAGATGAGGATAGCAGATAACAGCTCTATACGAAGAAGTGTTTAGTTGACCTCCTACTCCTCTTGCGTTGATAACTTGCTGAACTGTCATACCAGCAGGAGCATCAATAAGAGCAAGAGCCCTGCTTTTTTCTGCGAGAGCTATCATTTCAGATGCAACAGCTGGTGATTCACAATACACTGGAGCAAGTATAAGTTTTGCGGTAAATCCAAATTGTGAATAAAGCTCATCTATTATTTTCAATCCTTTTCTTTTTCCGGTTGTGGAATCTATGCTTCCAATTACATCAGCAGAAGTAACTTTGGAAGGGTCAGGCTGATTATTTTCGTTTTTATGCACTCTTGGGTCAAAAACATTGACAACAATGATAGTGGTTCCGCCATGGTCAAAGATTGCATTAAGTGCATAAGGAATAGTATAACCAGAAGTTGGTTCTCCGAAAAATTTTACTCCATCGTCTCTATCAAGAACAAGTATAGGCTGGTTGACAAGTTGGTTATACCAGTCGTTTTCGGAAATGCCTGTTGGTTTTGTCAGATGGATAGGAGCAGTGCCAATCACAACCACTACCGCAGATTTTACTTCTCTTACGGGTATTGGTCCTTTCAAAACTTCAATAGTTTCTACTCCATGCAAGTAATTAGCCGGCATTGTTTACCTCCTTTTTTGATTTTTTTGGAGTGTCATCTGTTATCAGTGGTTCAAGATATTCTAAACCTACATAAGTTTGCACAATTTCAGCTGTTTCCGGAAGTTCTATTTCTTTTTCAGGAAAAAGCATGTATTCCATACCATCAATTACTAAGATGTTTGGATAGTCCAACTTGACTTTATATTTCATTTTTAACCTCCTTGATAGTATTCAGAAAAAATATCTGACTCTTGATTTTCACCTTCATAGGTTGTAATTCTTCTTGTTATTGGTTCTTCTTCTGTGTAGTCAACTGTGTGTATAGGTTCATATAGACAATGAGCATCTACCTTGATAAAATAATCAAACAAAATAGGAGGTAGATAAAATGAAAG
>NZ_DAIDMN010000061.1 GCF_027448985.1 Sulfurihydrogenibium sp.
TTTCATTTTATCTACCTCCTATTTTGTTTGATTATTTTATCAAGGTAGATGCTCATTGTCTATATGAACCTATACAAATTTTTTAAAAATTTCAACCGGAATGTGTTTTTTCCCGTCGACCTCCAATCCTGCAAAAACCCCTGGACATCGACGGTTTTTATTTATCAATAACTTACAGTTTTTGCGTCTCATTTGCATATAGTTATTGAGACAAAATTTTGCCATTTTGGATAGGACGACGGAGTAATAACGGTTTAAAAGAAAATATCTTCATGTGAAGGTTTTTTGATACCAAGTTCCTCTCTTTCATAATATTTTTTTGTTCTAAATTTATAGATTAAAATAGAATCTTCGTCCTTATTCATAATTTCTTTTAGCTCATCTACAAGTAATCTATAGTTGGCTTCCGAAATCTCTCCTTCAAACACACTATTTTGCACATGTATAAGATACTTTTTACAAATTTTATGAAATTTCTGGACTCTTTTTTCATTTGCATCGTAAACTAAAATTACAAACAACTTACCACTCTGCTATAAATGGTTTATAAATTTCTTCTTCTAAGAAATGTTTATAAAGTTTATAACATTCAAGTCTGATTAGCTTTCTATAAGAAACATTACCAAGGTTTTTATATTTTATTGTTGTTAATAACTTTTCTTCAAATGCTTTTATAAAAAGCTGTCTTCCTTTTTCATTTAGATACGAGAATTCAACATCTTCTTCAAAATGATTTAACTTTATCTGACCTTTGTTTATTAAACTAAAAATTACTCTGTCAACAATAATAGGTTTGAATATTTCCGCTATGTCTAAGTTAAGACTAAAACTTCTTTGGTTTGTTTCGTGTAGATATCCTATTCTTGGGTCCAAATGAGTTCTGTAAATCTGGGCTAATACTGTAGTGTACATCAAAGAGTTTCCAAAACTTATTAGCGCATTAAGTGGATTTTCAGGAGGTTTTTTTGTTCTTTTATCAAATAAAAAATCTCCTGAGTTTAAAATTATGTTAAATGCTTCATAGTATAATTTTCTTATTTCTCCTTCAATAGCCATCAAGGATAGTGTATCGTTTTTACTGTCTATTTCGCTGTATTTTTCTTTTATTATTTGGATTGTTTCTTTTAAATATTCTCCTTTTACTTTTTTGTAATAATTAAGATTTTGTAAAATGTTATCTACAGCTCCTTTTACAAAACTTTTTGCTAAAAATAATCTTTCTTCTACATTTAAGTAAAATTGTGCTTGTTTTAGTGTTATCAATCCAGAGTTAAGGTACTCCCTAGGATAATAGCTTCCTACGTAATAACCGTAATGGTTATAGAAAAAAAGTGGAATTTTGTTCTGGGTAAAAAACTCTAAAACTCTTTTATTTAAATCAACCTCTCCAAATATATGGATTTCTGACACAGAATTTACTGGAATGATTTTTCTTTCTTCATCTTTTTCAAAGTAGATAGTATTATCTTTTCTTTTTATTGTTCCATTATTGAATATATAAATAGATTTTTTCATTTTTAACTCCAGCACATTTCTTTATACGCACAAGTTTTACAGTAAGGTATTTTCTCCGGCTTTGGAGGTTTAGGTTGCCTTAAAATCACTTTTATGTTTTTTATAGTGTTTTCTAACTCTTTTTCTAACTCTGATGTAAGCGTTACCATCTCTTTTTTCCTTTCTTCTGGTATTAACAACTCTCCAGATAAATATAAATTTTTTTCTTTTTTAAGATAATACAGATAAAAAGCAATTTGCATCTTAGCACTTTGTAAAAATTTTGATGATTTTTTTATCTCACCTACAACTTTTTTATGAGAAATGATATCTATCTTTATAGTGTTATCTATCATGATTTCTTTTTTCTCTTTTTTATAAAAAATTTCATGAATATGCTTTCCAAGCACCAAAAATTCATTTTCTTGGTCGGCTTCTATTCCATGACCAATAAGCCAAACCTCCCTTTTACAGATATAATAGTACCATATTAATGTGCCGTTAATCTTTATTTCATCAATGTTAATACTCAAGATAACCCTCGGTTTTGATTTTAAATCCGGATTCAATATCATAATATTCATCTAAATTAGATTTTGGTATATAGTAAAAGTAATTTTCAAAGAGTGGTATATTTTCTTTGATAGGAACGGATATTACATAATCGTAAAAATCTTTTTTTATTCTGTCAAATGCTTCCTTTCTTTCAAAAACGTCTTCTATCTTCAGTATATTTTCGTATTCTTTCCATACTTTTTCTGCTTTTTCATCTATTTCTACAAACACATCACTTTTATAAAAATCTTCCTGTATTAAAACAAAATCTTCAATAGAATTTATACGGTCTTTCTCTTTGTCGCCTGAAAATTTCAAACCATAAAGAGCTTTTAACAATTCTACTGATTTATCATCGGAAACTCTTTCCTTAACGAGTTGATAGTATTTCTTTGAAAGATTTAAAATATCTTTTTCTTCGTAAAAATTTTCTTTTAAAACCTCTTGTGTTATATAAGTTAAGATGTTACTGTAAATGTAAGAGTGATAAAATCTTCCATTTTCATCTTTTAAATTGACTAAATATAAAATTCCTTTTTCTTTTTTCCCTTCTCTATTGCATCTGCCAGCAGACTGAATCACACTGTCTAAAGGTGCAAAATCTCTGTAAACTACATCAAAGTCAACATCTACTCCAACTTCTACTAACTGTGTTGATACCACTATCCTTTTTTTCTTTTCTTTTATCTGGTTTATTCTTTCTAATCTTTGTTTTGGAACTATATGTGTAGAAAGAAAAAGTATTTCATCTTTGTATTCGTTTTTTAATAAGTTATAAAGCTCTTTCGCACTATTGACTGTATTCATTATAAAAAGGTAGAACTTGTTATCTTCTATTTTTACGCTTTTATAAAACTCTTGTAGTGTTTGTGGAGTTTTGTTTATATGAATATTATACCTGTTTAGTGCTTCAAAATACTTTTGATAATCTGCAAGCTCTACATGTTTGTCAAAAATCATAGGTTGTGTTGCGGTTGAAAGAATTACATAAAAGTTAAACCTTTCTGCCATTTTGTAAAGAGTTTCTTTTATCAAAAGCCAAAAATGATGTGGAATAGATTGAATTTCATCTAATATTACAATAGAGTTTGTGAACTTATGAAACTTTCTTAACATCTTATTTTTATTTCCTATAAATGAGTAGAAAAACTGTATAAAAGTGGTTGTGATGATTTTGCTGTTGAAACCTTCTATCAGAATTCTACTTGTGTCGTAGTCAAACTCGTCATCTTCCCCTTTGTAATTAAATCCTGTAAGATGGTGGTATTTCATCAAAATGGAATTATCTAAACTCATACTCTCTTTTAAAAGGTTTTCTATCACTTTATAGTTTTGTTCTATTACCGACAAAAACGGTAAGCAGTATATTATCTTTAAGTTTTTACCTTTTTCTTTTTTAAACCTATCTGCTATATTTAAAGCTACTTTTAGAGATATTAGAGTTTTCCCTATTCCTGTTGGTAGCGTAATTGTGTATATTTTTTCATTTAGGTTTATCTCTTTTTCAGATACTTCTTTGTAAGCTTGATACCGTAGATTGTGCAAGTCATTTTCTGTATTTTTGAGTTTGGATACGTACTGGTCTACTATTTTTGGATTTATGTCTATGTTTTTAAATAGTATACTTTTATCCGTTTTTATTCCAACATCGGATTTGTCTGCATCAAGTAACAATGAGTAGAAAATAGCGGTGTCTATAAAGTAGTCCAATGTACTGTCTTTTTCTAACTTCCTTATATACCTTTTTATTTCAAGCAGTTTAATTTCTATCTCTTCTAAATTGATATCGTTAAAGTCAAAACTTACAATTTCTTTTTTTTCTATTCTGAGAAGTTCTAGAAAATGGTTGAATTTTTCTTTATCTATACTTTCTATCTGTTTTTTTAATATATTTTTCTCTTCATCTTCTATTATAAACTCGTATAAAAATTCTTTTAAGTTAGAGTGGTGTCTTTTTGGAATTATAAAAGACAAAGCAAGTAAAAATTTGTTATCAATACATTTTGATTTTAAATATCTATCAGTTAAATGTAAACTTACTACCGCTCCTAACAAAGAATGTTTGGTTTCTTTTTTACTTTTTAAATTTCTATCTTTTTTTGTTATGTACTCTTGGAAAAATTTAGTTGTTTTTCCTATATCGTGAGAAAATGCTATTATGGTAAAAATGTCTTTTGAAATTTCATCGCTGAATATTTCATCAAAAAATTTCAGACCTATTTCTATAACATTGCTAAGATGTTGTTCTAAGTATCTATCCGGATGTGAAAATATTCCAGAAGCGTTCATGGTGTTAGAAATGATATTATTCTATCTCCTACTTTATAACAATTTTTAAACTTACCTTCTATGGTGTTTCCTTCCAATTCCATAACAATCTCTTTATAACAAATTACTTCTCTATCTTCCTTCATATCTAATGGTATTCTTTCTTTAAAATATTTTTTCCCTTCTTTCATTTCTATACTTTCTACATTTTCTGTAAGTATTACAGAGTTAACTTTATCACTTTGTTCTAAGGTTTCTACATCATAAAGTCCTTTGAATTGAAAGTTAGCTAAAAGATTTGCCAAACCTAATGATAGAGTGTAATAACTTTGCTTAGTTTTGACTCTGTTAATCAGTTCATTAAATAAATTTTCATCAGAAATGTGTATGTATAACCTATAAGCCGGTTCTTTTAAAAATTCTGTTCGGATTTGCGTTCTACCTTTTATAAGATAAAAGTGTTGTTTTGTGTCTATGTAGTTTAAGGTAATTCTTGTTTTCTTGATAGGTTTTAAAATTTCTATACCTATTTTTGTCGTTCTTCCGTTGATATGTTTTAAATATTCTTCTTTTGCTAAACCTATTATGGCACCAATCATTCCATAAATGGCGGTATTAGGTGGAATAGAAAAAGTAAGGGGTGAAGAAGTGGTATAAAACTTTTTAAAATGACCGTAATCACCCCATAAATCAAAGGCTAATACTTTCATCTATATCTTCATCTCCTCAAAATTTACTTTATCTGATTTAAGTTCTCTACTTAATTTTAGATTTCTATCAATCTTGAATAATACTTTTTCTATCTTTTCCGCTTCTTCCTCTATAACTTTTATAAGCTTATCTACATTTAAGATAAAATCGTCGGTACTTCTTATCTCTTCATCGGATTTTTCTGATTCTATTTTTACATATCTATGTAGTTCTCCTATATGTGAGTGTACACTCTCTTTGTATACTACTTCTATCAGTAATCTTGGTATTTGTTCGTTTTTAGACCTTGTAATAAGGTTTTTAGTTCCTTCCCACATACCTTCTTTCATAAGTTCTAAATCTTCTTCTTTTAATTTTGTATCTTTGGCTGCATTTTCGTTCGCTACGCCATGAAACGCAATTAGTGAGTAAGGTAAAATCCATTCTTCTCTAAAAGTTTTTTGTTCTTTTCCTTCTTTTGATGCAAACGCTCCTGTACCTTTTATAAATTCCAACTTCACCCTATGAAGTGACTGTCCCATATTGAATTGGACAGGTCCTGTAAAGGTAATAGAGCTGTCTTTATTTTTATCTGTTCTTATAGGAATTGTTCCTCCAAATAGTCTTATATCAATACAGTTATCCAAAATTTTATCCGGATTATTCTCAAAATCTTCAGCTCTTGCTTTTGCATCTTGGATTTTGCCATCGTTGTTAGCTATTTCTCTAACGAATATTTCTTCTCCTTTAAATTTCATGAGATAATCCCTAATGGTTCTTTTGAGCCTTACATCCGTAACGATATTTTTTCCAGACTCTTCGTCTATTCTTGGCTTATTTTCATCGTTTGGGTCTCCGTTTGGATTGGCATAACTAACATCGTATAAAAATAAATACTCTCTCCTATTTTTGATTGCCATCGCTTTCCTCCTTATTTACTTTAAATTTTTCATAAAGAATATTTAAAACTTCGTTTTTAAGAGCCATTCCGGCTGCAAAATAAAAGTTTATCTCATCTACGTTTAGTTTAAATTTATCTTGTATAAGAAAATTTTTTGATACTTCTTTTGCAATTTCTTTTTGAATGTATTTGTATTCGTTGTATTCCATTAATTTATTTATCACTTTTGGTAAAAGCCCTTTTATATCTTCTTCATTCATTTTTAAAGATTTTAATGATTTAATAAATGGTGATGAGTTTCTTTCCTTATTTTGAATATCTAAAAGTATTTGTGTTAAAACTCCTAATAAAAATATTCCTTTTTTAGCTGGTGTATTTAGAGCACCTCCTAACTTTTGATAAATTTCATCTAAATTTTCCATTCTTTCTCCTCCGAAATTTAATAATCTAAGATTCCCTAAAAATCTTAAATTCATAACTGCATCTAAAACAAGATATTTGAATTTATCATCGTAATCCGTCAAAAACTTTTCTCTTATTTTTCTGGTGAAAATACCTATTAGAGTTTGAAAATCTAATAGACCTCCCTTAAAGATTCTTTCAACGATTTCAAAAAATAACTTATCATAAAGATCCAAAAACTGATTTAATTTTCCAAAGTTGTAACTTTGATTGAATGCTTTTTCTACGTCTTCTTTGGCTGAAAATATTTTGCTAATCCTTGAAGGTAAAACATCCTCTACTAGTAATAGTATTCTTTCTGCTGAGTTTTCTTTTTTCAAGAACAACAAATAAAAACTCACAAAATCTTTGTAATCTTTAAGTAGCATTAAAATCTCTTTCTCATCGCTTGAAAAATTTTTCCCTTTATCTAAGGTTACTTTCCCGCTTAAGTGTTTAAGAATATCGTTTATTTCTTCTAACGCTTCTTTAGTGTTTAAAATGAGATGTGGAATTATATAGTAAGTTTTTCCATAAAAGTTAAACTTTAAATTTTCCTCTACGTATTTCTTCGCGTATTCTACTTTTAAAAAACAGTCTTTACAAATAGGAAAATTTTTCCATGCATCCTGTTCTCTAAATCCTCCGGCAATATATCCAGGTTTATCCAAGGTATAGAATTTGTAAATGTTGGATGTTGTAAACACTTCCTCTTTTATCTCTCCACATATGCTACATAAACTGTTTCTCTTGGATACCTCCTTGAGTTTTGAAATGTAATCTTCTAAAAGGATTGTTTTAAAATTTTCTATTTCGTACGGATATTTTCCATCTATCTTTACAGTAAGAATTTTGTTCCCTTTGTTCTGTTTATCTAACTCTTCTAAAGTTTTTAATATATCATCTTTTTTTCCTTCAAGTTGTTGATACATTTTCTTTATGTTAGGTTCATCGTTTTCTTTTAACCATCTTAAAATTTTGTTTTCAAATGTTTTTTTATACTCTGTTACCCTAGATGTAGGAGAGTAATCTAAACCGTTACTTGGTCCTTTTTTATACAAATATAACTTCCAATTTTCTTTTTTGAATTCTTCAACAGAGACTCCTAGAAATTCAAAATCTTTACTAAAATTTAAAACCCATACAGTTTTATAGGTACCATTACTATCCGGATTTTCTAAGAGTATATCAATTTCTTCTTTATTTTCTACCTTTAAAAGTATCTCTCCTATCTCTTTTAATGAACTTAGCATTTATAAGTTTACCTCTTTTTTGTTATTATCTATCCCTCATATCAAAGGTAAACATATTATAGCATATCCGTTCATAGTTTATAACCAGTAGGCTTTTATATGACCTTTTATCCAGTCCCAAAGGATTTTTTTGGCTGTCCTGTCGTAATCTACTTCTCCTCCCTTTATCTTGTAGTTTAGTTTTTTGCCGATAATCTCTAAGGTTTCAACCGGATTGTCAGATACTTTAACATTGTAGGCTTCTTCTAAAGCTTCTTTTTTGTTTTGTAGTATTTTTTCTATCAGTTTTACTGCCACATCGGACGGATGTGGTAATTTATCCGGAATGTAGGAACCTTTGAGAGCTAAATCTTCTTGGTATTCAAGGGTTATTATTCCGGGTGTGTCTATAAGGTATATATTGTCGTCAAGTTTAATGAGTTTTTCTCCTACTGTCATTCCGGGTTTTGGTGATGTTGTGGCTACTTTTTTCTTTTTTAATGCGTTTATCACGGAAGACTTTCCCACGTTTGGATAACCTAAAACTCCTACTTTTACTATCACTTTTTCTTTTGCTATCTCTTTTATCTTTTCAAGTAGTTGATTTACACCTATATTTTTATGGGCTGAAAAATTTACAGCCGGAAAATCTTTTTCTATCTCTTTAACAGCTTTTTCTAAAAAATCTTTTGGAACTAAGTCCGATTTATTTAAAACAACTATAAGACTTTTATTTCTCTCTCTTGCTAAGGATTCAACTACACTGTTTCTTGTTAAAAGTGGTATTCTTGCATCTACAACTTCTAAAACTATACTACTTTCTGTCAACACCTTTTTTGCTATGCTTTTTTCTCTTAACCACTCTCTTGGTTTTTCCACTTTATCACTCCAAATTTTTTATATAGTTTAGGCTTCTTCTAAAGCTTCTTTTTTGTTTTGTAGTATTTTTTCTATCAGTTTTACTGCCACATCGGACGGATGTGG
>NZ_DAIDMN010000062.1 GCF_027448985.1 Sulfurihydrogenibium sp.
ACTATCGGGTCTTCACAGTAGGCTCCTTTTTTCACTTACAGATACAAACTTATAGATATAAGAAACCTTCCACACAAAGACCTTAGAAGAGCAAGAGCCGCAGCAGTAAATATCGTTCCTACAACAACAGGAGCCGCAAAGGCGTTAGGAGAAGTCATTCCAGAAGTGAAAGGAAAGTTAGACGGAACTGCAAGAAGGGTTCCAGTTGCAGATGGTTCACTTATCGATTTAACAGTTGTAGTAGAAAAAGAAACATCTGTAGAAGAAGTTAACGCAGCTATGAAAAAATATGCAGAAGGAGAGATGAAAGGAATTTTAGCCTACTGTGAAGACCCGATAGTATCTTCCGACATCGTAGGTAATCCGGCTTCTTCAATATTTGATTCACTCTTAACACAGGTAATAGATGGAAATCTTGTTCACGTAGCATCTTGGTACGACAACGAATACGGCTACTCAACAAGATTGAAAGACTTGGTTTTATTTATAAAGAATGCCGGATAAGATAAAAGTTGACATACTTTTAAAAAACATACTCAAAAACAGCCCCACAAAACTGGTGGGGCTTCTTCTTGGTAAAGAAATAAAGTGGGAAGTACTACAAGACACAAATTTAAGTTCAGTAAAAAGAAGAGAAGCTGATTTCGTCGTAAGATTAGAAACTGGTGGAATTTTACACCTTGAAATCCAAAGTACAAACGACTTAATTATGCCAGATAGAATGTTTGAATATTACTATCTTATAAAAGATAAGTACAATACATCTGATATAACTCAGGTTTGCTTATACGTTGGAAATGAACCATTAAGAATGAAAGAAGAAATAAAGGCTCCTTTTTTCACTTACAGATACAAACTTATAGATATAAGAAACCTTCCATGTAAAGAACTAATCACAAGTGAAAATTTAGCAGATAAACTCATAGCCGGATTATGTAATATAGAGAATCCGGATTTTTATCTACAAGAGATAATAAAAACAATAAAAAGTAAACCTCATAAAGAACAAAAAGAACTTTTTACAGTACTGTTTGAAATAGCAAAAATAAGAAATATAATATTTGATAAGCTGGAAGAAAGAATGAAAAAGGAGGAAAATATGCCAATAACAATAGAAATAAGTTTAGAAGACTTAGAAAGGTTTCCACCTTTCAGTGAATCAATAAAAAAAGCAAAAGAAAAAATAATTCAAGAAAGCATACAACAAGGGCTACAACAAGGGCTACAACAAGGATTACAACAAGGATTACAACAAGGGCTTATATTAGATGCTCAAGAATCTATTATAGAAATATTAGAATCAAAGTTTGGAAACGTTCCGGATGACATAAAAGAAAAAATCAAAGATTTACAGGACTTAGAAAAGTTAAAACAGTTAAGAAAAGTTGCCATTTTAACAACATCGATGGAAGATTTCACCAATAAAATCTGAGGTTAAGAAATGATTTTGATGATAGATAACTACGACTCCTTTACTTACAACATAGTTCAGTACTTTTACGAATTAGGAGAAGAGGTATTAGTAAAAAGAAACGATGAGATTACATTACAAGACATTGAAAATATGGATAGTATTGATGCCATCGTAATATCCCCCGGACCATGTACTCCAAATGAAGCCGGAATCTCTGTTGATGTTATAAAAAAATTTAAAGGAATATATCCTATTTTAGGAGTTTGTCTTGGTCATCAGTCCATAGGTCAGGCTTTTGGAGCTAAAATTGTAAAGGCAAAATGTTTAATGCATGGTAAAACATCAAAAATATACCACAATGAAAAAGGACTTTTTGAAGGTGTACCAAATCCGTTTAATGCAGTAAGATACCACTCTCTTGTTATAGATGAATCAACTCTTCCCCCGGATATAGAGATAACAGCCCGTTCAGATGATGGTGAGATTATGGCAATAGAACATAAAAAGTATCCTATATGGGGCGTTCAGTTTCATCCTGAATCAATACTTACCCAATCCGGTATGAAAATATTAGAAAACTTTTTAAAGTTGGCGGAAAGTTCAAAGGTCGGTAAGTAATTTTCCACCTTTTCCCCAATTTTCTCTATCTACTTCATCAATTACAACGTAGGTTGATTGAGGCGGTTTATTTGCTACTTCTTCTAAAAGTTTCGTTATTCCTTCAACTATTTTTTCTTTCTGTTCTTTTGTTAGTTTTCCTGCTACCTTAACATTGACATAAGGCATTTTACTCCTCCAAGTTGTACTGTTTAATTTTTCTATACAAAGATGATAAATCAATATCTAAAACTTTTGCAACTTCTTTAAGGTTGTTATTAAATACTTTCAATGCTTTCTTTATCATCTGTTTTTCTAACTCTTCTTTTGCTTCCTTTAAAGGTCTTATCGTTATAGGTATAAATTCCTCTTTTTCTACTTTTATACTAGCAAACATGTGAGGTGGCAAATCTTTATTGTAAATAACCGATTCACTGTTTAGTATTACAAGTCTTTCCATCAAATTTTTAAGTTCCCTAACATTTCCAGGCCAGCTATAATTTAAAAATGTACTTTTAACTTCTTCAGATAAAATTGGAGGTTCCACTTTATTTTCAATTGAGTACTTTTTCAAAAAGTAGTCCGCTAAAAGTAAGATATCATCTTCTCTCTCTCTTAATGGAGGTACATAAAGCGGTATAACGGATAGTCTAAACGCAAGGTCTTGTCTGAATGTTCCTTTTTCAACCTCTTTTTGTATATCTTTGTTAGTGGCAGATATTACTCTCAAATCTACCTTTATTTTTATATTGCTACCAAGTCTTGAAAATTCTTTTTCTTCTAAAACTCTCAAAAGTTTTGCTTGAGAGGATAAACTCATATCAGCAACTTCATCTAAAAACAGTGTTCCTTTATCTGCAAGTTCAAGTTTTCCTATTTTTCTCGTAAATGCATTTGTAAATGCTCCTTTTTCGTATCCAAAAAACTCTGACTCAAAAAGCTCATCCGGAATGGATGCACAGTTGATATCAACAAATGGATAATCTTTTCTGTTTGATTGATAATGAATAGACTTTGCCACAAGTTCTTTCCCTGTGCCGTTTTCTCCTAAAATCATAACCCAAGCGTTTGTTTTAGCCACTTTTTCAATCTGCTTCTTTAATTCCTCTATTTTAGGACTGTTTCCTATTATCTCTATCTGACTTTCTTCTTTTTCTTTAAAGTATTCGAGACTTTGTTTTATTTTTATTTCTCTTTCTACTTTTTCAATCGTTGCTAATATTGTTTCTGTTGATAAAGGCTTTTCTAAAAAATCAAAAGCTCCTTCCTTTATTGCTTTTACAGCGATAGGAATATTTGCATGTCCGGATATCATCACAACATTGGTGTCAGGAGAGTTTTGTTTTATGAAAGGTATAAGGTCTAACCCTTCTCCATCACTTAACCATACATCTAAAAAAGCAACATCATAAGCGTTTTTTTTAATCAAATCTTTTGCAGAAGTTATACTTCTGGTTGTATCCACATGGTATCCTTCATCTGAGAGTATATCTCTCATTAAATCTTGAATGTTTTTTTCATCATCAACAACAAGTATATTCAACATATTACTTAACCTCTTTTCTAACAACTCTTTTTGATATACCACACATTATTTCATAAGATATTGTGTTAGACAGATTTGCAATATCTGTAAATGTTATCTGTTTATCTTTACTTTTCCCTACTATAACAACATCATCTCCAACTTTCACATCTTTTAAATGAGATACATCAACAACGACCATATCCATTGTGATATTCCCTAAAATACTGCATTTTTCCCCATCAATCAACACGCAACCTTTGTTTGATAAAAGTCTTGGAAGTCCATCAGCATATCCAAAAGAAACAACAGCAACTTTCATATCCGTAAGAGCTTGAAATGTTCCATTGTAAGATATTCTATCTCCCTTTTTAACTTTTTTTACAGAAATAACTTTCGATAGTATACTCATCACAGGATTTAAATGTATTGGATAATCAGATGTAGGCTTCTCTCCGTAAAGGGCTAATCCTATTCTTACAACATTGCAAAACGGACAGTCGTAAACAACACCTGCTGAATTTTGAATATGTATATAATTAGGTTTTAAATTTAATAAATTTAAAATTTTCATAAACTCCTTAATCTGATTTTTGGTGTATTCTTTATCTGTATCTGCAGACGGAAAATGAGATAAAACCCCCTCAATAGCCAAACCACTTAACTTTTCTCTTAATTTACCAATATCAGAAAAATAAAAACCCAGTCTTCTCATTCCCGTATCAAATTTTAGATGAACAGTTTTTGATTTTAACTTTTTTGATAACTCTAAATGGTAAAAATCAGATATTACTGGAGTTAGATTAAACTCATTAAAAATATCAACCTCTTCTTTAAGAATTCCACCTAATACTAAGATAAGTTTTCTAATTCCGGATTTTCTTAGTAGATATCCTTCGTAGGCAGTTGCGACACAAAAACCTTCAATACTACTTAAAGGTTCTAAATGATTTGAAACAATTTCAGCATCATGACCATAAGCATCAGCTTTAACCACCGCAAAAATTTTTTTCTTGGTGTAATTAAAAATACTTTCTACATTTTCTTTTAAATTTTCAACATTTATATAGGCAACGCTTCTGATAAATTCCAATCTTTAAAAACCCTTTATCTATAGATTTTTTTTCGTAAAATATGATATCATAATTGAAAAAATCGGGATTAATGATGGATAATAGAAACTTAGCAGTTGAAGGATATCAGAGGGCGGTAGAAAGGTTAAGTAGCACTGACATAAACGCTATCATATTTTTGCTTATTTTTCTAATCATATTTATTCTATTCGCCATACTTATGGGTAATTTAAGTAAAAAATTAAAAGCCAAAAAACATTATGAAGACTTCTTAAAATACGCAAAAGAAAAAAATTTGAACGATAAACAAATTGAGATTTTATGGAACTACTCTAAAGATATGGGTAGAGACCCTTTTTTGTCCATTGAGTTTAAATCTCCATTTGAAAAAGTAATAACCCATTACATAAAAGAGAATCCGGATTTTGATGAAAACCTAATAAAAGATATGAGGGAAAAGTTAGGTTTTGATTATGTGCCTTACTTTGTTCCATTAACATCTACGAAAGATATAGAGTTATTCCAAGGTGGTACCTTAAAAACATCAGATGGTAGAAACTACAGCATAAGCTTATATGATAAAGATGAGCTGTACATGTACTGGATAGTAACAGATAAAAGTATTCCAAATCTAAGCATAGGGGATACAGTTAAGATTTCTTTTATAAGAAAATCGGATGCTGCCTACAATCTGGAAGGACCAGTTGAAGAAATAATAAACGAAAACGGGAAATTTATCATTAAAATACCACACACATTTGAACTTATCAGAATACAGAGAAGAGAATACCCAAGAGTTGAAGTTGACCTTGAAGCTTTAGTAGGAAAAATAATAAAGGAAGATAACCAAGATATTTTAGCGTGGGTAGAAGCAAAAATAATGGATATAAGTCCAGCTGGAGCAAAAATTTGTTTAAATCCAGAAGATAAGGATAAACTAAAAATTCGTATAGGAGATAAAATAATCCTGTCTTTTACCCTTTTAGATAAAGATATTCAAGAAGAAGCAGAAGTTGTAAATATAAATGAGAAACAAAAAATAATATGTTATGGAGTTAAATTTATAGACATAAAAGAATCACAGCAAAAACATATTTTTGAGTTTGTAAGGAAAGAACAAAAAAGGTTAATTGAAATGTATAAAAAACAATCTTGACAAAAATTTATTTTAGTATATCATTTTTGCTTATTTTTGTTGGAGGTTTTTAAAATGGACTTAGAAAAAATCAGAGAAAAACTCCTAGAAAAAAGACAGCAGATTTTAAAATCCTTAGAAGAATCAGCAAAAGCTGATATAAACGAAAAAACTGGTGTTGGAGACGATGCTGATACAGTAACGGACGAGCTAAGTAGAGAAACTCATTACAGACTTACACAGGCGGATAGAGAAACTTTATACCTTATAGATTTAGCGTTAAGAAAGATAGATAGTGGAACCTACGGAATATGTGAAGAGTGTGGAGCTATAATAGGGGAAAAAAGATTGGAAGCAATACCATGGGTTAGATTGTGTATAGATTGTAGCCAAAATGAAGAAATAGTAAGACATTTTCAACAAAGAAACGAAGAGGAAATGCTCTACAACATAATACCTCCTACCCTTGGAGAAGAAGAAGATACGAAGAACTATCAGGCTGAATAATGGATAAAAAAAGTACTCTTTTTTGGGGAATATTTTTTGTCGTTATTTTTCTTGATTTGTTAACAAAAGAAATAGCTGAAAGAATTTTATCTAATAAAACGATAAATGTAATTCCAAACCTATTTGACCTTACCTTAGTATGGAACAAAGGTGCTGCATTTGGAATTTTAGCAGAATCTCCAGATTATATAAGAAAACTGATTTTAATAGGTTCTTCAATAGTTGCAGCTGTTGTAGTGATTATTTACTTTTTAAAATCAAAAAAGAAGTTATCCAATTTAGAAATATTATCTTTAGCGTTAATAGGTGGTGGGTCCTTAGGAAACCTTTACGATAGATTATTTTTAGGACAAGTGAGGGATTTTTTAGATTTCTACATAAAAGACCATCACTGGCCTGCCTTTAACATAGCAGATGCATCTATCACAATCGGAATTGGTTTGTTTATATTCTATGAACTCTACTATAAAAAAAAGAGTATAATAAATCAATAAGTTGATTTTTAGGAGGATTCCTTGATAGGATACATCGTAAAAAAAATTTTTGGAACAAAAAATGAAAGAGAGATAAAAAAATTAAGGGAAATAGTTGATAAAATAAATAAATTAGAACCTCAGTTAGACCCCTTATCAAACAAAGAAATCAGAGAAGAAAGTCTAAAATTGATAGAAAAAGTTAGAAATAATGAGCATATATCTACAGCAATAACCGAAGGTGAAATAATCGAAGAACTACCTTTGGCGTTTGCTTTGGCAAGAGAAGCTGCAAAAAGAACACTTGGACTTAGACCTTTTGATGTACAACTTATAGGTGCTTTAGCCTTACACAAAGGTATGATTGCTGAGATGAAAACCGGAGAAGGTAAAACTCTTGTTGCAGCAATAGCTATATATCTTAACGCATTAACAGGAAAAGGTGTTCATCTTGTTACTGTAAACGATTATCTTGCAAAAAGAGACGCAATTACAATGGGAAGTATTTATAAATTTTTAGGTTTGTCGGTAGGAGTAATAAATACAAACCATGTTTCTTACATTATTCAATGGGCTGATGAAGAAAAGTTTAAAAGAGCATTAGATTTAGATAAAAGAGTATGGGAAAAAGGATACTTTGGTGAACTTTTACCACCGGAAAAGTACGATATAGAAGCAAAAAAAGACTTTTTCACGGTAGCTGTGGAGAGTGATAGAAGGTCAGCATACGAAGCAGACATAACCTATGGTACAAACAACGAGTTTGGTTTTGATTACCTAAGAGACAACATGGTCTTTTCAAAGGACCAGATGGTTCAAGTAAAAGGTCATCACTATGCTATAATAGACGAGGTTGATTCTATTTTAATAGATGAAGCAAGAACTCCTCTTATAATATCCGGACCATCCGGGGAAGACGTATCAATCTATTACATGACAGATTCTTTTGTAAAAACACTAACAAAAGAAGAAGACTACATTGTAGATGAAAAAAATAAAACAGCAGTGTTGACAGAAAAAGGTGTAGAAAAAGCAGAAAAGTACTTTAACATAGATAACCTTTACGACCCAAGAAATATTGACCTACTTCATGCAATTAATCAATCTTTAAGAGCGAACACTCTGTATCACAGAGATGTTGATTACGTTGTAAAAGATGGAGAAGTCGTAATAGTTGATGAGTTTACAGGAAGACTCATGCCCGGAAGAAGATGGTCAGATGGTCTTCATCAAGCTATAGAAGCAAAAGAAGGAGTAAAGATTCAAGCAGAAAATCAGACTTTAGCTTCCATAACATTCCAAAACTACTTTAGAATGTATAAAAAACTTGCAGGTATGACAGGAACTGCCGAAACAGAAGCCTTGGAGTTCAAAGAGATATACAACCTTGACGTTTTAGTTATACCAACAAACAAACCCGTTAAAAGGATAGATTATCCGGATTTAGTTTACAAAACTAAAAAAGAAAAGTTTAATCAAGTTGTAGAAGAGGTAGAAAGACTTCATAAAGAAGGAAGACCTGTTTTAGTAGGAACGGTTTCTGTGGAAACCTCAGAGTATCTTTCCGGATTACTCAAGAAAAAAGGAATACATCATAACGTTTTAAATGCTAAAAATCATGAAAGAGAAGCGGAAATAATCGCCCAAGCCGGTAGAGTCGGAGCTGTTACAATATCCACAAACATGGCAGGTAGAGGAACAGACATACTACTTGGAGGAAACCCAGAATTTTTAGCATTTAA
>NZ_DAIDMN010000063.1 GCF_027448985.1 Sulfurihydrogenibium sp.
TAATCAGAGCCTTTGATAATCTTTAACCTCATTTTTATTAAATCTGCATTTATCCTTATTTTTTTTGCTTTTAGAATATCTACCAGATTCCTGTTGTTAAGATAAACTATTACGGTATCTATGATATCTCTTATTTTTAGGCTTTCCGGACGGTAAAAAAGTTTTTTTGTAACAATTTCAACCGGATTATCTACAAAAACTTTCATACCGTTTATTATTTCTAAGTTTGGTTTTATACCTGTTAAGTTAGGTGCAACAATAAAGTCAATTTCTTGGCTGTTTATGTATATTTTTAAAAAGTTTGATTGCTCTGTATAGCTTTCTGCTATACCTTCTGCTTTACTGTTTAATCGTGGAGATACAAAGGTCAACAGTTGGGCATCGTGAAAGAATATATCAATGTCTTTACTTTCTCTATGGTTGTAATAGTATGCTAATGCAGTTCCACCGCCAAAAGTCCAGTCTTCCTCAGTTATTTTAGCCTCACTTAAAATATCGTATGCAGTTTTAAGAAGTTCTTTCCAATGTTTCATAAAGTAAAGAACTCCTCCAAGTTTGGATTACTTAATCCTTTTTTCCTGATAAATCTATCGTAATAATCTTTTAGAGTTTCAAGGGGTATATCTTTTTCTATACACCACTTAATCAAATCTGATAAAGGAACTTCTGTAAATAAAATTTCCATCCTTTCGTCAGGAAAATCTTTAAACGACTTGATAGCATCTGCAAGGATGTCATCTGAAAGGTTCTCTTTAAAAGGTATGTTTACAATGGTTTGTACTTTACTCATCATACCATCCAGTCGTATGTAAAGTCTTTTGATATGTCTAAATTCAAAACGTTGTAGATGGGTAGTTTTTCTACCACGGTACCGTCTTTTAACAGTGTGAATGATATATCGAAATTTCTACACTCAAACAAGGATAAAGGTATTGCAACTTCTATAACTTTGTTTGCTGATATTTTTATACCGTTTTCTTCTAACAACTGAGATTTGATTGGAAGGTTAAACTCCACTTCACATGTGGATAGTATGGATATTTTTAGAGTGTAGCCTTTATCTGTGATACTTTCCACTTTACCGTCCAACCTTAGGTACAGGTAATCTTCATCGTAGCCGTAGTACAGTTTTTTTAAAACTGTATCAAAAGACATTGAAGACATATCAAAAGTAAGGTCAACTTCTCCTGATGATAACCATTCAAAGTAGTTTGATACAAAACCATCTATCTTTGGTTTTATGTATCCAGAAGGTTCTTTTATTATAGGTTCTTTAAAGAGTTTTTTTATAGGTTTTAAAAGTTTTGATGGTATATCTTTTTCAAGTAATGTGTAAATTTTTTGTAGATTGAGTCTAAATAGAAGGTCAAATCTGTCTGCATAATGGCTAAAGTGGTCATCTCCATACCACCAGAACCAATCACTTCCTTCCGCTATCAAAAGGTGGTTTTTAGCTTCTTTGTAATTTTTGTTATCTTTTTCAAATTCTAATATCTGTTTGGCTTCTGATAGATACTCCCAAGCTGTGTTTTTTTCCGGATGACCTATCCAAGTAGAAAAATTTCCGTATATCCAACTTCCGGCTTTTATACTACCTAATCTTTCCATGATTATATCTTTTTTTAATACTTCTGAGAATGTGATAGTTTCTATCCATTCTTGGTTTGATAACTCTTGGTATAAAGTATCAAAAAAATCTTTACCATTGTTTTTGTAAAACTCCCAAGCATTCTCTCCATCCAATATCACACTTACAACCGGATTATAGTTGGATTTTTCATATATATGTCTTAATCTTGATATGAAATCTTTAACCGCTATAGCAGGGTCTGAGTTTTGGTACCTAAACCCTATAGCATCAGACAGGTACTTGTCCCTGAAAAATATCTTAACTCCATCATAATCGTACACTTTGTAAATATTTTCTAAATTCCTGTCGTTTAAACTACCAAATAATACATCTTCATCGGAAGCTGTCCATTTGATGTTGTTCTCTTTGAAAAGTTTTAAAGTACCGTTGCTGATACTACCTTCTGAAGGCCAAAAACCATCAGGACTTTTATTAAAAATATTACGGTAAAAATTTACCGCTTTTTTTACTTGTATATCCGCATCGTCTTTAAATCCGGATTTTATTTTTGGTAGTTCTATGTTTGGTAAACTCTCTTTTGCAGAGTTGATATCAATGAGTAAAGGTAAGATAGGATGGTAGTAAGGTGTTGTGGATATTTCTATCTGTCCTTTTTCGCAAAGTTTTTTATAAAGTGGTACTATTTCTTTTAGAAAATCTGTTAAAGTAGTAATCAGTTGATACTTTTCTTCTTCCGTGTATGTATGTTTCTTTTGTAAAAGTTCTTTTACAACCTTGTTATTTTCTCTTAAGTAGTTTCCACTCCAAGAGAGTAAAAATAAAACTTCTAAATCTATCAACTCTTGATTTGTGAATTTAGAGTCTGTAGAGTGTTTTTTTAGGTAAAGTTGATAGTATCTTTCTAATGGTTTTATCATAGTGTTTAGATTTGCGCTGAATAGAAAATCTTTTAGATAGGATTTTTCATTTTCGGTAAGTGTATCTACAGGCTTTTTTATAGTTTTTAAGAAGTAGCATGAATCCGGATTTTGTATATACTCTTGAATTTGCTCAAGTAAAGAAGGTACAAGATTAAAGGTTGCTTTTATGTTGTACTTTGACAAGTACCAAGGTATCTCGTAGTAATCTTTTATAGCGTGTAGAAAAACCCAAGGCATTTCAAAAAGGTTTGTAAATGGGTTTTTGTAGTAAGGCTGGTGCATATGCCATAAAAAACAAAGGTATAACTTTTTCATCTGTTGTAAGGCCAACTTGCTATATCTTCTTTCTTTGGGTTGTAATTCATTATGTAATCCAAGGTATATGGGTTTTCTTTTGGCAGGTCTTCAATATCTTTGTCCGTTTCATTCCCAATCCAAAATCTTGCATCTTGCCATCCTTCTAAGAGACATGCATCTATTTTATGTTTCAAAGATGGGTTTTTCTTTAAGATTTGATAGATTTTCTCCTGAGAAAATATTATGCTGTTTCTCCAGCTTTTAGACCTTAGATTTGGAAAGTTTTCCCATTTATAAATGTGAACCATAAGTCTTGATAGATAGCTGATTAACTCTCTTTCAACAGACTTAGACATTCCTTCAAGCTCCTCAATCAGATTTTCAACATCTAAGTTTTCAAAGTCTTTTTCTTTTAGAAGGTTTATATTCTCTAAAATCCAACCGTAGTAATCCTTTTCGTAAAGTTTCTTTAAATCTTCTTTCGTTTGTAGCATAGCTGTTACTCCTTTGGGTTTTTCTAACAATTTATCGCTTATTTTTCTTCTATCCAGCCGTTGATTTTTTCTATGTACGTATCTACAATCTCTTTTGCTTTATCCGGATTGTCCGAGTTTACGTACAGATGAAGATTATCCGAATACTGGTCAGGTATCATAAGTACCCAACTTCTTTTATCTATGAATATTTTTACTCCATCTATAAAAGACGCTTCTTTTCCTATTGCCTCTTCTGTAAATTTTCTCATCATCTTTCCTTTTAGGTTTGAAGGGCAGGCTACCACTTTATGAATAAATGTATGGGGCGGAATTACCTTTTGAATTTGAGATAGTTTGGTTTTGGTTTTTGCCATCATCTCCAGAAGTTTTATAGATGTAAACATTCCGTCGTAGCTAAAGGACATATCTGTAAATGTGTAATTTCCTTCAAGATTTGCAAAGAAGTAGTAATCTTTTAGGAAGTTGTGTTTTAATCCTATGAACTTTCCTCTCTCTACTATCAAGTTTTCAAACATCTCGTCCATAACCTCAGGTACGTAAACAGGCAGGTAAACTTTAACTTGTTTGTTTACCGTTTTATCAATGAGATACAGTATTGACAGTAAGGCTGTTTCGTGGCTTAAAATCTCTCCTTCGTCTGAGACTATAACCAATCTTTGACCGTTTGGATACATTATAAATCCACAGTCAAGTGATAAAACTTTAACCATTTTTGATATTTCATCTGCTGATTTTTTGTGAAGTGTTGATATTTGTGATAGTTTCTTTTCGTCAAAGTATGCGTTTAGTATTATATTCTCTATGGAAAATGTGTTTATTATATCCGGATATACAACAGTTGTAGAGCCGTTTAGAAGGTCCACTATTACTTTAAATTTTTGGCTTTGTATAACTTCCTTATCAATCAAGGATAAAAATTTTTCTTTGTAGGACTTAGTAGCCATCGGGTCATCTTTTATTTCTCCGATTTGGTTGTAGTTTACTCTTCTAAAGTTTTCTCTGAAAAATATTCTTTCTACTGATTTTTCTGTGTTTGTGTCTATGGGTAGCCCTTTACTGTCGAAAAATAGTATCTCTGTGATAGATGGGTTATCTGGTGATTGTCTAAAATGAACACCTGCTACCGCATCACTTTTTGATAGTAGGTATCTCATAACAGGTAAAGGTATGAGTTTTAAGTCTATTACATCAAGTCCGGCTCCGAGTAATCCACCTAAGAAAGACCTTTTTAGCATTCTTGATGCTCTATGGTAATCCCTTGACATTAAAATTGTTTTTCCGGCTGGCAGTATAGACCCAAAGCTTGCAGCCAACTTTGCTGCCATCTCGTTGGAAAGTTCAATGTTTGTTCTTCCGGCTACTTTTGAACCTTCAAATATGGAAGCTTTCCATTTATCTCCCCATATTAGATTGCTACTTATTATAGCTCCTTCCTCTATTAGTTTGTTTGGCCATATTATTACATCTTTTTCAAAATGGACGTTGTCTTTCACTTCCGTTCCTTCTGCAATTATAACACCGTGTTCTGCTTTTACATTTTTACCTATATCTACGTTATTACACAACACAGCGTTGACAATTTTACTACCGTCTGATATTTTACAGTCCCACCATATTACACAGTCTTTCAGGTAAACGTTGTCTGATATTTGTGTATTTTTACCTATCACTACATTTTCTAAGTAGCAGTTGTTTCCTATTTTCACATTTTCGTCTAAAACAACTTTTCCGGATATGGATAAGTCTTTTGGTAAATCCAAAGTTTTTGTGTACAAAACGCCTCCTTGTAGTTTTACTCTTTCCCCTTCTATATCAAGTTTGACCTTGTCTGTCAGAATATCCTTGTTTACTTCTCTATAACTTTCCGGATTACCTACGTCTCTCCAATATCCTTTTGCATTGTAACCGTAGAGTGTTACTCCTTCTTTCATAAGTTTTGGAAATAGGTCTTTACTGAAATCAAATGGAATGTTATCCGGAATGTAGTTTAATATTTCAGGTTCTATAACGTAAATACCTGTGTTTATCGTATCACTAAAAACTTCTCCCCATCCGGGTTTTTCCAAGAATCTGATTATCTTCCCATCTTTATCCGTTATAACTACACCAAACTGAAGAGGGTCCTCCACAGAGGTAAGTGTTATGGTTAGCTTTGAGTTTACAGCTTGATGAAATCCTATAATCTCTTTCAAATCAAAATCTGTTACAAGGTCTCCACTGATAACTAAAAATCTTTCATCAAGATATTTTGAAGCCTTCTTTACAGCTCCGGCTGTTCCGTAGTCATCATCCGGAAGGACGTAGTTTATTTTTATTCCTAAATCTTTTCCATCTTTAAAGTAGTTTTGAATGACTTCAGGTTTGAAATATAAAAGAATTACTACTTCCGTTATACCTACAGATTTGACCTTTTTTATTATATGTTCCATCATAGGTTTGTTAAGTATAGGAAGCATAGGCTTTGGAATACTGTTGGTTAAAGGTTGTATCCTTGTACCGAATCCACCTGCCATTATAACAGCTTTCATATTTTTCCCCCTTACTTTAATAGACAATAATTATAACTAAAAGAATGAGCTTTTTCATGTTTTCTTTTTTGTGTGTGTATTAAAATATTTTAATATCTTTATATCCGGAGGAAAAAATAAATGTTCTTAGACAAAGAAACTTATAAAAAGATACACATATCTGTAAAAGAGTTAAAAGAAAAGATAGACAAAGGTGAAGATTTTATACTTTTAGATGTGAGAGAGCCACAAGAGTACAACTACTCAAGAATAAAAGAAAAGGAAGCTATGCTTATTCCACTTATGAGTTTGCCAAGAGTGATAAACAGCCTTCCAAAAGACAAAGACATATACGTATTTTGTAGAAGTGGAAACAGAAGCCTCCAAGCGACATTATGGCTTTTACAAAATGGTTTTACAAGGGTAAAAAACGTAGAAGGTGGAATTTTAGCTTGGTCTGACGAAATAGACCCAACCGTACCAAAATATTAATTTACGCAACGAAAGAGGGCTTTGTATTTTTTAGATTTAAAAAATAGTGTGGTATTATTTTTATAGAAAAATTTTTTACAATAAATAGGAGATATGAATCCGGTTGTACTTTACACAGCATACATAATTTTTGCTTCAATTTTGACTATTTTTGTTTTATACAAGTACTTTCGTTATTTTTTCTGGAAAAAAACTCAAGGAAAAATCTTAGAAAAAAAAGTAGAAAGAGTTCAAGAAATTATAAAATACGAAACTTACAAACCAGTTATAAAATACAAGTACACTGTTGATGATAAAGAATATATTTCAGACAGAATTTTTATTACACCTTTTGAAACAGACAAAAATACAGCTTCAAAAATAATCAACGAGTTTACATCAGAAAATGTCAATGTTTATTACAACCCTTTTAATCCTTCTGAAAGTGTACTAAAAAAATCGGTACATGCTGGATTAGTTGTAATGATAATTGCTTTAATAGGTATAATGCTCCCTTTCTTATATCAAACTTTTATAGAAATTCATAACTTGGGTTTTGATACCAACTTTTTGGCTCATAAAATAAAAAGCCTTTTACACGATTTATTTGAATAAATCCGGAGGTTTAAGATGATAATAGGGACTCCTTTATCTTCGAATGGGACAAAAATACTTTTACTTGGTAGTGGAGAACTTGGTAAAGAGTTCGTTATAGAAGCTATGAGGATGGGAATCGAAGTTATAGCAGTTGATAACTATCAAAATGCTCCAGCTCAACAGGTGGCTCATAGATACTACGTTATAGATATGAAAAATGGAAAACAGATAAAAGATATTGTTTACAGAGAAAAACCAGATTTTATTGTTCCGGAGATAGAGGCTATAGACACAGATGCTTTGGTAGATTTAGAAAAAGAAGGTTTTACTGTTGTACCGTGTGCTACTGCAGTAAAGTACACAATGAACCGTATAGGTATCAGAAAACTTGCAGCTGAAAAAGTTGGACTAAAAACATCTAAATACGCTTTTGCATCTGATATAGAAACCTACAGAAAAAAAGTCCAAGAAATAGGACTTCCATGTGTTGTCAAACCTGTAATGAGCTCTTCTGGAAAAGGTCAATCGGTAGTTAAAAGCCTTGATGAAATAGACAGAGCATGGTACTATGCCCAAGAAAATGCCAGAGGTAAAGGAAACCAAGTAATAATAGAAGAGTTTATTAATTTTGATTACGAAATAACACTCTTAACGGTAAGAACAAAAAACCAAGGAACACTCTTCTGTGAGCCGATAGGACACATACAGGTAGAAGGTGATTACTGGGAAAGTTGGCAACCTCATCCAATGTCAGAAACAGCTTTAAACAAAGCAAAAGATATTGCAAAAAAAATAACAGATGAGTTAGGTGGATACGGAATATTTGGATGTGAGATGTTTGTTAAGGGGGATGAAGTTTGGTTTAATGAAATATCTCCAAGACCCCACGATACAGGAATGGTAACGTTAATATCCCAAAACATGTCAGAATTTGAAATACATTTAAGAGCAATTTTAGGACTTCCTATTAATATCAAACTACTATCCCCTTCAGCTTCATACTGTTTCCATGCAAAAGATTACGGAGTAGCACCACTTTACAAAGGTGTAGAAAAAGCTTTAGAGATAGAAGACACGAAAGTAAGGATTTTTGGAAAACCGACAACAAGACCAAAGAGAAGAATGGGTATAACCTTAGCAACCGGTCAAACAGTTGAAGAAGCCAGAAAAAAAGCTAAAAAAGCTGCAGAACTAATTAAAGTTGAAGTTGATTAAAATAAAAAATAGGTTTATTATTATATTAAGAAAAATTAAAAGAGAGGATTTTTAAGATGCAAAAAATTAAAATATTTTCCGTGGCAGTTTTATCTGTTGCTGTAATTTTAGGATGTTCTAAGAAGGAAGAAACATCAGAAAATCAACCACAAGCTCCAGCTCAGACACAACAACCGGCTCAAGAAACAGCCCAACCTCAACAGGTAAGTAATCAAGAAACAGCTAAACCTCAAGAACAAAAACCTCAGGAAG
>NZ_DAIDMN010000064.1 GCF_027448985.1 Sulfurihydrogenibium sp.
TCTCTTAGCTTTATGGCAACCATTGACGCCGTTATAATGGCAGGAGGAACTCCTGTTGTTATAGATGTAGATGAAAGTTATACTATGAATGTAAAACAACTTGAAGAAGCTATAGAAAAGTATAATCCAAAAGCTGTTATTCCAGTACATCTTTTTGGACAAACAGCAGATATGGATAGAATAAAAGAGTTGTGTAAACCAAAAAATATAGTAATATTAGAAGATGCAGCTCAAGCTCACGGTGCGGAGTATAAAGGAAAAAAAGCAGGTAGTTTAGGAGATATCTCTGCTTTTAGTTTCTATGCTTCTAAGAACGTTGCGATGGGAGAAGGCGGTGCAATATTAACAAACTCTCCTTACTTAGATGAAAAAATCACAAATTGGATAGAGTTTGGGGACCATCCGGCTTTGAATTTAAGAATAACAGAATTTCAAGCAGGGATAGGATATTGGCAACTTCAAAGGTTAGATGAAACAAACGAAAAAAGAAGAAAAATTGCAAAAATATACAAGGAAGAATTTAAGGATTTACCTGGATTAATCCTTCCTCAAGAGTATCCGGATAGAAAACATGTATTTCATATCTATGCTTTAAGACATCCACAACGAAACAAAATAGTGGAAAAACTCATTGAAAATGGTATAGGAGCCAGAGTTTATTACGAATATACATTACACCAACTCCGGAACGCTCAACACCTACCATGTGAATTTGGTGAACTTTGCACAAAAGAACTTTTTGCAATTCCAATTCATGCATCTTTAACAGAAAAAGAGGTAGATTATATCGTAGATACAGTTAAAAAAATCATTAAGAAAGAGGTTTAATCATGAAGAAGTATTTTATGGTTGCTTTTACATCTTTAGGTTTAATGATTTCTTCTTGTACTGTAGTTGCAAGACCTGGAGGAGCTGTAATTGTTGATACTCCGGATAGGATAGTAGTAAATCCAAGAGTAGTATATATACCAAAATACGATATTTACATAATTGACGATGATAGAATTGAAGTTTACAGATATAAGAACAGATGGTATTGGTACAAAGGTGGTGTGTGGTATGTGGCGGAAAGGTATGAAGGACCATGGATTATTTTAAAAGGAGAACCTCCAATTAAAATACCACCTGGACAGATAAGAAGAATGGAAGTCCATGAAAGAAACCAAGAAAGAAAATTTTTTAAGGAATTAGAGAAAGAAAGGAAAAAAGAAGAAAAAGAATGGAAAAAAGGGAAATGGAACGATTAACATAATAAAGGAGGTTTATAATGAAAATCATAGAAGGTAATTTAACAGCTGAGAACATAAAATTTGCTATAGTTGTAGGTAGGTTTAACAGTTTTATTACAGAAAGACTGTTAGAGGGTGCTATAGATTGTATTTTAAGACATAGTGGTAGCAAAGAAAATATAGAAGTTGTAAAAGTTCCAGGTTCCTTTGAAATCCCTTTGATTGCAAAAAAATTAGCTAAATCGGGAAGATACGATGCTGTTATATGTCTTGGAGCAGTTATAAGAGGCTCAACACCACATTTTGATTATGTAGCAAGTGAAGTAACAAAAGGAATAGCTCAAGTATCCTTAGAAACTGAAGTTCCAATTTCCTATGGAATACTAACAACAGACACTATCGAACAAGCCGTTGAAAGAGCCGGAACAAAAATGGGAAACAAAGGCTTTGATGCAGCATTAACAGCAATAGAAATGGTAAATATAATAAAACAAGTAGGATAGATAATGAAATATAACATAAAAAACGTACAAAGACAAGCAAGAGAATTACTCCTTCGAATATTTTACTCTTATGACCAAAAAGAGGATAATTTAGAATCCATCTTAAACGAGTACACTCGAATAAAAACTATACATCCGGAAGTTATTAAACATGCGTACAATGTCATATCCTTTTTTGAAAAAAATAAAGAAACAGTTGATAATTTAATAAAATCCCATTTACAAAAATGGCGATTTGAAAGATTAGGATACATAGAAAGAGCAATACTTAGAATAGCCATTACGGAACTTTTAATTTTGAAAGAAACAAACAAAGAAGAAGATTTAATGATAAAAAGAATAGTTTTAGATGCTTTAGATTTAGTAGAGTGTTATACAGGTTCAAAAGAATCCGTAAAGTTTATAAATGGTATAATTGGAAAAGTAATAAGGGAGATGTTTACACATCCCTACGTTTATTAATTCTTAAAAATTTAAAGAAATCCTTTAAAAGTTTCTCTGCCCTTTCATCTGGAACATAAGAATATTCTACTTTAAAAGGTAATTTATTATCATCAAATAAATTGTATTTACTTACAACAGCTCCTGCTTTTTCATCCTTTGCTAAAAAGACAACTTTTTTTATTCTCGCTTGCATAATTGCTCCAGCACACATAATACAAGGTTCTAAAGTTGTATACAATACACAACCATCTAAACGCCAGTTCTTTAACTTTTTACAAGCTTTTTCAATTACAACTACTTCAGCATGGTATAAAGCGTTATTTTTTGATATTCTTAAGTTATATCCTTTAGATATAACATTACCATCTTTAACCAAAACTGCCCCAACAGGAACTTCACCTTTTTTCATTGCTTTTTCTGCTTCTTTTAAAGCCAATTCTAAAAACTTCTTTTCCATTTTTTTAACTTCAATTTTTAACATATTTAAAAACTCTTGACATTATACAAAATTTTTCATATAATATCTATCTCAAATAAGCCGGTGTAGCTCAGTCGGCAGAGCAGGTGATTTGTAATCACCAGGTCGTGGGTTCGAGTCCCACCGCCGGCTTACAAAAGAATAAGGAGAGGTAGCCAAGTGGCCAACGGCAGGAGACTGTAAATCTCCCGGCGAAAGCCTTCGGCGGTTCGAATCCGTCCCTCTCCATAGATATGCGGGAGTAGCTCAGTTGGTAGAGCATCTGCCTTCCAAGCAGATGGCCGCGGGTTCGAGTCCCGTCTCCCGCTCTTCCCATTTTTCAAAAGTGCATTTATTCATAAATTTGCTTCTCTTAAATATAAAAATCTTGACAAAAGATAATTTAATAGTTTATACTATTTATTCTGTAAATATGCCACAATATTTATTTTATTTTTTGCCCAGGTAGCTCAGTCGGCAGAGCACACCCTTGGTAAGGGTGAGGTCGCGGGTTCAAGTCCCGTCATCCTCCCTTTCTTCACTTCCATTAATAACTTGACAATCACAACAATCATACTCAAAATTAATATTGTAAATCTTTCTCAAAGGAGTTTTTCATATGTTTGATTTAATAGTTATAGGAATGGGTCCTGGTGGTTATGAAGCAGTTTTGACCGCTTTAAGGAAAAAGTTAAGTGTTGCAATAGTTGAAAAGAGTAAACTTGGTGGAAACTGTTTAAATAGAGCTTGCATTCCTACAAAGTACTTAAGAAGTGGAGCCCATACGATAGAAAAACTTTCAAAAATTAAAAATTACGGTATTAATGTTGAAAATTACTCTATAGATTACAAAACAGCCTTTGAAAGTAAAGAAAAAGCAATTGGATTTTTAAGAAAGTCTTTAGAACAACTTCTTAAATCTAAAAAAGTTCCTGTTTTTAATGGAAAAGGTAAGATAGTTGGTAAAAATCAGGTTGAAGTAAAGTATCCCGATGGAAAAACAGAAGTTATAGAAGGAAAAAACATTATAATAGCAACTGGTTCTTATCCGGCTTCCGTTGGAAAACTAAATCCGGACGGAAAATACATAATAACAACGGAAGACTACATGGAAAGATTAGACACACTACCAGAAAGTATGTTGGTAGTTGGTGGTGGCGTAGCCGGATGTGAGATAGGATACATAGCAAAAATCTACGGTTGCAACATTTACATCACGGAGCTACAAGACAGACTTTTACCTTCTCAAATAATATCTCCTGAGATATCAAAAAACCTTCTAAAAAAGTTTAATTCAATAGGAATAAAAACCTTCTTTAACACCACTGTAGAAGACTTTTTGATAGAAAATGAAAAAATAAATGTAAAACTCTCCAACGGTGAAACTATAACGGTAGATAAAATACTTCTTACCATAGGAAGAAAACCAAACACAAACGATATAGACACAATAGGTATAGAAAAAGATGAAAAAGGATTTATAAAAGTAAACCAACATCTTCAAACGAACTTTGAAAACATATACGCGATAGGAGATGTTGTAAACTCACCAATGCTTGCTCACATAGCATCGTACGAAGCGAAAATAGTTTTAAACAACATCACATCTTCCGAAAAAAAATCTCCGGATTACACACTAACACCATGGGCTATATTTTCAGGATACGAGATAGGACACGTAGGACTAAATGAAGAGATGGCAAAACAACAAGGAATGGAAGTTGTATCCGGATATTATCCATTTATGTACAACGAAAAAGCTGTAGATGAACTTGATTCAGAAGGTTATGTAAGACTTTACTTTGAAAAAGAAAGCAAAAAGATAATAGGTGTAGATGTTGTAGGAATAGGAGCATCGGAAATTATACATCAGATAGCCACATTCATAAAAGAAGGATACACAGCTTCCGACGTTCACGAATTTATATACTTCCATCCATCATTGAGTGAAATATTTGCATACGCTTCCTACGATGTAGCAGTAGGAAAATTGTTTTGAAATCGTGGTAAAATTAGATATTACACTTGATTTTAAAGAGGTGAATTTATAAAATGTGTGGAATATTTGGTGTTTTTAACAATAAATCAGCAGCAGAAATGACTTTTTTAGGACTGCACGCTTTACAACACCGAGGACAAGAATCAGCCGGAATAGCCGTATCCGATGGCTACGATATAAACATAAGACTTGGAAGTGGTTTGGTAACCCAAGCTTTAAAAGAAGAAGACATTAGAGAATTAAAAGGAGACATAGCAATAGGTCATGTCAGATACTCTACAGCCGGTGGTTCAAACCCTAAAAACATCCAGCCATTTTTTGCCCACTTTTACGGAGGACAGTTTGCAATAGCCCACAACGGAAATCTTGTAAACGCAGAAAGATTAAAAAAAGAACTTGAGATGGAAGGAGCTATATTCAGGTCAACGTCGGACACCGAAGTCTTTGTCCATCTGATAGCAAAATCAAGACAGCCGGCCCCACCTCACATAAACCTTCACAAAAACGACGAAGACTTTTTACCTCACATATTTGAGGCAATGAAAAAAGTCAAAGGAGCTTACTCTCTTGTAATTTTAAGAGAAAAACAACTCATAGCAGTCAGAGACCCTCATGGCTTTAGACCACTTGTGTTAGGTAAAAACAGGTCAGGTTCCTACTTTGTTGCATCTGAGACCTGTGCGTTAGATATAGTAAATGCAGAATACCTAAGAGACATAAATCCAGGTGAAGTTATAGTTATAGATGATGCAGGTTTAAGGTCTTACTATCCTTTTGAGTTTACAGAAAATCCAAAAAAATGTATATTTGAATTTGTTTACTTTGCAAGACCAGACAGTAAAATATTTAAAGAGTGGGTTTACAGCGTAAGAAAAGAGTTTGGAAAAAGGTTAGCCAAAGAGTATCCGATAGATGCAGACTGTGTGATTCCTGTACTGGATTCAGGATTGTTAGCAGCAATGGGATACAGTGAAGAAAGTGGTATTCCATTTGAGATAGGACTTATAAGAAACCACTACATAGGTAGAAGTTTCATCCAGCCATCTCAGGAAATTAGGGATTTAAGTGTAAGGTTAAAGCTAAACCCGGTTAAGGATGTTATAGAAGGAAAAAGAATAGTAGTTATAGACGATTCCATAGTTAGGGGAACTACAAGTAAAAAGATAGTAAACATGCTAAGAAAAGCCGGTGCAAAAGAAGTCCACATGTTAATTAGCTCACCACCTGTTGTAAGTCCTTGTTATTACGGAATAGACACTCCAACAAAAGAAGAGCTACTGGCATCTCAGATGTCCATAGAAGAGATAAGAAAGTTCATAGGTGCAGATACATTAGGATACCTTTCATTGGAAGGAATGCTTGAAGCAGCGGATAAAACAAAAGGTTACTGTACCGCCTGTTTTACAGGTAATTATCCTGTTTTAGATGAAATATTTGAAGAGATACAAATCATCTAAGGAGGTGTACCATGGCAAAAGTTTTGGTACCTTTGGCAGATGGGTTTGAAGAGATTGAAGCAATGAGTATAATAGACATTCTCAGAAGAGCAAACATAGAAGTGGTTGTAGCCGGATTACACGACGGATACATAGAAAGTGCAAGAGGTGTAAAAGTCATTCCGGATACAACCATAGACAAAGTTAACGCTGATGATTTTGATATGATAGTCCTTCCAGGGGGACAACCCGGAACAGACAACCTCAACAAAGATGAAAGAGTCAAAAAATTAATCCAAGATTTTTACAACAAAGGAAAACTTACTGGAGCAATATGTGCGGCTCCATACGTGTTAGCCAACGCGGGAATACTCCATGGTAAAAAAGCCACATCTTATCCAACGTACAAAGAAAAACTTGGAGATGTCAACTACTTAGAAGATGCTGTAGTAGAGGACTCAAACGTTTTAACATCAAGAGGTCCAGCAACTGCTGCATGTTTTGCATTTAAAATAGTTGAAAAGTTAGCAGGAAAAGAAAAAGCAGAACAAATACAACAGGGAATGTTATTTAAATGTTGAAAAAGTTGGACCAAATAAGACAAAAATTATCAAAAGAAGGCTTAGACGCCTTCTTATTTAGTTCTTACTCAAATATTTTTTATCTTTCAAGATTTTCATCTTCCAACGCATACATTATACTAACACAGAAAGACATTTACTTCCTTACAGATGCAAGATACTACCAAAATGCAAAAGAAAAGTTAACAAGCTTTACAGTAGTAGAGTTAAAAAATGGACTAAAAGGATTAAAACAGTTTATTAACGATTTGAATATAAAAAACTTAGGATTTGAGAAAGACAAGATAACACTCTCTTTCTACGAAAAACTAAAAGAGGGAATAACCCCTTCACTATATGGATACGAAGGATTTTTAAACGAGTTTAGAATATCAAAAACAGAGGAAGAGATAGAAATAATAAAACAAGCTGTAATCAAAATAGACAATGTATTTAAAAAAGTAATACCTTGGATAGAGGAAAATATAAACAACAATTTAACTGAAATATCTGTAAGGAGAAAAATTATAGACCTTATATTTGAAGAAGGAGGCACATCGGAAAGTTTTCCAACGATAGTTGCATCGGGAAAACATTCAGCCATTCCACACTGGGAAACATCAAACGAGTTGATTCAAAAAAATGCACCACTTTTAATAGATATGGGTCTAAAATATCAAGGATACTGTAGTGATTTTACAAGAACATTATACATAGGCAATCCAGATGAAAAATTTAAAGAGATATACAACATCGTAAAAGAAGCTCACATAGCAGCAACCCAAAAAGTAAAAGCCGGAGTACCAATAAAAGAAATAGACTTTGCAGCAAGACAGGTAATAGAGAAATCCGGATATGGAGAATACTTTACCCACTCAACAGGACACGGAATAGGAATAGACATCCACGAAGAACCAAGAATATACAAAGACAACGAAGAAATATTACAGGAAAATACAGTATTTACAATAGAACCAGGAATATACATACCCGGATACGGTGGAGTAAGGTTAGAAAACATAGTAGTTGCAAGAAAAAACGGTGTAGAAATATTAACCGAAACTCCATTATAACAACATTTGTATTTTTCTAAATACCGTTTCAATTCCTCATAGGCACTCTAAAAACTCGGCGCTTGGGATTTTTTCTATGAGTATGAAGGCAGTTTCAATTCCTCATAGGCACTCTAAAAACGCTACTCCAACCAGAACTTGAAATTTCATTTACAGTGTTTCAATTCCTCATAGGCACTCTAAAAACTTTTCAGAAGGAATAAGAACATAGTTCCCTTTTTCCGGTTTCAATTCCTCATAGGCACTCTAAAAACTGCATACTGAAAGTTTGCTAAAACAATAGGTTCATAGTTTCAATTCCTCATAGGCACTCTAAAAACAGATGAAGTGAAAAACCTTCAGTGGTTTTTACTTTAGTTTCAATTCCTCATAGGCACTCTAAAAACTAGGCTGTATGGTTCTGGTTTGTTTAGAGTTAAGTCGTTTCAATTCCTCATAGGCACTCTAAAAACCCCGAAATTTTTCTTATTCGGTTGTCAAGGTTTTATCCTTTAAAATCAACTACAAAAAGTATAATAAAACTCTAATTTCCAATTTAAATAATTTTAAAACAAACCAAGACAAGTAGCAAAACTTAAAGCTAAAATGAAGAA
>NZ_DAIDMN010000065.1 GCF_027448985.1 Sulfurihydrogenibium sp.
AGTATCAAAGCAAGTAGCAGAGCTTTTAAAAGAGAACAACTTTTTTCCAGACAAATTGGTAGTAATAGAAAGTGGAATAGATTTAAACAGGTTCCGACCTTATCCAGAGAAAAAATTACAATTAAGAGATGTCTTAAACCTTCCAAAAGACAAAAAAATATTTATAAATGTGGCTAATTGGCAATTACAAATAAAAGCCCAAGATAAACTGATAGAAGCATTTGCAAAATTAAACTGTGATGACTGTCTTTTAATTTTGGTTGGTTTAGATACTGATAAATACGCAAAAGAGTATGCCGAAAAATTTGGTATAAAAGAAAAAGTTTTAGGACTTGGGTCCAGAAACGATGTTCCGGATTTACTGAACGCTTCAGATTTTTTTGTTTTATCATCAAACTTAGAAGGAATAGCTGGAGCATTACTCCAAGCAATGGCAACAGGGAAAGTGGTTCTGTCAACATTGGCAGGGGGTATAGGAGAGTATTTAAAAGATGGTTATAACGGATTTAGCGTTCCAGTCGGAGATGTTGAAGGACTTACAGAAAAGATGAAAGTAATGCTAAATTTAAAAGACGAAGAGTACAAGAAAATATCAGAAAGAGCAATTGAAACAGCTAAAAACTATTCAATAGAAAACACTGTAAAAAAATATATACAACTTTTCAAGGAACTTACAAATGGCTGAAGTTTTTGTTATTCTGTACCACAAAATTCTTCCTAAATGGGGATTTGACGTATACTACAAAACTTTTGAAGCTCAAGTAAAAATACTCAAAACATTTTATAAAGTTGTTGATTTAGATGAGATTTATGATTACATTCAAACCGGAAAAAATCCGGATAAACCAACGGTTGCGATAACATTTGACGATGGTTTTGCAGATAACTACGTTTACGCTTATCCAATTTTAAAAAAACATAAGATAAAAGCAACGATATTTCCAATAACTTCAAGGCTGATAAAAAAAGATTTTGTAAGACCTACACTTTTCGATTATTGGAATGGAAAAGTTTCTTTCAATGAATTACACAAACCAAAAACAATGGCACAGGCACATACAGAATTTCTTAAATCCGGATACAGTCAAGATTTCTTAACGGTAGAAGAGTTAAGTAAGATGATGGATGTGTTTAATGTTGGTGGTCATGGTTCTGTTCATTCAAAAGTTTTTTACTCAGAAGATATTGTTGATTTTTACGATGGAAAAAACGGACATTGGAGTTTTTTATACGCATACCAAGAAGAACCACAAATAGGATTTCCAATCTTTCCATCTCAAAATAACTTAGCAGTAAATAGGTCTTTATTAAAAAAGGAAGTGAAAGAGTTTATAAAGAGCATAAACAAAGACTTTTTTAAAAATAAAAATTGGAAACTAGAATTAAAACAACTTTTAGAAAAAAATTTTAAAGAGTTGGTAGAAAAAGAAGATACCAAAACAAGAAAAGAAAGAGTGTACCAAGAATTAAGTCAATCAAAGCAAGAGCTGGAACGTTTAATTGGTAGAAAAATCACTCACTTTGCTTATCCTTTTGGTCATTACGATGAAGTTTTAAAAGAAGTATCTAAAGAGTTTTTTAAAACCGCATTTACAACGGAAAAAAATCCGATTAAACCAACAACCGACCTTTACACAATTCCACGGTACTCTATCCCAAAAGACATGACAAGTTTTTTAGCTATTTTAACTAAAGCAAAAATAAAGAATTCTCTTTATTAAAACATGTTTTCATCTTCTTTTATCTGTTTCTTAATGAATTCTCGGCTCTTGTACTCTATGTAATCTTGACTTTTAAACACGTATCTAAAAGTAACTACATATCCAATAAATGCTGAGGTATGGAATGCAAGCTGAACCGGAGAGAGAAGACCTTCATCGAAGAAAAAGCTTAAAAGCTCAGATACTAAAACTGCAAAAAATAAAAATAAAAGTGTAATTCCATAAGCTAATGTTATTCTTCTGTTTAAAATGAAGTCTTTTTCTGAATAAAGTTGTTTTGCTTTCTGTTTTTCTTCTTCAACTATTTTTTCTACTATTCCCGGTTGTTTTTCTTTAATCCGAAGGATGAATATAATTGCACTGCTGTATAAAGTTACAGATATAACGACCCAAACCGCTTTAAAAAAGTCAGCTTTATCTGTTATAATCTCATTTTTGTATATGAAGTTAATTACAGAGAGACCTAAAATAATTAAAAATGAAAAAATAAGTGTAGCTATAAAAAGTAGCATCAATTTTAACTTTATCATAGCCAACCCTTCTTTTTAAATAAGTATAAAGGTACTGCAGCACTTAAAAACATCAGTATTAAAGAGTAGTAGTATCCGTACTGCCAATGTAGTTCAGGTATGTTTTCAAAGTTCATTCCGTATATACTTGCTATCAATGTAGGCGGTATGAACATTGTTGCAAGGACTGTAAATATTTTAATAACTTTGTTTTGTTCTATGTTAAGCAGACCTAAAAATGTGTTTTGCAAGTAGTTGAGTCTTTCAAAATTAAACTTGGTGTAATCAATAAGTGAGTTTACGTCCTTTATAAGTATCCGGATTTCTTCTCTAACATCATTTGGAAGTTTATAACTTTTTAGTAAAGAAGATAAAACTCTTTGTTTATCTATCAAAGATTCTCTTATTGTCATATTTAAATCTTCATAGTAGGAGATAGACTCAAAAACTGTCTCCGTTACATCTAAATTTCCTGATGAAACGATTTTTCCAAGTTTGGATATTTCTTTTGACACAGTTTCAAGGACATCAGAATCTGACGCAACCTTTATTTCAAGGATTGAAGAAAAAACATGAAATCCGGTTTTATAAACACTTGGATTTGTCATCAACCTTCTTGCAAACTCACTGAAGGTTTTTAACTCTCTGTATCTAACTGTAAGTATGTAGTTGTCTTTTATTATGAAAGAAACAGTTTCATTAAATGCATTTTCCCCTTCTCTTATCAAGAAAAATGTGTTTATTGTAATACTGTCTTCTTCTTCCCAATACCTTGAACTTATCTCTATATCTTCTCTTTCTTGAATAGAAGGAAACTCAACTTTAAAGTTTTCTACAACCCATTTTACTTCTTCTTCCGTTGGATTGTACACATCAACCCACAGAATGTTAGATTTATCTTCAACAGGTTTTAACTCTTTACATTGATAGGACCTTATTATCAAACCTTCTTTGTAAAAGATTCTTATCATAAGGAATAATTATACACCTGTAACGGCTCTATGTAAATTTCTTGGTAAGGTTCTTCTTGGTAAAGGTTTATCTTGTTATCGTTGTTTAGAAAGAGTAAGGCAACGAATGCTTGAGGTTTATTTGGATAGTTTAACTGAGAAAACTTTAAAACTTCTGACACGTATTTTAGTTCTTCTTCTAAGTATTTAATCGCATCTTCTAACACTGCATGGGCAAGTTTGTAATCAAATGATAAAGTTTTTTTTGGAAGATTTCTTCTTTCATAGGGTTTTCTTTCTTTCTTTTGTTTTGTTTGTATTGGAGGAGATGTGTACTGTTTTAAGATGTGGGCTATTTCGTCTATCGTGTAAAATCTCTTTATTCCAAATATTCTTTTTCTGTGGGTTTCTTCTTTTTCTTCTGGTTGGTCTAAACTTTCTGCTTTCATTCTAAGTAGTAAAGCTGCTGCAATCAATACTTTTGAAGCTGATATTAAATCCGGAATGTACATGCTTTTAATCTCTTCTAAAAATTTATCTGCCAACACTCTTATATCAATATTCCAAGGGTCTATCTCTCCCTTTATCACAAGCTTTAAAATTATATCTACCGGATTTTCCATAGTTTCTCTTCCATAAAGTTATAAAACTCTTTCGGCAAAACTGTTTTATAGTTTAATGCGTACATATTTTTGTGATTTTTTAACTTTACTAAATCTTTTTCTGTTGTAAGGTATATTTTATCTTTTTCCGGAAAGAAATTTTTGTAATCGTAATGGTCAGAAAATGAAATCTCACTTTCTATATTAAAACTGTATTCTTTTGCCAATTTTCTTACACTATGAAAAAACTGTCTGTTGTTTCCAAGTCCTGAAAAAACAATAACAGTTTTATTTTTTAAAAAATCCATATCGTAATTGGTTCCTTGAGTATCTATAATTCCGTAAAATTTACTATGGCTAAAAAAGAAAGGTTTTTTATATTTTTGTATGGTTTTTAAAAATTTTTCTTTATCCTCTACAAACTCAAATCTGTTTACTACGAAACAGTCTGCGTATTTACAAAAATACTTTGGTTCTCTTAAAGTTCCGGTAGGTAAAAGTGAGTCTTCCCAAAAAGGTTTTGTTGCATCAACAACCAAAATGTCAAAATCTCTGAAAAGTTGAAAGTGTTGAAAACCATCGTCAAGGATAAAAATATCTACTGTGTCTTTTTCTAAAAGATGTACTCCACTTTTATACCTATCTTTCCCAACTACTACCTTAATACCTTTTAAAGTCATTAAGTAAGGTTCATCTCCACATTCCTGCCAGTTGTTGTTTTCATTGCAAAATATAGTGTTTTCTTTACTTTTTCTTTTATACCCTCTTGATAAAACAACCGGCTTTAACGATTTTTCTTGAAAGTATTGAGCTATCTCTATCGTTATAGGTGTTTTACCACTTCCACCTACTGAAAGGTTTCCAACGGATATAACTTTTTTTGGTAGATACTTTTTCTTTTTTAATCCGGATTCGTAAAAAAATCTTCTAAAGATTGCACCAAAGCCGTATAAAATACTTACTGGATATAAAAATTTACGAAACATTAGGAAAGTATTTTCTTATTTCATCTAAAACTATGTCTTTGTTTTTACCGTATCTTCTTGAAAAATGAAAGACTATAAGATTTTTTACATTAGCAAGGTTTGCTATTTCTGCTGTTTGTGTCGTGGTTAAATGGTAAACTTTCTGGGCTTGTTCTTTATCTTTCTCTAAGAAAACTGCTTCACAGTAAAGGTAATCTGAATCTTTAACAAGTTCTACTATTTTCTTTTTATTCTTTGGACTGTATATTACATCTGTGATATAAGATATCTTTATACCTTTTTGTGTGTAGCTGTATTCTTCCTTTAAGTACTCGTAATCGTACTCTTTATCTGCAATTTTATACTTTTTACCTACATTACTCTCATCAGAAAGCCACTGCTTAAAATCTCCTACCTCTTTTCCTTTTAGTGGTAGTTGTTGGACTTTCTCTTTTTTTAAAAAAAGTTTGTCTTTGTATTCAAAAGAGTATCCCATAACTTTTATTTTATGGTCTAAAACGGCGTACTTTACTTTGTAATGTTCATTTTCGTATATGGTGTTGTTTTCTACTTTCTCTTCTTTTATAAAGTCTTTGGCAAATTTTCTTTTGATGTTAAACTCATAGTATTCGTACGTATCTTCTTTTAGGTTTTTTACTTTAAAGATGATTTCCGGTTCAAACTCTACCAAGTTCCATGTGTATCCTTGAAGTTTTGAATAGACATTGTGGGCTAAAGGGTCTATTCCAAAAATCTCTACCGTCTGTGGTCTTCCAAGTTTGTTTCTCAACATAAAGTCAAAACCTATAAAGTGGTCCATATGGGTGTGGGTTATGAAAATTTTGTCAATTTTTCTTATTAAATCTCTGTCCAGTTTGTATATGTTTCCTATATCAAAAAGAATGTACTGGTTTATAGTTGGTATTTCTATAACTATTCCGGGGTCTTCGTATTTTTCATTTACTAAGTAGTGTTTTATTCTTGGTTCTGACATTTATCTCATCAGCCTTGCCAATGTGTTTTCGTATATTTCTTTTAGCTCTGAAATCTTGGTGTTTATAACTTCTTCACCGTTTATTTTTAAAGACAGGTTATCTTCCTTTTTAGTTTTACCTACAAGTTTAAATCCTACACCTACCTGTTGGGCTATCTCTTGTAAGCCTAACAAATCCTTCTCATCAAATGATATAACGACTATGGACCTTAGTTGGTCAAAAAGTTCAAAATCTGGTCTGTATTTTGTGGATATATCTAAATCTAATCCAAGGAAGTTCTCTTCTTTAAATGCTGGTTCTAACAGTGCTGTTATCAATCCACCGTCAGATACATCGTGGGCTGATTTTAACATATCCTTTGATTTTTGGATAAATTCCATAAGTTTTAACTCTACTTCTAAATCAGTTTTTCCTATATCTCCTGCTACAACACCAAAAACTTCTTGCAAGTACTCACTGCCGGATATGTTTGGTTTTTCATCAACTTGTCCTACTATAGCGATTAAATCTCCTTCTTTTTGATAGAATGAAGGAATTGCTTTTTCAACATCTTCTAAAACTCCTACAGCTACAACAATAGGTGTAGGATATACGTTTACTCTTTTGTCCGATAGGACCGTTTCGTTGTAAAGAGATACGTTTCCACTTATCACAGGTGTGTTTAGCTTTTGGCAGGCATCTGCCATTCCTTTTGTTGCTTGTTCAAACTGCCACATTATCTCCGGATTTTCCGGATTTCCCCAGTTTAAACAATCTGTAATCGCTAATGGCTTTGCTCCGGTTATGTAAATGTTTCTTACACTTTCCGCTACAACCCTTTTTCCTCCTTCGTAAGGGTCTAAGTAAACGTATTTTCCATTTCCATCGGAAGATATTGCTATACCTTTTTTTGTTTTAACTTCAGGTCTGACAACCCATTTTAACCTCAAAACGGCTGCATCATGTCCCGGTTTAAAAACTGTGTTCGTTCCTACTTCATGGTCGTACTGAGAGTATATCCAGCTTTTTTTAGATACAGTTAAAGATGCTAAAACCTTTTTTAAAGATTCCAAAATATCGGTTTTTGGTAAGTTATCCGGATTAAAAGATTTTACCTCTTTTAGATAAGATGGCTCTTTTCTTGGTCGGTCGTAAACCGGAGCATCGTCCACTATTGCAGATATTGGTAAATCAGCAACTTTTTCACCTTTATAAAACACTTCCATTCTACCTGTATCGGTAGTTTCACCTATAACAGCAGCTTCAAGTCCATGTTTTTTCGCTATTTTTAAAACTTCTTCTACATTTTCATTGTTTACAGCGTAAAGCATTCTTTCTTGCGATTCGGAAAGAAGTATTTCGTAAGGAGTCATCCCTTCTTCTCTCAACGGAACATTTTCAAGGTACACTCTTACACCCATTTTAGATTTTGCACCAAATTCTGATGTAGAACCAGCAAGTCCAGCAGCTCCAAAATCCTGACAACCTTCTATCAACCCTCTATCCATGACCTCTAAAGTACACTCTATAAGTCTTTTTCCAAAAAATGGGTCCCCTATCTGAACGTTTGGTCTTTTTGATTCCGTCTCTTCGCTGAACTCTGCAGATGCCATAGTTGCTCCGTGGATTCCGTCCCTTCCCGTTGAAGAACCTACCATAACCATCTTTTGACCAATTTTTGTAGCTCTTGCTCTAAACATTTTATCCTTTTCCAAAATTCCAAGACAAAATGCATTTACCAAAGGATTTCCAGCATAAACTTCATCAAATACTGCTTCACCACCAACAGTCGGCACACCTATACAGTTCCCATAAAAACCTATACCTTCTACAACCCTCTTCACTATAGGCTTTGCATCTTTTATACCTTTTCTTGTGCCATCTTTTCTTACATCTCCAAATCTGAGACTATCCATTAAAGCTATAGGTCTTGCACCCATGGAGAGTATGTCTCTTATAATTCCACCTACTCCTGTTGCTGCACCGTGAAAAGGCTCTATATAAGATGGATGGTTATGAGACTCTATTTTAAACGCAACCGCATATTTTTCATCTATCTCAACGACTCCTGCATTTTCCCCTGGACCTTGTATTACCCATGGAGCTTTTGTTGGAAAAACTTTCAAAAATGGTTTTGAAGATTTATAGGAACAGTGTTCACTCCAAAGAGCTCCAAAAACTCCAAGCTCAACTTCATTAGGCTCTCTTCCTATGAGTTCCACAATTCTTTTATATTCAGAAAGTGTAAGTCCGTGAGCTTTTAAAAGTCTTTCTTCCATTTTTTACCTCAGTATAAAAAGTGTTGAAAATATTATAACATTACGAAGTTTTTCAATTAGAAGCTAAAAACTCTAAATAAATAATTTAAATTAATCAACTGTTTAAAAGGTTGATAAGAATATTTTTTAAAATATCTG
>NZ_DAIDMN010000066.1 GCF_027448985.1 Sulfurihydrogenibium sp.
TTATGAGCAAGATACATATAAAAATCTTTTGGTCTATTGAGATTATCAAGTTTAATCTCAAAACCCGCATTTAGCGTTAGTATTGTTCTTATTATCCATTCGGGATGAGCAGGACAACCACTTATATTTATAACTGGGTAGCCAGATTTTGTTTTAAAATCTTTATCAAAAAAAGCTATATTTTCTTTAAATCTAAACTGTAACCCAGATACTTCTTCATCATTTAAAGCTGGAAAATTTCCAAAAACCGCACAATTACCTATAGCAATTATGAAGTTTGATTTATCTTTTAAATCATTTAATAAATCAAACACATCTATCCCTTGAAAAAAGACCTTTCCTTTTCTTAACCCTATTGAACCTTCCACTATTAAAAAATCAAGTTCTTTCTTTTGTAATTTTATGTCATTAAGTATCTCCACAAAATTTTTTTCTACCGTTAAGGTAGGATGGTAAAGAATATCTATATTATTTAAAAAAGACTCAAAGAAAGTCTCCTCTGCTGATAAAAAGGAATGGGAATTTCCGTTACAGGTAAGACCCTGAATCCATAAAAGGTTTTTCAATTTTTTTTCAATGCTTGCCAAATATTTTCTCCTATCTCTTTTGCATACTCTATTGGACGTTTGGGTAAAACATTTTCACCTTTTAAAAATATTAAACCTCCCAACGGACCCATAACTGTAACAAATGCGGCAAAAAAATCTTGCTGTTTTAAATCACCTTTTCTTGCTCCTTCTTCTAAAAATAACATCAACTCTGTAACTACATCACTAACACATAAAAATCCTTCACATCCTTCTTTAAATATTTCTCTGTTCGAAAGAAAAACCCTTAAAAAGTATTCTATTAACTCTGATCTTTCCTCAGCTATTTCAATAAATCTTTTTACTAATAAAATTATTTTATCTTTCGTTGATATATTCATCTCTGATATTTTTCTTATTTCTTCCCCAAGTATTCTTGATGAATATTGCATTATATATTTCGCTAATTCTTCTTTTGATTCAAAATAATTGTAAAAATTACCAACGCTCATTCCAAGAGCTTGGGCTATATCTGGAATAGTTGTGTTGTAAAAACCTTTTTCTGAAAAAAGTTTTAAAGCAACATTTACAATCTCTTCTTTTCTTCTTTTCCTTATTTGTTTTCTTAACAACATCTACCTCATCGTCTCTTTTTTTAACTCTATATATTTTATCCATTTTTCTAATCCTTCACCAGTTTTAGAAGAGACAAAAAGAAGGTCTGTTTTTGGATTTATCTTTCTGATTTCTTTTCTTAAATTATCTATATTAAAATCAAAGTAAGGTAATAAATCTGATTTTGTTATTAAAACAATATCAGCACTTCTAAACATTATCGGATATTTTGCAGGTTTATCATCTCCTTCCGGAACAGATAATAAAACAACATTTATATGGGTTCCTATATCATAGGAAGCAGGACAGACGAGATTACCAACATTTTCAACAAATACTATATCAAGGTCTGAAAGTGGTAGATGGTGTATCCCATCATGAACCATAAAAGCATCCAAATGGCATGCTTGACCGGTTGTAATTTGATAAGCTGGAACACCTTTTGCTTTTATTCTTTCTGCATCTTTATTTGTTTCTAAATCTCCTTCTATAACACCTATCCTATACTTATCTTTTAATAAATCAATAGTCTTTTCTAATAAGGTTGTTTTTCCTGAACCTGGAGAACTCATAAGGTTAAAAGATAAAATTCCATACTCTTCAAAATGTTCTCTATTGCTTTGAGCTTGTTTATCGTTTGCGCCAAGAATTTTTGTAATCACTTCTACTGTTTTTTTATCCTCTATAACCGGATTGGATAAACGATGGTCATGATGATGAGAGTGTTCATGTTTTGTAATAGAACATCCACAATCTTTACACATAGTTTTAACCTCCTTAAAGTTTAATGTTAGCTGTTTTTATTAATTTTGCAAATTTAACACCGTTTAATCCGGATATATTATTTGAAACATCTATGATTTCCTGAGGCTTTCCTTTAATAATAATAACTTCTAAGCAGTTATAATGGTCCAAATGTATATGAGTTGAGCATAAAACATTCAAATAATGGTTATGCTGAATGTCTATCATCTTTTGGGTAAGTTCTCTTTTGTGATGGTCATAAACAATTGTTAAAATTCCGATAACGTCATCTTTTTCTTCCGTCCATTCTTCATTCACAGAAATTTCCCTTAACAGGTCTCTTATAAACTCTGACCTCGATGAGTAATTGTTTTTTAAAACTTGATTATCTAAAAAATTTGCAAGTTCTTTTGGTATAGAAAGAGAGATTCTTACTATTGAGTCTTTCATGAAAACCTCCTAATCCCAGTCATGTACATGATAATGTACATGATGAATACCATTATGTCTATGCTTATGGATATGAACAAGGTTTGCCTTAATGAGTAAATCTTTATCTTTTAAAAAATCCTCTACTTTTCCATCATAAAGTACTCTATGATTTTCTCCTAATACTACCGTTCTATCTGCAAGTTCTCCTGCCATGCTAAGGTTATGGGTTGTTATTATCATTGTTATACTTAATTCGTTGAGAAAATCTATCAACCATCCTGTTGTTTTAGGGTCAAGGTTAGAAGTGGGCTCATCTAAAAGTAATACCTTTGGTTCTATTGCTAAAATGGAGGCTAAACATACCTTTTGTTTTTCTCCTCCACTTAAATCGAAAGGAGATTTGTTAAGGTATTTACTAATTCCAAAAATATCAGCCCAGTAATTAACTCTTTCATCTATTTTATCAAAATCAAACTGTTTAAGACCAAACGCTATTTCATCATAAACTGTTGGATTGAAAATCATTATATCCGGATTTTGAAAAAGCATAGCAACGTTTTTTCTAAAAAATTTATTAAATACTTTATCTTTTAACTTTTTTTCTGTAATCTCTTGACCTTCGTAATAGTATCTCCCATCAGATGGAAAAATTAGTCCATTAACTATTTTAAGTAATGTTGATTTTCCTACTCCATTTATTCCTAAAAGGACTATTTTTTCATTTTCTTTGACAGAAAAAGTTATTTTATCTAAAATAATTTTTCCATCATTTTTATAAGTTATATCTTTTAATTCAATCATTAAAAAAACCTCTTGATTTCATTGCCAACGATATTTCTTTCGCATTCTTAAAAGATTTTTCAAAAAATAAAGCTGTTAAATGTCCGTATATTTGCAAATAATCTCTGAATGATAATTGTTTTACTACTCTACTTTTCATGAATAACTGCCACTCTTCAAACAATTTTTTGTAGTTCAAAATTTGACCATACGATAATATTAAAACATAATTTAAATCTTTTGAAAATGACAAAGCTTTAAAAAGATTTATTTTAGAGAATACAAAGAATGAAAGATAGTTGAGAGTAAAAACTCTTAAATTTATTAAAATTAAATAGTCAACATTAAGGTTGTTTTGTATTATGCCGAATATGCAGTACAAAACTGAGACTGACCCGGTAAAAAAGATAGTAGAAAGAATTACTTTCTTTGAAATTTTTATTATATTTTTAAATGATATCAAAAAAAGTACTATTATTATAGTCAAAAGAATTATAGGATTATGTATTATAGATATTAAAATTACGGATATGAAATACCCTAATAAAAAGTATTTATCCATAAGGAAACAACCTTTTTTTCTTAAGAATTTTATAAGCGATTGCTGTATAAAAACCTTCAATAAATCCAGCAAAAATGTGTGGTATAACTAAAGCGGATAGTGTAATATTCAGTCCGAAAGGAAAGTATAAAGGATTACAATTATCGTCGTGAGCAATAATCGGCTGAATACCTAAGACAACTGCAATTAAAAAAGCAGATATATTTATGGATAGCCAGCCGGAAAAGAAAGCAGATATATCTTCTTTTAAGAATCTATTTAAAACTTTAAAGGTTATAGCAGATGCAATACTACCAAAGAAAGCTATCGCAAGACTATTGATAGGGAAAGATGTTATTCCTCCTTCTCCAAACAAAACAGCTTGTAAAAATAAAATCAAAGATACAGAAAAAAAACTTATCCAGTATCCGAAAACAATAGACAGCAAGGCAACACCTGTTATATGAACAGATGTTCCGCCTAAAACAGGAAATGTAATAGACATCAATATAAAAGATAAAGCAGAAAGAACAGAAAGTAAAGGAAGAGTATCTTCGTTAAGCTTATATTTTAAGCTTTTTAAGCTGTAGGTCAAAAGTCCTATATCTACAATATAAGCCGGAATGTAAACTGAGGGAGCTATAAATCCATCCGGTACATGCATAAATTACCTCCTACACTTAAATAAAGATATAATTCCGATTATCCCCAATATCAAACCCACTCCAATGAACGTTTTTTCGTATCGTTTAAATAAACTTTCTTGAGTTGTAATATCAAGCGATTGGTCTATTTTTATTTTTACATTTGTTCCATGTCCGTCCTCAGAATATACTTTTACAATCCACTGTCCTTCTTTATCCGGAATAAAAACAACCCTCCCCAATGCATCGGTCCTTCCTGTTTGAAATGGTATTTTTTCCCCTTCCCTATAAATTTCAAAACTTTCATAAGAAAATTTGGAACCATCCGGAAAATAAAATGATATTAAAACAATGTTATTATTAAATTTTTTTAAAGAATACTGTAAATCATGAGCTTGTGCAAAGTTCATTAAAAACAAAATAACTAAAAATAAATAAGCCATATTATTTTACCTCAAAATTAAGAGTATCCCTTAGCATAGACATTTATTCCTTTCATAAACATCTATACCTTTAGGTTAAGGAACTATGGTTAGCAAAATAAACATTGCTAACCAGTAAGCTCCGCGCCTTACTCCTGAGGCACTTATACCTTCTTGTTGTGGTACAAATCCATCAAACACGTACATAATCTCCTCTTTCAAAATAGCGTAGATATTGTAAGTACAAACCTGTAACGCTCTTTACCTTCTCCTCCTTGTTGCTGACTCTCTTCGTTAAGATTTTTCCAAACGGGAACTTTTATACCAGCACCTATGGATATATTTTTGTAGTAAAGCCTTGTGCCAACTACCCCGTAAAGTATCTTGCCGCCACTACCTTCAAGTTTTACACTGTCTTCTTTGTCCCTTTGATTGTATTGAAAGTTAGTCTCCAAAAGAGCGTCTGCACGGAACTTCTTTTCCACATTCGTATAGAATCTGTAGGCTAATGCGGTGTTAAGCCTAAACTCATCACCAAACTTGTACTTCTTTCTGGGAGAGTCTGGTGCTTCCTTAAAGTTATAAGTATGCTCAAAAAACTTTATGTATTTAGCATCAAAAACAAAAGTTAGTTTTGGAAAGCTGATTAACTGCTTAGTAGCGGTAAATCCCAGGGTTATGGCAGGCTTTCCAAAACCTGTGGACATATCAGGCTCAAACTCACCCTTTGGGTCTCTTGTCCTGTCGTACTTGTTAGGGTTGCCAGTAGGAAGTGATACACCTCCGTACACGGTAAAGTGCCAGTCCATGAGGTCATCAAGGCTCTCCTTCTTGGGAACAAGCTTAAAGCCCTTGTCGTACTTAAAACCCAGAACAGCCATGAGGGATATGTCCGCAAAGTCCGAGTTGGTGTAAGAGTACTGCCCTTGCGTAGGGCCGCCGTTTATGGATTTGAGTTCCTTCTTTACATAGTAAGGCACAAAGAGGTATAGGGAAAGCCACGGCTTTACGCCGTAGCCTATACCGTACATCCAGAAGTCGTAACTATCTTTCTGGTCTGGGAAGTCCTGAAAGGAGTACTTTTTCCACTTTACATGGTCAAGTTTTGCGTAAAAGAGCCAACTACCCTCAGGTAAGGTTGCGGAGCTTGAAGTTTCCAGAGGTGCACCAGGACCTTCAAGACCGGCAGCACCCAATGCAGCAACACCGTGATGGGCAAAAGAAAAACCACTTAGCAAAAGTACACTTACAAGAACTTTCTTAACCATGATATCCCCCTTATGTTAAGTTCTAACTAGCAATACAAGAAGTAATGTAAGGAACAATATCACTTTACCTCAAAGGACAGGATAGCGGTTTTTATTACATAATCAGCTTTTACGCCATCAGCCTTTTCTTTTATAGATGTACTTATAAGCTGAAGTCCATTCTTTCTTATCCTTACATTTATCCTTCCCTCGTTGTCAGTAGTACCAATAGTATGTTCATCATAGGCTACTGCTATATCTTTTAACGGCTTTCCTTTATAGTAAACCACGAGAGTTAATTTATCTCCTACTTTCGTTCTTAAAGGATCTTCTAAAGAAACTATCTCAATATCCTGCGTTAAAGGTTTTTTCAAATCTTCTGACCAATTATCTATCCTTTTTACGCTTTCATAAGATAGCCAAGATTCTAAAGCTCCTTGGACTTCATCTTTTGGAAGGTTTTTAAGACCGTTTATGGTTTTGGTCCAGAAGCCAGAGGAAAATAAAGCTAGTACTACACTACAAGAACCTTTGAGTTTGGCAGGGTAAGATTCTTCAAACTTTTTCCGTATAACCTTTCCATCAGACCTTAGGCATTCAAACTCTAACACATTTTCAGGATTGTACTTTATAAACCTCTCTTCATTTTGAGTGGGATGAAGATGTCCGTAGTAAAGTATATACTGACTATCTTCTTTTTCTATCCAAAGGTCATGAGAAAAACAAAAACCAAAGGGGATTAAAAAAGAAATTAATAGCTTTTTCACTCTATCTCTCCTTTGATAATAAGTATTTAAAATTATTAATATTATATTAATGAACATTTATTCATTTGTCAACATTAAAAAGCTGTAATTTTTTGTTAACATTTATTTTGTATAATAGTGTTTTGATTAGTTTTTATAGGGGTTAAGATGAAAAAGTATTTGATAGGGGTGTTGATTTCTTTTACGGTTTCTTTTAGTCAAACACTGAAATTTGAAGAAGGTTTGAATGTTTTTATCAATAATAACTACGATATATTAACTCAGAAAAACGAGATAGAAAAAGCCAAAGCTGACATAATCACAGCTAAACTTCGTCCTAATCCAGTTTTTACTTCGAATTTTACATACTACAACATAAGGAATCTAATGGACCGTTCTAACACTCAAAATTCATTCCGGATAGACCAAGAAATAGAAACCGCAAATAAAAGAGGATTAAGAATTAAACTATCTGAAAAAATGCTTCAGTACACACAACTAAATTTCAAGGCTTCTTTAAAAGACTACATAAACAATTATCTTAACGCTTACACACAACTTATTTACGATAAACTAGAATTGGAAAACTCAAAAAGTAATTTACAAGATTATCAAAAAATTTTAGAAATAGCAAAAATTCAGTATGAAAAAGGGTTTTTGTCAGCTTTAGATTATGAGAAGTTGAAACTAAGTATGTTGGATTATCAGAAAGATTATTACAGTAATTTAGAAAACTTTAATAAAGACAAAGAGTATTTGAGATTTTTAATAAATTATGATTTTGATGATATAGAAATTCCAGATATAAAACATGATAGTAAAGAGTTTGATATAAATCAAGTAATAAACAAAGCTTTGGAAAATAGATATGACATAAAAAGTAGTAAAACATACATCGAAGCATCCCAAGTTCAGATAGACCTCAATAAAGCTATGGCTATTCCAAATATTACAGTAGGTTTAGAGTTTGATGGATTGGCAGAGAAATACAATTTTATAGGAATAGGTTTTAGTATTCCTATTCCTATTTTTGACAGAAATCAAGGAGAGATTTTAAAATCAAAAATAAATTTGATTCAACCCTAATTTCCAATTCGAAAAAAAGATGAAATAAAAAACCTCCAGTGGTATCATAAAGTAAAACTACCACTGGA
>NZ_DAIDMN010000067.1 GCF_027448985.1 Sulfurihydrogenibium sp.
TAGATAAATCAGATGGGTCATACTCAAGGTTAAATCTTTCTGTTGGATGGTAAGGAATAAGTTTATCAAAAGATGGTCTTTTTTTCAAATCATCAGGAGATAGTCCTCCAACTCTATCAATTCTTACAAGTGCTCTATATTTTTCACCTTCTTTGGGATTTCTTGCAACTCCTATAATAGTGTCTCCTGTTTTTAATCCGGTTTTCTTTATCTGATAAGGTGATACGTATATATCAGAAGGGCTTGGTGCGTAGTTGTTTTCTAAAAATCTTATAAATCCAAATCCTTCTGGTAGAACTTCAAGAACTCCGTTTATCTTTACTAAACCTTCTTTTTCCTCTTTTTTTTCTAATATTTTCTGTATTAGCTCTTCTTTTTTAAGCCCTGTCACTCTATCTAATTCTAACTCTTCACCTAATTTTCTAAGTTCAGCTAACGTCATTTCTTTAAGTTTTTCTGGGGTTAATGTAGCTAAGTCCATTGTGCCTCCTTTAACAATAATTTTTTACTTTCCAATACAGAATTTGCTGAAAATACTTCCTAAAACATCTTCCGTTGTTATCTGACCTACAATTTCTTGAAGGTGGTTTAAAACTTCTTGTAAATCAAGCATTAAAATTTCTTTATTTTTAATTAAAAAATCTAAGTTTAGAATGATATCTTCTATCTTTTCTTCTGCTTGTTTTAATAGATTATAATGTCTAAGATTTATAAACACCTCATCTTCGGTTTCTGTAATCCCAAGAATCTGTGTGATTTTTTCTTCTAATTCTTTTATTCCTTGATATGTTTTACTACTTGTATATATTATATTATCAGATTTTTCAAAAATATCAAGTGGTTTTGTTATCAAATCAGCTTTATTAATTACTATAATGTGGGTTTTATTTTTAATTTCATCGTATATTTTTTTATCTTCTTCTGTAAAACCTTCTGAACCATCTACCACAAATAAAACAATATCAGCTTCCTCTATTTTTTGTTTTGCTTTTTCTATTCCTATCTTTTCTACAAACTCTTGTGTTTCTCTGATACCGGCAGTGTCCAATAAAATTACCGGAATGTCGTTTATCTTTAAGCTTTCTTCTATAAAATCTCTCGTAGTCCCTTTATACTCAGATACAATTGACCTTTCGTATCCTAACATTGCATTGAAAAGGGAAGATTTTCCCACATTGGGTCTTCCTACTATTGCAAGTTTTATACCTTCTTTTATGATAGAGCCTTTTTTGTAGGAGTTTATCAGCCTTTTTATTTCAGTTTTTACATCTGTAAGATTCTCAACAATTAGATTCTTATCTATCTCTTCCACATCTTCCGGAAAGTTTATTTCCGCTTCTATTAAAGAGATAAGGTTTAATAACTTATCTTTTAAAGTGTTTATCTGCTTTGATAGTTTCCCTTCAAGTATCCGTACGGCTACTTTTGATGCTTTTTCAGATTTGGCGGATATGAGTTCTGCAATAGCCTCAGCTTGTGTTAAATCTATTTTTCCATTTATAAATGCCCTATAGGTAAACTCTCCAGGTTGTGCTAATCTTCCACCAAGTTTTACCACGTTTTCTATTATTTTTTTTACAACCGGAACACTTCCGTGAGGGTAAATCTCTACAACATCTTCTCCTGTAAAACTTTTTGGAGCTTTGAAGTAAACAAGTAATCCTTCATCTAAGACAGATTTATCCAAGTCAAGAATTTTTCCAAAGTAAGCTTTTCTTTCTTTTATCTCTTTGGGAAGGGTAAAAATCTCTCTTGCTATCTTTAAAGAATCATCTCCGCTTATCCTTACTATCCCAACAGCTGAAGGGATAAGCGGAGTTGCGTTTGCTACAATCGTATCTTTTTTCATTTTTTCATCGTTTTGTTAACTATAAAACTTTGTATTAAACCTAATATATTGTTCGTGAGCCAGTATAAAACAAGTCCTGATGGAAAGTTCATAAACATGAACGTAAATACACCAGCCAGAATATACATTATCATCTTTTGGTTTTTGTCTGAAGATGGTGTTATCCACTGTTGAGCTATCATAGAAAGTCCCATTAGTATAGGTAATATGTAGTAAGGGTCTTTGTCAGAAAGGTCTTTTATCCATAGGATAAACGGTGCGTGTTTTAGCTCTACCGTTACCATCAAAACGTTGTAAAGGGCTATGAATACTGGAATTTGAACTAAAATAGGAAGACAACCACTCATAGGGTTTGCTCCGGACTGGGCGTACAGTTTCATAATCTCTTCTTGAAGTTTTTGAGGGTCTTTTGCGTACTTTTTCTTTAGTTTCTCTATTTCAGGAGCCAAATCTGCCATCTTTTTCATAGCTTTTAAAGATTTATGGTTAAGAGGGAAGAAAAGAATTCTGATAAGAATTGTTAGTATAATTATTGCCACGCCCCAGTTAGGTACATAGGTGTAAAAGAAATGAAGAAGTAAAAATAACGGTTTTCCAAGTATTCCAAAAAATCCAAAATCAATGGACGCTCTAAGGTCTAAATCCATTTTCCAAAGGTTTTTGTAGTATTCTGTTATCTGTCCTAAGAGGGAGTATAGTTTTGGTCCACTGTATATGAACCCTTCAAAATCCGGACTTACGTCAACCAGTACCGCTGTTGTATCTTTTGCTATCGGTATGATGTTAACAGTGTTGGAACCACCTTTTGGTGAAAATATCTGTAAAAAGTACTTGTTTTCTTCTCCAGCCCATAAAATGTTGTCTCGTATGGTCTTTGGTTGCTGAATATCTTTATCTATTTTTATTACTTCTTTATCTGTTTTTATAATTGCTCCTTCATGACCAAAGGTTCCTTCCGATTTTAAAGATATTCCGGATAAAATTGACACAGCCGTGTTTTCAATACCTTTTGTCTTTACGGATAGGTCAACTGTTCCACTTTCAGAGATTGTGTATTTTTTTTCTATCTCTACATTTTCTTTTTGAAGTTTAAAGGTTATAGTATTTTTATCTTGAGAAACAAAGTACTCTGAAAAGTTGAGTATTCTGGTTAAGTTTGGATTTGATGTTATGAGTTCTCCTACGAATATCTTGTTTTTCTTGGAGAAATCATCAACCATATCTTGGTTGTACTTTTGTATATAAACAGATGTAATTCTTCCTCCGTATGGAGTAAACTCAATATAACCAAACTCTGTTTTTATTTTTATGTTTTTGGATGTATCTAAATTCTGTCTTTCATTTGTGAGAATTAAATCATAACTTCCACTGTGTTGTATAACTGGGTTAGGTACTTGGTTGGTTTGAGCTGTCTTTTGTTGACCATTTTCAATATTTTTCTCTTGGGGAAAAAGATACTGACTGAATATAGAGAAACTTATAAACAAAAATGAAATTACAGCAAAGAAAATAAGCATTCGCTTTTGCATGTCTTCCTGTTGCATTTTCTCACCTCACTTTAAGGATAATCTACTCCACCTTTTGAAAATGGATTACATCTTAATACTCGCCATATGGCTTTGAGACTTCCTTTAAAAAACCCATACTTTTGTAATGCCAAGATTGCATAGTTTGAACAAGAGGGGTAGTATCTACAGGAAGGCTTTTTTAAGGGTGAAAGGTACTTTTGATACATCTTTATTAACTTAATAAAGGTATTGCTTAACATTCTCTTTCCAACAGTGTTAAAATACTTTCCATCTCCTCTTTTAAGTTGTAAACTTTCAATTTGGTTATATCCGGCTTTCCGATTAATATGATATCACAGTTTAAGTTTTGAAATCTATGGAAGAGAAGCCGGATAGCTTCTCTTAAAATCCTTTTTACCCTATTTCTTTGAGTTGATTTCTTAAAAACTTTTTTTGGTGCAACAAATGCAAACCTTGGATAGTTTAAATTATTTCTTTGAAAAACTAAATTAAAATACCTTAAACTAATTTTTTTCCCAAGTTTAAATACATTTTGAACTTCTTTTTTTTTAACGTTTTCATTAAGCTGCTAAACGTTTTCTTCCTTTAGCTCTTCTTCTTGCTATTATCTTTCTTCCAGATTTTGTCTTCATCCTTGCCAAAAATCCAGAAACTCTCTTTCTTTTTTTATTAGAAAGATGTGATTTTGCTTTCATGTTTGCCATTTTACAAACCTCCTTATAAAAATAAATAAAGGCAGCTATTTATTAGCTGCCTGTTTTAGAATCGGTGGATTATTATATTAGAACCCAGCTTTAGAGTCAAATATTCCTGTAAAGATGAAGATGATAGCGATTAGTAGAGCGTAGAGAACAAACGTTTCAATCAATGCCATACCGATGAACATTGTTGTTAAGAGTTTTGGACCCATGTTAGGGTTTCTTGCCATTCCTTCAAGGACACCTCTGATAGCATTACCAAGACCTGCTGCACCACCACCAGCTGCTGCACCGATAGCAACACCCGCACCGATAGCTAACGCTCCATAGAATACCGCTCTTGCCATTGGGTCTCCTTCAGCTGCAAAAGCTGCAGAAACTGTTCCTGCCAAGACCATCAGCATCAAAACTTTTGAAAACTTAACCATTATTTATGCAACCTCCTATAAGTGATTTATTTTACAATTAAAGTGTTTACGTTTATTTTTTTGACTATATACTCATACTCATCCGTTAGAATAACCAAATCCGGATTTTCTTCTTTTACAAACTTAGGTAAAACATCTTTAATCCTTCCGGATATGTCCACTATAACTTTTTTATCTCCATCAAAATCCACCAATAAATCGTTTATCTTTTCTTGTGCTGTTTTCTTGCTTCTTTCATCTGTATCTGGGGGAACTGGCATACCAAAGCTTGAAGCCACTTTTTTCATCATGTACACGTCTACGATTTCGTGGAATACAACAAGCTGACTGTTATACTTTTTTGCCAAATCCTTTGCAATCTCCAAAGCTCTTAAAGATGCTCCATCAAACTGTAAGTTGATGAGTATTTTTTTTATCTCTATCATAATTCCTCCATCAATGCTCCGCATGTGTAATAGCTCCAGCTATGTAAACTGTTGTTAATACAACAAATACGTAAGTTTGTAAAAATACAGCTATAAGGTGTATCAACATTACCGGCATTGGAACAAGGAATGGGACTAACATTATTAAAACCACACTAACTAACTCTCCACCTGTCATGTTAGCAAAAAGACGCAATGCCAACGTAACGGGTCTGCTCAAATGGCTAAGAAGTTCTATTATAACAAATACGGGAGCCATTGCAGGAACAGGTCCTAAAAAGTGTTTAAAGTAAGCCAAACCTTGTTCTCTGATTCCTTCAAAGTTGTATATGAAAAACACCAACAAAGCTAAAGCCATCGTAGTGTTTAGGTTTGCTGTTGGAGATTCAAATCCTGGAATCATACCTAAAAGGTTTCCAAAAAAAACAAACAAACCAATCGCAGCTATCAATGTGAAGTACTTTCTTCCTTTTTCACCCATGTTTTCTTTTATAAGATTATCTATAAACTGTATGTATATCTCAAAAACATTTTGAATTGGGGTAGGTATTAATGAAGGTTTTTTTGCTAAAACGGTAAAAATTATAGGCACTGCAACAACAACGATAACCGCCATAATTACATGGGTTTGATGTTCCACTTCTTTCCTCCATTAGTTTTGTTAATTGGCTAACAAATTCTGAAATATTATACAGGAAAAATTTAAGGTTGTAAATCTTTTAACTCTTCATACCATAAAGGAATATCTACTCCTAAATCTTTACTTATTTTTTCATTACTCATCACGGACCATTTTGGTCTTTTGGCAGGAAGGTTAAAGTCAGATTGGTAAGCCGGATAGATGAGCTTTTTTATTCCTTTTATTTTAAAATATTCTTTTGCCCACTCGTACCTTGATGCGTATCCGGAGTTTGTGAGATGGTAAAGTCCAGTAAGCCCCTGTTTTATAGCTTTCATCGTCATATCAACGATTGTTCTTGTAGATGTAGGTACAGAAAACTCATCAACTGCTATTTTGAGTGTATCGTTAGCAGAAGCCCATTGCTGTAGTTTGTATAAAAAGTTTTGTTTTCCCTTCCCATAAACCCAGCTAACTCTAAAAATCAGGTAATTTTTTAAAATTTCTTTTATTAAGATTTCTCCGGATAACTTACTTTTTGCATATATATTTAAAGGGTTTGGTAGGTCATCTTCTGTATAGAAATGTTGCTTCGTTCCATCAAAAACGTAGTCTGTAGAATAGTGGATTAAAAATTTATTAAATTCGTTACAGACAAAGGCTAAATTTTTAACTGCAAAAGTATTTACATCAAAAGCTTGCAAATAATCTTCTTCGGCTTTGTCTACTAAATTGTATGCGGTACAGTTTATCACTATATCTGGGTTGAAATCTTTTACAACATTTCTGACTTTTGAAAAATCTGTTATGTTACACTCATTTCTAGATATAGAGAGAAAGTTTATATTGTTTTTCTCTAAATACTCTGTAAACTTGCTACCAAGCTGTCCGTTTTTTCCAAATATAAGTATTCTCATGTATAAACCTTTTTCCAGTAATCTTCAAGTTGTTTTCTTTTTTGATTTACCCAATCAATGTTGTCAAGATACCATTTTACTGTTTTTTCTAAGCCTTCTTCGAATTTTACTTTTGCTTTCCATCCTATTTCTTTTTCTATTTTATCTGTATTTAAACTGTACCTAAAGTCATGTCCTGGACGGTCTTTTACAAACGTTATCAAATCGTAAGGTTTTCCTAATATATCAAGGATTGATTTAACCACTTCTATATTTTTTCTTTCCTGACCACTTCCTACGTTGTATATCTCTCCTACTTTGCCTTTTTCTATTATTTTAAATATACTTTCTGCACAGTCTGATACAAACAGCCATTCTCTTATGTTTTCCCCCTTTCCGTAGACTGGTATTGGTTGGCTATTTAAAGCTTTTATTATTACAACAGGTATTAATTTTTCCGGATATTGCCACCATCCATAGTTGTTTGAGGGTCTAACGGTTATTACAGGAAGTCCATAAGTTCTGTAGTAAGCTCTACCAAGCATATCTGCTGATGCTTTACTTACGGAGTAAGGAGAGTTTGGTATTAAAGGAGTGTCTTCATAGAACTGTCCATCTTCTCCAAGTTCTCCATAAACTTCGTCTGTGGCTATGTTTATAAATAGTTTGATGTTGTACTTTTTTGCTGCGTCTAAAAGGGTTTGTGTACCTTTTACATTTGTTTCTATAAAAATTGAAGGGTCTAATATACTCCTATCAACGTGGCTTTCCGCTGCCCAGTGAACTACTATATCCGGTTTTTCTTTTTGAAATATATAATCTATAAACTCATAGTTGTTTATATCAGATTTATAAAACTTTATCTTATCTTCTACTTCTTTTAGTCTTTGTAAGTCTCCTGCGTATGTTAGTTTGTCTACTACTACTGTTTCTATATCATTTTTTATACATTGTCTTACAAACTCACTTCCTATAAATCCGGCTCCACCTGTTGTAAGTATTTTCATTTCTCCTCCTAATATATAAAGTTTATTTCTGCATCCCTTAATAAAGGTGCATTTTTATCTTTTTCTGAAAGTATTGGTTCTTCCGTTGTAGGCCAGGTTATATTTATTTCTGGGTCGTTCCACCTTATACTTCTATCGTGTTGAGGTGAATACTCCGCTCCAGAAATCTTATAAATTATTTCTGCTTCAGAGGAAAGTGTTAAAAATCCATGGGCAAAACCTTTAGGTATCCACAACATTAATTTATTCTCTTCAGAAAGCTCTATTCCTATCCATTTTCCATAAGTTGGGCTTCCTCTTCTTATATCTACTGCTACATCAAATATTTTCCCTTTTATACATTTGAC
>NZ_DAIDMN010000068.1 GCF_027448985.1 Sulfurihydrogenibium sp.
GTATTGCGACAAGTCAATATAACTATTTTGTAGACAATCATATATGGGTTTTTAACCCGCTTATAGGGTATTGCGACTAATGTAATCATCTAAATAAAAATCTTTAATCCAAGTTTTTAACCCGCTTATAGGGTATTGCGACTTTCTAACTCCGTATTCATCATCTATTTCTAATTCTAGTTTTTAACCCGCTTATAGGGTATTGCGACAAGTCAATATAACTATTTTGTAGACAATCATATATGGGTTTTTAACCCGCTTATAGGGTATTGCGACGCTATCAAGTATCCCACAACTCCACCTACAAGAACCGCGTTTTTAACCCGCTTATAGGGTATTGCAACAAGTCATAATTCTTTTTCTTGTCAAAACCCAAGAAGTTTTTAACCCGCTTATAGGGTATTGCAACATATATGAAGTTTTTCAACTGTTTCACAATGTTTTTGTTTTTAACCCGCTTATAGGGTATTGCAAATTAAACTTTAACCTGCTGCTTTCGTCCATTCTTCCTAGTTTTTAACCCGCTTATAGGGTATTGCAACCGCTCCAGGAGTTGTCTGAGTATGAGAGCAGATGGAGTTTTTAACCAGCTTATAGGGTATTGCGAATATTCGTTATAAACTTTCAATAACATCTCTAAATCTCTGTTTTTAACCCGGTTATAAGATTAGGCTTGAAATTTGATATAATTTTTTTGTTAAAAATTAAATTAATCCGGATGTTTTTATGGGATTTAGTTTTGCGGATATAATATTAAAGTCGGAGGGATTATCAGATTATTTTCAAATCCAAAGACATCAAGTCTTTGTTGTAAAGGTAAATACTCTTTATGAGAAAACCAAGCAAAAAATTAAACTATTTAACGAAAACACCGACAAAAACAAATCAAGACCTATCATCATATTAGAAGTTAAAGACAAATCCGTCAAAGCTTTTGCAACATCTACCAAACCTTCACCGTTAGTTTTTACTAAAAAATCAAGAAAAAAAGTTAATTTTAGCAACTGCAAATTAAACACAGAAGATTGCCACAGAATTAAATTCTCAGAAGAAGCGTACGTTTTTATATTAAAAAACGGTGATTACAGGATATTCTTAAACGTGGAAATACTGAAAGAACTTTTAAACGAAGGTCAAGCAAAATACTGTGGCAAATGTGAAGAAGAATTATTAAAATCCGTTGAAAATTTCTATATTTAGGAGTGAATATGTCAGGAGCTGACCTTATACTTGAGTTTTTGAAGGAAGGTAAAGAAGAAGGGTTAGAAGTTATAAGAAACATTTTTTTTTCAAAAATAAACAAACAGACATATCAGATTTTAAAAAACGAGCAAGAAGACCTTTTTGGTGATTTTTTGGCTGAAAAATTACTTCCTTATAAAAAAAACATACTTGAAAGATTCAAAAATGGTTCAGAAGGCTTAACATCTTATATTTCCACAGCCATAGAAAACTTTTTAAAAACAGCTTTAGAAAAAGCTATACACATGTCAGAAGTTTTTGACGATTCGGTTTATTTATATCAAGAAGAAGATGAAAATCCTTTAGAAAAAAGAGCTAAAAAAGAGGTAGATTTTTTGATACATATAGAAAGTGAAAGGATTTTTGAGATAATGAAAGTTGAGCTAAAAGAAGAAGAACAAAAATTACTTTGTTATATGTTGAGTGATTATAGAAAGCAACAAAGTTTAAAAGATAGTTTTTATAAAGAACTTAAAGATGATGCTTTGTACAAGAGAGTAGAAAGGTTTAAAAAAAGGTTATCTGAGATAGTAAAAAAGTACGAGTTTTCAAAAAACGCAGTTGAACACTTTTTTGATAGCTATTACAAAGAAGTATGTATAAAAATTTACGAGGTGGATAAACTATGAAACTGGATATAAAGGAAATTGCATATAAAATATACGAAGAAAGTTTAAATGAAAATTATGAACCTTTTGAAAAAGTAAACAATCAAAAAAAAGTTTGGGAGGGGGATATTTTCTTTACAATATTAAAAAATAAGCCAGTTTTTTTCTTGGTTTTAAGACAAATTTCTGAAAAATATTACGAATGCCTAAAATTATCCAGTTTCTACGAATTTGCTACACCTTCTGACGTCTATTATAGATCCAGATTCGACAATCAACTATTTATCATAGAAACTGACGTTAATTTCTACTTAAGTGAAGACGAGATATTAAAAAAATCAGTATATTTAGAAACGGTAGAAAAAGAATTTCTTGAAAAAATAAAGAAATATAGAGAAGGAGAAAAGCAAGAAATTGAAACAGGCTTTGAATACCCATTTGGGAACAGATGGGTAGAGAAGTTTAAGGAAAATGAATTGAAAATCATTAAGGAGTATCATTTAAGGATTTTTGATATTTTAGACCAGATGGAAGAAAGTAGCAATATCATAAGTATAGCACCAGAAAGATTAGAAAAATACACAGTTTCTTTAGCCGCTTCAAGTGAAAACAAAACAGCAATTGGAGAAAACTTTATTTTGTACAAAGAAGTTGAACATGGTTTTATAAACATTATTCTTCCAAAAGAATTTATAAACAAAAAAGTTAGAATCTACATGGGGAAAAACATCATCTTTGAAAATGTTTTGGATGACAATGTAATCGCACTACAGTTTGATAAAGTTGAGACTTTGGATTTAGATTCTCTGAAAAAAGATATAAAAGTAGAGGTGTTGGAATGATTAAAGATTTAATTGAAGATATTGAAAGGTTCTATCCGGTTTTAGAAAGCTTAATAAAAGAAAAAAACATAAAAACACAATGGTTGGAAGACCTATACAAAATTTTCTTGATGGAAGACAACGAGTATACAACACCTTTAAAGTATCAGCTTTTTATAACATTGAGAAACAATACGGATTTGATAGACTACGACCTTTTTTCACAAGTTTTAAACCTAACAAAAGATGATATATTTTACTTACTCAAAAATCAAGGGTTTGAAGTGTACTTTCCTGTTTATGATTTAGAGCTTAAAGATTCATACATTGCAAAAGCTTTTATTGTAGAAAATACACAAAAAACATTTTCTTTCAATTATTTTTTAAATCTTGAAAGTGTAAAGAAAGCAACCGGAAAAGAGTTTTTTGTAGTATTTGATAAAATCTTTAAAGGCAATTCATTCCAGCTTGCAATTACAGCAGGACTTATAGCAAATGACAAAACAATCCTAAAAAACCTTGCCTTTACAGGAGAAGTCACATCATCCGGAAAAGTTCTACCGGTAAACCACATACCTGAAAAAGAAAAAGCGGTATTAGAAAAAGGTTTTACTCTTATAACTCCAGAGGATATAGAAAGTATAGAACAACTTGATTTTTGGTTAAACAGTCCAGACATTCCGGTTATACTACTCAACAGAAACAACAAAAACGACATAATTCAAAGCTTACAACAAGTGGAAGAAACCATAAAACAAGACTACCCTTACTTTAACATAAACAACCTACAAAAATTTTATAACATAAATCAAAACGATTTAACATTAATAACAGAAAACATAGACTTTTCAGATAAAAAACAGATTCAAAATATATTAGATGAGGTAGAAGAAAAGTTTAGAAAACTCTTTACCATCAAATCTGCCGTTTTATATATTTCCATAAGTATATCATCATTAGGATTTTTTATAGGAGCCCTATTAGGTTCAAGAAAAAGGGTAGTGATACTACATTATATAAACAACAAGTATCTAAAAGCAATAGACGCAAGAGAGAACATAAGAGTAATAAAACAGATAAAAAACCAGTACGAAATACTTCAGGTAAAAGAGTGTAATCCTGATGAAGAAACAGCGGTTATCCTACACATAGCATCCCATAACCCTGTAGAAAAATCATTAAGATACATAGAGAAAAACATTCCAAACGCTAAAACATGCATAGCCCAGACCATATACAACGGCAACATACCAACAGAAGAATTCCTACCATTACATCAAGAGTTATACAACTTCATAAATACAACCATCAGGAAAAAATTACATATTTTCCATTCCATGCCAACACCGTTAGCATTATCATTGGGAATGGCAATAGGACACTTTTGGGATATAAACATTTACCATTTTGACAACCAAAAGTCAGAATATGTAAAAATTCCAGTTAATTTAAAAGAAGTAGTTAGTAAATTTTGAAGGGAGAGTGTAATGAAAGAAAAAAATTTTAAAGTAGAGGTGATAACTCCAACGATAATGGGAGGAGCAGACAGTAAAGAAATAGATTCAATGAGAATTAGACTATCGGAAATAAAATCTATGATGAGGTATGCCTTTAGAACCGTAGCCGGAAAGTATATAAACCACAACAACGATATGAAAAAACTTTTAGAGGTAGAAGGAAAAATTTTTGGAGATACATCCTGTAAATCAGATTTTAAAATGTTGGTTGAAAACACAGAAAATTTAAAAATAAACTGGATAAAACTCTTACCACATAAAAGCTCTTTTTCAAAACAGGCAATTTTACCAAATCAAACTTTCGATTTAACTTTGATATCAAACTCATACCCGATAGAGTTTTATGAATCTTTGTTAAATCTTGCTTTTTTATTTGGAGTAGGAAACAGAAGAAACAGATTAAACGGTAATTTACAGATAAACTACAACCTATCAATAGCGGAAGATATAAAAAGAATATCCGATGTTTGTAAAGACTTATTTAAAACAAACCAAGAGATAAAAACTGATGAACCTTTGTATCCAACCTTTACTTTTAGGAAAGACGACCAAAAAAATTATCTTGTTTATTCAATGCCGTTAAAAAAGGACTTTGTAGAAAAAAATTTAAATTTTGAAAACATACTTAAAAGTCTTTATGAGAAAGTTATTCATGAAATTGAAAAAAAAGGTGAGTTTTCTAAAATATTAGGTTCATCAAACCCAAGGCAAGCATCCTTTGTTAACTTTTCCATCCAAAAAACAAAAGAAAACTTTTACAAACTTTATCTGATAGCTTTTTATTACAAAAATAGAAATTTTGATTACAGTACTTGGAAAGGTGCGGTTGATAAAATCAAAGAGCAAGCAGAAGAAACATTTAAGGGGAGTTAAAAGATGAGAGAGTACTTAGTAAAGTTGACTATACCATCTGTTCAAGAGTTGATAACACAATCAAGAAAGCTTATAGACTTATATGGTGGAAGTAGTTTAATTCCATCTATCCTATCTCAAGTTTTTAAAAAGTTTGTAAACAATCAACAGGTTGATTTCTTAATACCTACCAAAGAAGTAATAGAAAATCATCCTGAAAATATAACGAATGTTGCTTACATCGTATATAAGTCGGATTCTGAAGAAAAAGTTAAGAATTTCTGTGAAGAGTTAGAAAAAGAAATCTATGACACTCTTGTAAAAACACTCTACAACCCATTAGAAAAATGGAAGGTTGACAGTTATAAAAAATTAGCTTTTTATCAGATAAAAAGTAGCATAAAAGTAATCTACGGAGCGGTAGAAATAAAAGAAAGGTTAAAACAGACAAAAAACGAAGTTGATAAGTTGGTAGCTTATCTAAAAGGAACCATTGAACCGGATTCTACCGTTATAGAAGGAGTGAATCTCTACGAGAAAGAAAACAATCTTTACTTTGAAAAAGATTTTTTAGAATTTCTTGAAAATCAAAAAAATATTCAAAACCAAACATACCCACACGTGTTAGGAGCTTACCTATGTAATGTTTGTGGAAAAAGGTCCATAATTGGAGCAACGCCGAACGATTTGAAAGGGAGTAAGTTTTGGGAAAAATTACAAGTAGAAAGATATCCATTAATATCCGAAAGTGAAAAACTCTGTGGATTTTGTCTAAGTAAAAGAATATACAAGTACAAAGAAGCAAAGATTGAATCAGTAGTAAATTACGCAATTAGAGAGTATGAGAAAGATGTAGAAGAAAAGCTTTTAGGAATCTTGGATAAATACCACGTACAAGATACTCAAATCATATACAAAGAAAATTGGGAAAAGTACAAAATACCAGAAAATTTAAAACAAGAACTTGAAGACTTTTATAAAGATAATGGAGAACCAAGTAAGTATTACGCTTTTCTTATGGCAGATGGAGACTCTATGGGAGAAAAAGTAGATGAAGCTTTTGAAAGCGAAGTTAAATTAAAAGCTTTTACAGAAAAACTATCCGGATACAGCAAACAGTTTAAAGAAATAGTAGAAAAAAATCGAGGAGAAATAGTATATACAGGAGGAGATGACGTTTTAGGGATACTACCAAAAAGTACAGTTCTTGACACTTTTGAAAAGATTTACGATAAATTTAGCGAAACTTCTACCATGAGTGGTGGAATAGTTATAGCTCACTATAAAGTACCACTGAATTATGTTTTAAACGAACTTAGAAAAGCGGAAAAAACAGCAAAAAACAAAGGTAAAAAAGGTGTCTATATAAAATACATAAAACATTCATTCTCTTCATCGGGATGTTTCTTAAAAAGAGAAGAAATAGAAGACTTTAAAGAAGTGGTTAATATAGTATCTCAGCAAGATTTTCCTAAAACTTTTATAAATCAGCTTGAAATGTTGCTAAAACCGTACTCAACAAAAGAAGATTTAAAGGAGGAGAAACAGATAGTAGAAAACTTAATCAAGTATTTGATAAACAAGAAAAAGTTTAACAACAGAGAAAAATTTGAAAAATTAATACTAAAACAAACCTTTGAAAAAGTAGAAGATATCGTAGGAAAGTTGAAAGTTGCAAAATTTTTAGCAGCAAGGAGTGAAGTATGATTGTATTAAAACCTTACGATGTTTTTATATTTTCCGATGGAAGACCCTTTAACAAAGGGGAAAATCTTTTTAGAGAAGGAAGATTCTTCTTAAATCCTATACCTATCCTATCTTTTGCCAACAAGCTATCAGGAGAAAAGTTGAATATACAGTTCATTTCTCTGATAAAAAAAGACACTCTTTACTTTAAAGTTCCAATAGAGATAAAAAAACTAAAATATAAAGAAAAGACAGTCATACCTAAGTTAAAAAAATTAAGTCAACCTGTTATCTCAAAATACACATTAGAGTACATCTTAGAGTACCCTTCACAGGAAAAAATGGAAGATTTAAACTCTTACATAGATGTTAACGACTTTATAAAGTATCTAAAAGGAGAGAGTTTAGAAAGTGTAGATGATAAAAAATTAATTGTACACTCTGAAATCAGAACCGGAATAGAGATAGACAGAAAAAAAAGAACAACCGTTGAAGGAATGCTTTATACCCAAGTTTACACAAGGTTTTCAGAAGATACAGGATTTTTTGTAAAGTTTAACAAAGACATAAATACAAACTTTTTTATATTAGGTGGGGAAGGTAAACTTTTTAATGTAGAAAAATCCAAAGATTACACAAAAACAATAGAAGAAGTAAAAGAACACATAAAACAAAAGGTAAAACAAAGTAAAATTTTCAAAGTAGTGCTACTGACACCAACAAACAACATTCCTGAAATAGAAGGTTCAAAACTCATAGCCAAAGTGATAGGAAAACATATAACCTACAGTGGTTGGCTAAGTTATTACAAAGACAAGATAAAAGAGAAAGTTTTACCTACAAGAATTTTCAGACTTATTCCGGAAGGAAGCGTTTTTTATTACAAGTTAGAAGATGAAAACAAGTTAGATGAAATCTTTCAAAAATACTGGTTAAAACCGGCATTTTTTACAAAAGAGTACCCATATTTTGATGTAAACAGACCATCCGGATTTGGATTAAGTGTGATAGGAACAATAAAAAATCAGGAGGATATACTATGAAAAAAGTTT
>NZ_DAIDMN010000069.1 GCF_027448985.1 Sulfurihydrogenibium sp.
AAATGAAAATGTTTAACAGATTTGTAAAAAGCTTTCGTTTTATCAGAAAACATTTTAGTCAAAACACTCTTTTTTGAGCCCATAAAAATGTAGGATATTTTGTTGGAATGATGTTGAATAATAGTCCTAAGTTTGTTTTCTACTCCTATAGTTTGTATTTCTTGAAATTCATCAAAAATCACACATATTTTTTTGCCTTTGTTTGCATACTTTAAAGGTAAGTTTAAAACTTCTTCCAAAGTTTGATTGAGCTGTGATTTTGTAAATTCTATTTGAAGTTTATAACTTCCGGATTGGTCCAGTAGAATTTTTACCGTTGGTTTAAAGTTTAAGATGTTTTTTAGAAAATTTATTGTTTTTTCAATAGAAGTTTCAAAACTTTTTACTATAGCATTAAAGTATTCATTTATAAACTCTTCAATGTTTGATATTCCCAACAAATCAACAAAAACAAAGTTTAGATTTTCTTTTTTTCCCAGTTCTTCCACTGTCCTTAAAACTAAGGATGTTTTTCCAAATCTTCTTGGAGCGTATAAAAGAACATTAAGCCCATTTTTTATATCAGATTTTAGTTGATTTATCTCTTCTTTTCTGTTGCAAAAGTTTTCTTTTCCTACAACACCACCGTAGTAAAAAGGATTTTTCATTTTTATACCTTTGGCATTAAAATAATTATACTAAAAGTATAATACTAAAAGTATAATAAATCAACCGTTGATAATTCTAAACATTTCTTCATCTGAAAGTTGATGAAAATCTTGATAATAAGAACCTACTGCAAAAAAAGGAGTTTCAACTGGATATAAACATATAACTTCATCAAAAACCTTTTTAGCCCTTCCAATACTATCAACGGGACATACTGGTACCGCTAAGTATATTTTTTTTGCTCCTTTACTTTTTGCATACATTCCGGCTACCATTGCTGTGTATCCGGTAGCTATACCATCATCAATGATGATAACATTTTTACCTTTTATATCTGGCTCTTTGTTTTGAAGGTATTTTTCAACTCTTCTTTTTACTTCAGTAGTAGCTTTTTCTTTTATTGTTTTCAACTCTTCTTCATCTACTCCCATATATCTCATTAAGTTTTCGTCAATGTAATAAATGCCACTAGGAGCTATTGCTCCAAAGGCTGCTTCTGGTTCTGCTAACGGTGCTAACTTTTTGGTTATAACTAATGAAAATGGTATGTTTAGAATTTTTGATACTTCTTTGGCAACAGGAACACCACCTCGTGGTATAGCTAATATAAATGTATTTTTTTCGTCAAAGTTGTAGCTTTTTAAAAGCTCTGCCAATAATTTTCCGGCTTCCTCTCTATTTTTAAATATTTTCATGTTTTACCTATCATTTTTAAGAATTCTTCTTCGTTTATTATCTTTATTGTACCGATTTTTTGTGCTTTTTGGAGTTTACTTCCGGGTTCTTCACCTACCACTAAGTAGTGGACTTTTTTTGAAACGGTATCTAACACATTTCCTCCAAGGCTTTCTACTATCTCTTTTGCTTTTTCTCTACTGCAACATTTCAATGTTCCGGTAAATACGAAGTTTAATCCGGATAACTTACCTTTTTTCTCTTCTTTTGGATTACATACGTTTACACCAAGTTGTTTTAACTGTTCTATCATTTTCAAGTTTTGATCGTTATGGAAAAAGTTGTAAATCTCCGTTGCAACTTTATCTCCTATATCCGGAAGTTTCATAAGGTCTATAATTGAAAAGTTTTTAAGGTCATCTATACAGTTTACAGCAGAAGCTAACGTTTTTGCTGTTACTTCTCCAACATACCTTATTCCAAGTCCGTAAATCAACCTGTATAAAGGTCTGTTTTTAGATTCTTCAATAGCTTGTTTTAGGTTGTTAGCCGATTTTTCTCCAAATCCTTGAATGTTTTTAATTATTTTAAAATCAAGTCTGTATATATCCGGAATACTTTTTAACAGACCAAGTTTGTAAAACTTTTTAACGGTGGCTTCCGATAGACCTTTTATATCCATAGCGTCTTTTGATGTAAAATGAATGATTCTTTCTACTACTTGAGCTGGACAGTTTATGTTTACACATCTGTACACAGCTTCTCCCAATGGTTTTACCAAAGGAGAGCCACAAGATGGACAATTTTTAGGAAACTCTATTGGTTTTTCATTACCTGTTCGTGCTTCTTTTATTACCATCACAACATAAGGTATAACATCTCCTGCTCTTTCTACTAAAACAGTATCTCCAATTCTTATATCTTTTTCTCTTATAAAGTCTTCGTTAAACAAAGAAACAGATGAAACAACTACTCCTCCTATTTCTACAGGTTGTAGTTTTGCAACGGGTGTTATTGCTCCTGTCCTTCCTACTTGAAAAACCACATTTAATATTTTTGTAGTTGCTTGTCTTGCTTTAAATTTAAAAGCTATTGCCCATCTTGGATGGTGAGAAGTAAAACCAAGTTTTTCATAAAGCTCTATATCATTTACTTTTATGACCATTCCATCTATTTCATAGGGGTAGCTATCTCTTTTTCTTTCCCACTCTTTACAATACTCTATTACCTCGTCTATACCATTACACACTTTTAACACTTCATAAGGAGTTTTAAATCCAAGTAAGTGAAGCATTTTTATATTTTCTGAATGTTTTTTTAGTTTTTTTCCTAAAAGATTTTCTCCATTTTTGTCTACAGCATAGGTTATCTGATAAACAAAAGCCTCTAAGCCTCTTTTTGCTACTTCTTTTGGGTCTTGTAATCTTATGGAGCCTGCTGCTGCATTTCTTGGATTTGCAAATAAGGGAAGTCCTTCTTGTATTCTTTCTTCATTTATTTTTTTAAAAATATCTTTTCTTATTAAAACTTCACCTCTAATTTCAACTTTGTATATATCAAAGCTTGAGAATTTTGCAGACAAAGGAATAGATTTTATTACTTTTAAGTTGTTGGTTATTTCTTCTCCAACCTCACCGTCTCCTCTTGTTGCACCTCTTACAAACAAGTCTTTTTCGTAAATTAAAGATATTCCGGCTCCGTCAAACTTTGGCTCTACAGAGTACTCTACTTTATCCAGTCCGGTAAGTTCTCTTACTCTTCTGTCAAAATCTCTTAAATCTGCTTCATTGTAAGAGTTATCGAGAGATAACATTGGGGTAAGGTGTTTTACTTGTGGAAAGATTTTGGTTATTTCTGATGGTACTCTTTGAGTAGGAGAATCCGGAGTAATTAAATCCGGATATTTACTTTCTATATCTTTTAAAAGTTTAAAAAGTTTATCGTACTCATAATCTGATATTACAGGCTGAGCTAAAATATAGTATCTCCAATCATGGTACCTTATCACTTCCCTTAAATCTTCTATGATTTTTTCTGCTGTTTTTTTATCTATTGATTTTATGTCAAGTTTTAGAAACTCTTTTGTTTTTTCAATCAGCTTTCTTTGAGATTCTTCAGAGTACATTTTCAGCCTCCTGGATTATTTGTACACCGCTACTTGTTCCTATTCTGTCTGCACCTGCTTTTATAAACTTCAACATGGTCTTTAAATCTTTTATTCCTCCGGATGCTTTTATTTTTATCTGGTTTTTTGACAACTCTTTCCACAGTTTTACATCTTCAATCTCCGCTCCTTTTTCGGCAAATCCGGTACTTGTCTTTATAAACTCTGCACCGCTGTTTATAACTATCTGTAAAGCTGTTATCTTTTCTTCTTTAGACAGATAAGCAGTCTCAACTATTATCTTATGGATAATATCAGGAGTGTTTTTTATTATCTCTTTTAGTTCCTCCTCTACGTATTTGTAATCTTTACTTTTGAATGCTGATATGTTCCAAACTATATCAAGCTCTTTTGCTCCGTCTTCTACAGCTTGGACTGATTCTTTTATTTTTATATAAGTAGTATTTAATCCAAGTGGAAAACCAACTACACTACACACTTTAACATCAGTATTTTTCAGTATTTGATAACACATTGAAACATGAAATGGATTTACACAGATTGATGCAAAGTTGTACTTGATGGCTAACTGACACTGATTTTCTATCTCTTTGTAAGTTGTAAAAGGTTTTAGAACTGATTGGTCTATATACTTATTTATGTTTGATGGCAAATCCGTACCATTTATCATCGGGTTTTCCTTCTTCTGATTTAGATACTATTTCAACTATTTCTAAGTTGTTATCTTGTGCCATTTTTATTATTTTCTCCTTTTCTTCTTTAAATATTCCCGATAAAAGCCAGTATTTTTTAAATTTATCTTTTATCTGACTGAAGTATTTATCGAATATCTCCATCTGTAAGTTTGATAAAACAACATCGTAGATATCTTTTACATCTTCTACACTTCCTTGAAAACAGTTAACATTTACCTGATTTTCCCAACTGTTTATTTTACACTCTTCTACAGCTTCTTTTTCTATATCTACCGCATCCACAAAAGCTCCCATTTTTGCCGAAGCTATTGAAAGTATCCCTGTTCCGCATCCTATATCAACCACTCTATCATTTTTACTAATGTACTTAGGTATTAAGGATAACATAAGCTGAGTTGATGGATGTAATCCGGTTCCAAATGCCATAGCTATTTTAAGTTTTATAGGTATTAACTCTTTACCTTCGTAAATTTCCCACTCTGGTATTATTACAAACGGTGGTACTTCTATTGGTTTAAAATTTTCTTTCCATTTTTCTTCCCAGTTTTCTTCCTGTATATCTTCTTCCAATATGATTTTTCCGGAGCCTAAATCTTCAAAAATATTTATTATTGTTTCTTTTATTGTTTGACTTTCTTCGTCTTGAGCGTATACAGCATAAACTGTATTTTTTTCATCTTTCTTTATTATTTCTACTCCGTATCCATTTAGCTCTACTAAGAATATTTCAAATAAATCTGTTGGTATTTCACAGATGTATTTTTTCATTTTTCACCTTTTGGTTTTTTGTATTTTCTATAAATATACTCTTCTATTTTCATAATTTCTACTTTTGGAAGTTGGACTAGTGCGTTTTGTTGTCCTTGTAAATCGTTTATGTATCTTTCTCTTATCTCTTCTTGTAGTCTTGTTAATAAAAGTTGTATTTGGTTTTGGAGGTCTTCAAATTGTTGTTTCATTCTTAAAATTGCATCTACACCAGCAAGGTTAACTCCCATTTCTCTTGTTAAAAACAGGATAAATTCAAGTCTCTCTAAATCTTCTTCTGAGTACATTCTGGTTTTTCCTTTAGTCCTTGATGGAACTAACAATCCTTCTTTTTCATATAGTCTTAAAGTTTGAGGATGTATGTTGTACATCTTTGCAACTGTTCCTATCATGTAAAGAGGTTCTTTTCTTCTGTCTTTCATCTTAAATCACCTCATTCTGATTTGTAAAACCTGTTTGTAATCTTTTGTTCGTTTTTGAGTTTTTCAACACATTTTTTAGCATCTTTTGATAGGTCTTTGATTGATGGTACAACTACATTTATATCTAAAACTAAATCACCGTATCCGGATTGTTTTAACTTTGGCATTCCTTTTCCGGCTAATCTTACTTTATCACCTGGTTGTGTACCGGCTTTTATTTCCACTTTTTCTGTTTTTCCGGTTATCAACGGTACTTCTAAAGTTGTTCCTTCTATTGCCTCTGCAACGGATAGATTTACTTTTAGGTAAAGGTTGTCTCCTTTTCTTTCAAACAAATAATGAGGTTTTACGTTTATAATAATCCATAAATCACCAGGAACTCCTCCAAATCTTCCGCTATGTCCTTTTCCTGGTATTCTTAACTTTGAGCCGTTATCTACTCCGGGGGGAACTCTTACTTTTACGGTTTCTTTTTTTATAACTAATCCTCTTCCATTACATACTTCACAAGGTTCTTGGATTATTCCTACTCCACCACATGTAGGACACGTTTGAGACATTCTGATAAATCCAAGGTTTTGTATTATTTCTCCGGTTCCACCACATGTAGGACATACTTTACTTTCTGAGCCGGATTTTACACCTGTGCCACCACATGCATCACATATTACATAACGAGGAACTTCCAATTCCAAGGTTGTACCATTGTAGGCATCTTCAAGGGATATTGTAACTGTTTGGTATATATCTGTTCCATTTTCAGGTCTGTAGTAAGACTGTTTTTTTCTTCCTTGGGATGTTTTTCTTTTTCCAAAACCAAATCCAAATATATCATCTAAATCGTTAAGGATATCATCTAAATTTATACTACCTATATCTTGATAATACTGTTTAGAAAAGTCTTGGTATCCACCTCCACTTAATCCAGCATGTCCAAACTGGTCATATATCTTTCTTTTTTCTGGGTCTGATAATACCTGATAGGCTTCCGTTATCTCTTTAAACTTTTCTTCTGCTTCCTTTCTATTGTTTGGGTTTAAATCCGGATGATACTGTCTTGCCAGTTTTCTATAAGCCTTTTTTATCTCGTCTTGTGTTGCATTTTTACTCACTCCAAGAATTTCGTAATAATCTTTCTTTTGTTGCATCTTGATTTACACCTCTCAAAAAAACCTTTATTTATAAATATAATATAAGGTTTAGTATAGTATTGTCAAGTTTATTGAAAATAATATATTTATGTTTTAAAAAATCTAAATCTGTTAAAATGTTAGATATAAAATTTGGATAAAAACTTAACCGGTGATAGAATGAAAAAACTACCAATAGGAGTACAAACATTTAGCAAAATAATACAAGAAAACTGTTATTATATTGACAAAACACATTTTGTAAAAAAGTTAGAATCAGGAGGATACTACTTTCTCAGCAGACCAAGAAGGTTTGGAAAATCTCTATTTTTGGACACTCTAAAGGAAGCGTTCAGTGGGAATAAAGAACTGTTTAAAGGTTTGTATTTGTATAACAACTGGGATTGGAATAAAAAATATCCGGTAATACACATAAGTTTTGGTAGTGGTGTTGTTGATAACAAAGATAAACTAATTAAGATAATAAACTCTTTCATAAACAAAATCGCACTTGAAGAAAACATTAAACTAACGGAAGAAGTCCTAAGTCTAAAGTTTAAAGAGCTTATAGAAAAACTATCAGAAAAATACAACCAAAAAGTAGTAGTTTTAGTAGACGAGTACGACAAACCAATATTAGACAGGATAGAAGAACCGGATATAGCAAAAGAAAACAGAGAGGTGTTAAAAGATTTCTACTCTGTGTTGAAAGACGCAGACCCATACCTACACCTTGTATTTTTAACAGGAGTGTCAAGATTTTCAAAAGTATCTATATTCAGTGGACTAAACCAGCTAAACGACATAACCTTAGACAGAGAGTTTGCAACCATATGTGGATACACACAAACAGAGTTAGAAACTGTCTTTGAAGATAGGATAAAAGACTTTGACAAAGAAGAAGTAAAAAGGTGGTACAACGGATACAACTGGCTTGGAGAACCTGTTTACAATCCATTTGACATACTGCTTTTGTTTGACAAAAAAGAATTTAGACCATACTGGTTTGAAACCGGAACACCCACATTTTTGATAAAAATGTTTCAAAAAAACCAGTACTACCTTCCGGATTTAGAGAACTTGGAAGTAGGAGAAGAGAT
>NZ_DAIDMN010000070.1 GCF_027448985.1 Sulfurihydrogenibium sp.
AAACTCCAGCAGATATTGCATATGGGATGTGATATAATGTTTATGTATGGATGCTCACGATGTACTGAACCAATACACACACTTCTAATTAAGATTTCTTTATGTTAAAATATCTTAAAGATATTTAAAAAATTTGGAGCTTTATTATGACTTTTCAGGAGATAATACTGTCTCTTCAAAGATTCTGGGTAGATAAAGGATGTATCTTATGGCAACCTTACGACATAGAAGTAGGAGCCGGAACTATGAATCCGGCAACATTTTTGAGAGTTTTAGGACCTGAACCTTGGAACGTGTGTTATGTGGAACCATCAAGAAGACCAAAAGACGGAAGATACGGAGAAAATCCTAACAGACTTCAACATTACTACCAATTTCAAGTTATACTAAAACCTGCTCCTGAAAACCCTCAAGGGCTATACTTAGAAAGTTTAACAGCTCTTGGTATTGACTTGACAAAACATGATATCCGTTTTGTAGAAGATGATTGGGAAAGTCCAACTTTAGGAGCGTGGGGTCTTGGATGGGAAGTTTGGCTTGATGGAATGGAGATAACTCAGTTTACCTACTTTCAACAGGCTGGTAGTTTAGACCTTCCACAAATAAGTGTAGAGATAACTTATGGTTTAGAAAGGATAGCTACTTACCTTCAAGGTGTAGACAGTGTTTACGATATTGTTTGGAGTGAAGGTTTAACTTATGGTGATATTTACAAAGAAGCCGAGAGACAGTGGTCTATCCACAACTTTGAGGTTGTAGATTTAGACTTTTTATACAAAACATTTGATATGTATGAACAGCAAGGATACAAACTGATTGAAAAAAACCTCCCTATTCCGGCTTACGATTATGCCCTAAAATGCTCTCATACCTTCAACCTTCTTGATGCAAGAGGTGCTTTATCTGTAAACGAAAGAGCAAGGTATATAGCAAGAGTCAGAAACCTTGCAAAAGAGTGTGCTAAAGCATTTGTTTCCCATAGAGAAGAACTTGGTTATCCATTAATAAAAAACAAGGAGAGGTTATGAAAACCTATCTACTGGAAATAGGATGTGAAGAGCTACCACCAAAAGCTATTTTAACCTACAAAGATTTTTTAAAAGAATATGTAGAAAATAATTTTAAAGAATTTTTTGAATACGAAACTCCGGAAAACGTAAAAATCTTTGCTACTCCAAGAAGGTTGGCAGTTTTAATAAAAAACCTAAAAGAAAAACAACCTCCAAAAGAGCAAGTCCTGATAGGACCACCTTACAAAGTGGCAGTTGACCAAGAAGGAAAATTTACAAAAGCAGCGTTGTCTTTTGCTCAGAAAAACAACATTCCAATCGAAAAACTTCAAAAAATAGAGAACGAAAAAGGACAGTATATAGGGGCTGTAATAGTTCAAGAAGGAAAAGATATTAAAACCCATATATTAGATGTTATTCCAGCATTATTTAAAAGTTTTCCACAACTTAAATCGATGGTATGGAACAACTCCGGATACAGATTCCCAAGACCTATAAGGTGGATAGTATCACTTTTAGATGAACAGGTTATACCTTTTACCATAGCCAACGTTAACGCAGACAGATACACTTACCTTCACAGATTTATGACAAATCCGGTTGGAAGAGGTCAAAAAAAAGAGATAGAAAAAGCATCCTCTTACGAAGAAATTACAAAACTTGGTTTTCTGATTGCAAACTACGAAGATAGAAAAAATGCTATCAAAACCCAGTATGAAGGCTTTGCAAAATCTTTGGACGCACAAATTATAGAAGATGATGATTTAATAGACGAAATAACATGTTTAACAGAGTTTCCAATAGGAGTTATAGGAGAGTTTTCTCCCCAGTACCTAACTATGCCTCAAGAAGTTATCATAACGGTTTGTAAACACCATCAAAGGTATCTCAACTTTAAAAAAGACGGTAAGCTAATACCAAAGTTTTTAGCCTTTTCAAACACAGCTGTAAAAGACAGAGAAGTTGTAAAATCCGGATATGAAAAAGTCTTGAAAGCAAGACTTGAAGATGCATTGTTTTTCTACAAAGAAGACCTAAAAATCCGACTAGAAGACCATATAGAAAAACTAAAAGGAATTCAGTTTCACGAAAAACTCGGTTCAATTTACGACAAAGTGTTAAGAAATTTAAACTTAGCAAAAATAATTGCACAAAAATTAGGATACAAAGATGTAAATAAATTAGAAAGAGCAACTCTCTTATCCAAAACGGACCTTTTAACAAACATGGTAAAAGAGTTTGACGAACTACAAGGTGTAATGGGTATGTACTACGCCCTAAAACAAGGAGAAGACCCAGAAGTAGCAAAAGCAATATACGAACATTATCTACCAAAAACAGCCGATGATGAACTACCTCAAACAACATTAGGAACAATTTTAGCCCTTGCAGATAAATTAGATACCGTTTTATCGTTTTTCAGTATAGGAGAAATTCCAAAAGCATCGGCAGACCCATTTGCAGTTAGAAGAAACGCTATAGGTATAGTAAGAATAATCGTTGAAAAAGAGATAGATTTAGACTTATCTGAAATAGTAGATGATAAACAAGTTTTAGAATTTTTACTTTCAAGACTTGAAAGTTATCTACAAAACAAAGGTTTTAAAACGGACATAATAAACGCAGTTTTATCTTTAAAAGATTACAACTTTTACAGAAATTATCTAAAAGTCAGAGCACTACAAAACCTTACAAAAAGAGAAGATTACGAAAACATAATACAGGTCTTTAAGAGAGTAGGAAATATAATTCCAGATGGTTTTTCCGGAAAAGTTGATGTATATTTATTCCAAACACCGCAAGAAAAAGAACTTTATGAAAATGTTATATCAGTAAAAGATGAATATTTAAGGCTAATAAACGATAAACAGTATGAAGAATCTTTAGTTAAACTGATAGAACTTAAGCCTTACATAGACGGATTTTTTGACAACGTTATGATAATGGTAGAAGATGAAAAGTTAAAACAAAACCGCTTAGGAATATTGAGTGAAATTAACGAATTATTTAGATATTTTGCAGACTTTACAAAAATAGTAGGAGGTTGATTATGAAAGAGAAAAAGTTAGTAATGTGGCTCAGCGAAGTAGGTATGGAGGATATAGAATTAGTTGGTGGAAAAAATGCATCCTTAGGTGAGATGATTAAAGGACTTTCATCTATCGGTATTAAAGTACCGATGGGATTTGTCGTTACATCGGCAGCTTACTGGCACTTTGTAGACTACAACAATTTAAGAGACAAAATCAAAGAAATTCTAACAGGACTTGACCCTAACAACATTGAAGATTTATCAAAAAGAGGGTTAACCATCAGAGAATTGATAAAAGGTGGTCAATTCCCACAAGACCTAAAAGATGAAATTTTAAAAGCTTATGAAGAACTTAGCAAAATGTACGGTCAGTTTAGAGTTGACGTTGCTGTAAGGTCATCAGCAACGGCTGAAGATTTACCAAACGCATCTTTTGCAGGACAACAAGATACCTACCTAAACATAAAAGGAGATGAAACTTTATTAAACGCCATAAAAAGTTGTTTTGCATCTTTATTTACGGATAGAGCCATATCTTACAGGGAAGCGTTTAAGTTTGACCACTTTGCAATAGGACTTGCTGTAGGTGTTCAGAAGATGGTAAGGTCTGACCTTGCATCTTCTGGAGTATCATTCTCAATAGATTCTGACAGTGGTTTTAAAGATGTTGTTTTGATAAACGCATCTTACGGACTTGGTGAGATGGTCGTTCAAGGTGCAGTTACTCCTGATGAGTTTTTAGTGTTCAAACCAACCTTAAAAGAAGGTTATGAAGCTATCATAGAGAAAAAACTGGGAAGAAAGACCCATAAGATGGTTTACGGTACAACACCAGATGAAAGGACAAAGATAGTGGCTGTTTCAAAAGAAGAACAGATGAAGTTTTCTTTAACTGACCCTGAAGTTTTAAAACTTGCAAGATGGGTTATGGCAATAGAGGAGTACTACTCTAACAAATACGGAAAATGGACACCTATGGACGTTGAATGGGCAAAAGATGGAGAATTAGATGAGCTATTCATAGTTCAAGCAAGACCAGAGACGGTTCACTCTCAGAAAGACCACTCTAAAATAATAACCTATAAGATAACTGAACCTTACGAATCAAGGGAAAAGAAGAGAATCGTAGAAGGAATAGCTGTAGGAGATAAAGTTGCCTTTGGAAAAGTTAGAATACTCCATGACCTTGAAGATGCTAAAGACTTTCAAGCTGGAGAAGTTTTGGTTACAGATATGACAGACCCTGACTGGGAACCTATTATGAAAAAAGCTGCTGCAATAGTTACAAACAAGGGAGGTAGAACCTGTCACGCCGCAATAGTAGCAAGAGAATTAGGAGTGCCAGCGGTTGTTGGAACAGGAAATGCTACGGAAGTTTTAGAAAACGGTGATGAGGTGACTGTATCTTGTGCAGAAGGAGAAAGAGGTTATGTTTACAGAGGAAAAATAGAGTATGAAGTTGAAGAGTTTGACCTTACAAAACTTCCAAAAACAAAGACACCTATAATGATGAACGTTGCATCTCCGGAAGGTGCCTTTGACCTTTCCTTCCTACCAAACGCAGGAGTTGGTCTTGCAAGAGAAGAGTTTATAATAAACAACTACATATCTATACATCCACTTGCACTTATAAGATTTGATGAAATAAAACAAAAAGACCCTCAGTTGGCAGAAAAAATAGAAGATTTAACTTTTGGATATGAAAACAAAGAAGAGTACTACGTTAAGAAGTTATCTTACGGTATTGCAAAAATAGCCGCTGCATTCTATCCAAAACCTGTAATTGTAAGATTTTCCGACTTTAAATCTAATGAGTACGCAAACCTTATAGGTGGAAAGTATTTTGAACCTGAAGAAGAAAACCCAATGATAGGATTTAGAGGGGCATCAAGGTATTACTCAGAATTTTTCAAACCTGCTTTTGGACTTGAATGTAAAGCTATATTGAGAGTAAGAAATAAAATGGGTCTTAAAAACGTTATAGTTATGGTTCCTTTCTGTAGAACCCCTGAAGAAGCAAAAAAAGTTTTAGAAGTTATGGAAGAGTATGGATTAAAGAAAGGAGAAAACGGATTACAAGTTTACGTGATGTGTGAACTTCCATCAAACGTTATACTTGCAGACCAATTTGCAGAATACTTTGATGGATTTTCCATAGGTTCAAACGACCTTACCCAGTTAACACTTGGTTTAGATAGAGATTCCTCTTTAGTAGCTCATCTTTACGATGAAAGAAACGAAGCGGTGAAAAGAATGATATCTCAAGTTATAAAAGTTGCAAAAGAAAAAGGTAAAAAAATAGGTATATGTGGACAAGGACCATCAGATTATCCGGAATTTGCTCAATTCTTAGTAGAGCAAGGTATAGATACCATTTCAATCAATCCGGATTCTATAATCAAAACAACCATAGCAATCTACGAAATAGAACAAAAACTCGGAAAATAAATACGAGGGGGAGATTTCACTCCCCCATTCTTCTTAAAGATTAAAGTCAAAACAAAAGACAACCGATAATGTATATAGAGAATTATTAAAGTGTAAAGAGTGTGTCATGTTGAAAAATTTTAATTTGACTTTACCAAAATTTAACATTCCAAAATTTGGTTTTTTGAAAAAAAAACAGTATTTACTATGGAATAGAAGTAGATTCAGATTTTGTAAGGGTAGGTTTAATATCAAAAGAAGGTGATAATGTAAGGTTACCTCTTATGCCTTTTGAAATTCAAGTAAGTGGTGACAATGAGCAAGATGGAAAAATATTGAAAAATGAAATAGAAAGAAGAGGACTAAATGTAAAATCAGCTGCTTTTAGTATTCCTGTATCTTCTGTTTTATACAAAACCTTAAATTTGCCAAAAGTTGATGAAAAAGAACTTATCGATGCAATTGAATGGAATATTAGAGAAGATATAGAAAATTTTAGAACAGAAACCCATTACGATTGGGATATTTTGTCATCAGATGGAGAATTTTTAAATAATGTAGTAGTAATAACTAAAAAAGAAGTTATTGATAGAATTTTAGATATTTCTAAAGTTGCAGGAATTGATATTGAGTTTATAGACACCGCAGGTACCTCTTTACTAAATTTAGCATTTTTGCAAAAAGAAAAGGTAGAAAGAAACAAAGGTGAAAATAATATATGTGTTATACACTTGGATAAAAATGACTCATTTATAATTTTTTCTCAAAATAATGTTATTTTACAAACTCTTGACTTTAATGCATCATACTATGAAAATTTAGAACCAGATGAAAAAGAACAGGAAATTATCAGAATAATAAATGAAATAAATTACCTGTTTTTAACAGTTAACGAACCTAAAGTTATATACACATCAGGATTTTTTGTTAAGTATCCTGAAATAAAAGCTTATATGCAACTTAAATTTTCAACACAGTTTATCTTGGAAGATTTAGACCCTGTTTTAGCATTAGGATTAGATTACCAAGGCTCTTTTCCTTTATCACTTTATAACAATGCTTTAAGTCTTGCATATAGGAGCATAAAATGATAAACATAGATTTAAACCCCAAGAAAAGAAAAAAAACCACCAAAAAATTTCACTTTAAAGGTTTATCTTTAACTTCCATTAAAGATAACTTACAATTAAGAGAAGACTTAGTATTGTACCTAATACCATTTGTAACACTTTTATCCACCTTAGGATTGTATTTATACATCGATAGTAAATATACAGCTTTAGAAGAAGAAAGAAAAAGTTTAGAAAATCAGATAAACACATACAAATCGTTACAAGCAAATGCTAACAAAATAAAAAAAGAGTTTGAAAAAATACTAGAAGAAGAGAAAAAAATACAACTAAAACTGAAAATTTTTGAATCGTTAACATCTCAGAAAAAGTCATTAACTCCAATACTAAACACAGTTGTAACAAAAATACCAGATGGAGTTTGGCTTGAAAGCGTAGAATTAGATGGAAACATCTGTAGAGTAACAGGAAGTAGTCTTAACTCTCAACATATAATTAACTTTTATAAAAATGTGTCTTTGTATTTTGAAGGAGCCAACTTTGGAAAACTAAAAGATAAACAGGAAGTTCAAGGAATTGTTAGACAGGTATCACTTTCTGGTACTGTATATTACAGATTTTCATTTGAACTTTTAAAGTACAAAGGTTTATGAGGTTTTACTATGGATAAACTTAAACAGCAATGGCAGGATGCACCGATATGGCAAAAGATATTGGTAGTTTTATCATTTTCTTTAATTGTAGCCTATGGAATATACATGAGTTATATTTCTCCAATTTCAGATAAAATATCGGAGATAGAGAACCAAAATCAAGAACTCAAAGACCAGCTAAACCTTTTAAAAAAATTAACAAACAACAAAGAAGCTATTTTACTCAACAAAAAGTTGAAGGATTTAAAATTAAAACTCTAATTTCCAATTTAAATAATTTTAAAACAAACCAAGACAAGTAGCAAAACTTAAAGCTAAAATGAAGAAGT
>NZ_DAIDMN010000071.1 GCF_027448985.1 Sulfurihydrogenibium sp.
AAAAGCCATTCAGGAAGAACTTGGAGAAAGAGATGAGAAAAAAGAAGAGATAGAAAATTATCTACTTCGTCAAGCATTATAACCGGATTTTTTGTTCCGGCTTGTTTTATAGCTTGAATTATTTTACCTGGCATAGCTCCTACGTATGTTCTTCTGTGTCCTCTTATTTCAGCTTCGTCTCTAACTCCACCAAGAGATATTCTGACAAATTTTCTGTTTAATGCTTTTGCGATTGATTTTCCAAGAGATGTTTTACCTACTCCCGGAGGACCTACAAAGCAAAGAATTGGTCCTTTTATAGATGAGTCTTTTGTTTTTTGTTTTTTTAATTTTAAAACCGCCAAGTATTCAAGTATTCTCTCTTTTATCTTTTCAAGGTCGTAATGGTCTTCATCCAGTATTTTTTTTGCTATTTTTAAATCAAGTCTGTCTTTGGTTCTTCTGTTCCAAGGAAGTTCAACTAACCAGTCAAGGTACGTTCTGATTACACCTGCTTCCGCTGAATCCGGATGCATCTTTTCAAGTCTTTTAAGTTGTTTTTCTGCTTCTTGTTTGATGTTATCTGGCATTCCGGATTCTTCTATCTTCTTTCTATAATTTTCTATCTCTTCTTTTTTCTCATCTCTTTCTCCAAGTTCTTCCTGAATGGCTTTTATCTGTTGTCTTAAAAAGTACTCTCTTTGGTCTTTTTCTATTGCTTCTCTTGCAGAGACTCTTATTTTATGTTGAAGTTCTAATATACCAACTTCTTTCAGTAGTTTGTCGTGGACAACTCTTAACCTTTCAACAGGGTCAAGTATATACAGTATTTCTTGAGCTTCTTCTGGTTTTATATCTAACACCGATGCTACAACATCAGCAAGTCTTCCGGGTTCTTCTATTGACTTTATTATTTCTACCAAATCCGGAATAATCTGTTTGCCAAGGGATATTGCTTTATCTATCAAATCTCTTGTAGAGTGTTTTAAAGCTTCTATCTCTATTGTTTCTTCTACTTCTTCGTCTTCTAAAATATCTACTTCTACTTGATAAAATCCGTTTTTTCTTTTTAAAGATTTTATTTTTCCTCTTGTTACACCTTGGACCAGTATCTTTACCCTTTCATCTTCTAACTTCATCATTCTTATGATAGTTGCTACAACACCTATAGGATGAATGTCATCTATCGTAGGTTCTTCTATGTTTTTATCTTTTTGTAAGGCTAAAAAGATGTATCTGTTGTTGTTGTCTATAGCTTCTTCTACAGCGTTTATGGAAAATGGTCTTCCTATAAAAAGTGGCATAACCATATAAGGGAAAACAACTATATCTCTTGTTGGTATCAATGGATATTTAGAAGGTAGTTCTAAATTTTTTTCTTCCATTCTTCCTCCTGAAGGTTTGGTTTAAGGTATGTAGATTTTAAAACAAGTATCTATTATAAACTGATTTTTCGTTTTTGGTAAATACACCGTCAAAACGCCGTTTTCGTAATGGGCTTTTGCTTGGTTTAGATTTATGGTTTGAGGGAATTTTATTTTTCTTTTTATCCAACCGTTGAATCTTTCCACTATATGGTATCTACCTTTAAATGGCTGGTTTCTAAATGCTTTTACTGTTATTGAGTTTTCATCTCCCGTTATCTCTATATCACTTTTTTCTACTCCCGGAATATCTATTACAACGATGTAGGCATCTTCGTTCTCTAAAACGTCAATGGGGGGTTTTTCCAAATTAATCAATTTTTTCTCCCTTTATGTAATCTTCAAAGTCTTTACCTTTATAAATATAGTTTAGCATTTTCTTGTCTTCAAGGGATAGATTGGCTTTTTCTAACAAATCTGGTCTTTTTTCATAGGTTCTTTTTAGCTGTTGGAATCTTCTCCATAGGGATATCAGTTTGTGGTTTCCTGATAAAAGAATCTCTGGTACTTTCATTCCTCTGAATTCTGCTGGTCTTGTGTAGTTTGGATAACCTAAAAGTCCATCACTGAAAGAGTCTACTTTTAGACTTTCTTCTTCTGAGAGTACCTCTGGAAGAAGTCTTATTACACTGTCCATTATCACCAAAGCTGCTGTCTCTCCTCCCGATAGAATAAAATCCCCGATGGAAACCTCCTGGTGGACTATAGTTTTTACTCTTTCATCAACACCTTCGTACCTTCCACATATTATAACTACATCTTCTTTTTGGGACAGTTCTTTTGCAAACTGCTGGTCAAACTTTCTTCCCCATGGCTCTGTTATTAAAACGAAAGGGTTTTGTGATACTGTTTTTAAGTAATCGTAAGCTTTGAATATTGGCTCTGGTTTTAAAAGCATTCCCGGACCGCCTCCGTAAACCACATCGTCAACGGTCCGGTGTTTATCTTCCGTAAAATCTCTAAGGTTTATCGTATTTATCTGAACTTTTCCGGTTTTTAACGCTTTGTTGACTATTCCGTATTTTTTAAAACAATCAAAAAAATCTGGAAAAATTGTTAAAACAAAAAATCTCAAACTCATTCCATAGGTATTTTTTCATAGAATCTGTATATGTTTTGATACCTGTAAGCAACTTTTAATATCGTTGCTTCGTCAAATGGTTTTCCTATTATCTGCATACCTACTGGAAGGTTGTCTTTAAATCCACATGGAACATTTATTGCTGGAACGGTTGCAATGTTTGCAGATACTGTAAATATATCAGACAGATACATCTGAATAGGGTCAGCTGATTTTTCTCCTATCTTAAATGCCACATCGGGAGTTGTTGGTGTGATAATTACATCTACCTTTTCAAATGCTTTTATGTAATCTTGGTATATTAAAGTTCTGACTTTTTGGGCTTTTAGGTAGTATGCGTCATAGTATCCGGATGAAAGGACATAAGTTCCTATCATAATCCTTCTTTTAACTTCATTTCCAAAGCCTTCATCTCTTGTTTTAGAGTACATCTCTTCAAGGTCTTTGTACTCTTTCGTTCTGTAGCCGTACCTTACTCCGTCAAATCTTGCAAGGTTTGATGATGCTTCAGCTGGTGCTATTATGTAGTAGGTTTCTATAGCATACTTTGTATGGGGAAGGGATATCTCTTCTACAAACATTCCTTCTTTTTCAAGTTGTTTTACAGCTGAAAAGATAAGGTCTTTTATCTGAGGATTTAAATCTTCTGTGAAAAACTCTTTTGGAATACCTATTTTTAGTCCTTTCACATCTTTTTTTATTTCTTCTAAGTAGTTAGGTACAGGTATATCTTTTGATGTTGAGTCTCTGTTGTCTTTTCCGGATATTACGTTCATAATCAGTGCTGTATCTTCTACAGTCCTTGAAAAAGGTCCTATCTGGTCCAATGATGATGCAAAAGCAACAAGTCCATACCTTGAAACTCTTCCGTAAGTAGGTTTGAGTCCTACTATTCCACAGAAGGCAGCTGGTTGTCTAATTGAGCCTCCTGTATCGGACCCAAGGGACAGTGGTACAGCAGAAGCTGCCACAATCGCAGCAGAACCACCTGAAGAACCTCCCGGAACTCTTTCTAAATCCCAAGGGTTTTTGGTTGTGAAAAACGCTGAGTTTTCAGTAGATGAACCCATAGCAAACTCATCTAAATTTGTTTTTCCGGTTATAACATATCCTTGACTGTTTAGTTTTTCTACAACCGTTGCATCGTACACAGGTATAAAGTTTTCAAGCATTTTGGAAGAGCAAGTTGTTTTTATACCTTTTGTAGATATGTTATCTTTTATGGCTATTGGTATTCCGAATAAATCCGGAATGCTTTCAAGTTTAGTTAACTCTTGGTCTCTTTTTTTGGCTATCTGTAATGCAAGCTCTTCTAAATCGCTTACATATGCGTTTATTTTTGGCTCAACCTGTCTTTTTCTTTCTATGAAAGATTCTACAACCTCAGAAGGTTTAACTTCTTTGTTTTTAATAAGGTTGGAAAGTTCTAACGCTGATTTTTTCCATAGACTCATTACAGCTCTCCTGCTTCTTCTTCTGATGTTGGTTTTTCTCTTGAAAAGAGGTTATCAAAATACTCTTTGTATCTTAAATCCGGAGTTTCTTCATACATCTCTCTTTCTTTTGCGTGTTGGATACAAAGATTTGTCCATGGAACGGCTTGTAATCTCTCTTCTTCTATCTCTTTTCCACACACTTCACATATGCCGTAGGTTCCATTTTCTATTCTTTCTAAAGCAGCGTCTATGGCTCTTATAATTTCTATCTCTACATCGGAAAGTTGCCCTAACACTTCTTCTGTAACATCTATAAGAGCGTACTCTTCAATGTCTCTTGGCTCTGCTGATTGGTCCGTCAAAACTTTTTGAGTTTCTTCTTTTTTTAAGTACCTTTGTAAAATCTGATTTCTTTTTTTCAAAAGAAGATTTCTATACTTTTTAAGTTTTTCTTTTTCCATGTCAAACTCCGTTTTTTTTGATGTTATAATAATTTTACCATAAAGATAAAAGGAGTTTTTATTGATACTTGTATACATTCTTCTTTTCATTTTAGGTTTTTTATCAGGATTGATGTATTTTTGGCATATGTGGAAAAGTATCGGTACCTACGGAGCTCAAAAGAACAAAATTCTGATGAGTATGGTTTTTAGGGTACCTATTCCAATTGGAGCTGCTTTGATTGGTTATCTTGTAGGGAAGTATGAAGGAGTTATATCGGTTTTGATAGGGTTTACAGTTTTTCAGATTGTTTTTTTAGTAAAAAAAGGACAACAACTTAAAAAACAACTTGAGGAAGAAGTTGAAAAAGAGAATAATCCGGATAAAGAATAAAGTTGTAGAAAAGCTATCAAATATTGACAACACACTTATTGGATTTTTAGAAAATTTTGATAGACTTATCCACCTGTTTTTAGCTGTTTTGATTGTTATTGTTTCTTTGGCTATCTTTGCTTGGTTTGTTCATGATTTTATTGGTTTAGTTAAAAATATTATTGAATTTAAAAAAAATATAAGTGGTAGTGCTTTAAGGCTTTTTGGTACAGCTATTTTACTTTGGCCTTTATCTTCTTTACTAAAAGCTGAAATAAACTTAATCAAAGGGGAAAGAATATCTTTGAACCTTTTTATAGATACTGCCATAGCTGGGACGATAAGGTCAGTTTTGATATCAACAGCTGAAGGTGAAGAGTTAAAAGAAACCTACTACTATATAGTAGCTCTTTTTGTTTTTGCGTTGGTAAGATTGATTGTGGTATATACGGAAAGGTTGGAAAAATCCTCAGGAGAAAAAGGCAATGGAGATTAATGTTTATGAACTGATTAAAATGTTAGCAATTTTCTTTTTGGGACTTTCCATAGGGAGTTTTTTAAATGTAATAATATACCGTATGCCAAGAGAAATGTCCATCGTTTATCCACCTTCAACCTGTCCTGAGTGTAAAAACCGGATTAAATGGTACGATAACATTCCTGTTATATCGTACATATTTTTAAAGGGAAAATGTAGATTCTGTAAAACTCCTATATCTGTAAGGTATCCAACTGTGGAATTTATTACTGGTGTTTCTGCTTTGGTTTCTTATTTGAAGTTTGGTTTTACAGTTGATTTTATTTTTGCTTTTTACTTTTTGGCTTCCATGATTGCTCTATCTTTTATAGACTGGGATTTTAAGATTATTCCCGATGAAATAAACTACCTTGGTCTTTTATCAGGTTTGATTTATGCAGGAATAAAGAGTTTTCAACTAAAAGATTTCAATCCTTTGATAAATTCATTTTTAGGAGCGGTAGTTGGTGCTGGATTTTTATTTTTAATTTTTTACTTTTATCTAAAAGTTAGAAAGATAGAAGGGCTTGGTCTTGGAGATGTTAAACTTCTTGCTTTTGTAGGAAGTTATGTAGGATGGTTTGGTGCTTTATTTACAATATTTTTTGGCTCAGTTTTAGGACTGGTTGCATCTTTGTATTTTATGAAGAAGGAGAAAGCTGATGACTTTATGAAGTTAGAAATTCCATTTGGACCATTTTTAGCTTTAGCTGGAGTTATATACCTATTCTTTGGAGAAAAAATATACAACTTCTACTTTGGGGGATTTTAAATGATTGAAGTAAAGTACAAAGTTTGGATAGAAAAAGATGGAGAAATATTGATAGGACTTGGAAGAGAAACACTCTTAAAAGAGATAGAGAAAACTGGCTCAATAAGACAAGCAGCAGAAAATATGGGAATAACTTACAGAAAGGCTTTATACTTTCTAAATGCTATGGAAAAAAGAGCCGGAAAAAAGATAGTTGAGACATTCAGAGGTGGTCCAGGTGGTGGAGGTTCAAGATTAACAGAGTATGGCAAACAGCTTTTAGATGAGTTTGAAAAAGTTGTAAAAGAGTTTGAAAGAGCAAAGAGAAAAGCTTCAAAAGGTTTGAAAATTGAATAAAGATTTGATAGAAAAAAGAAAGAAATATTTTGGAGTTTTGTTTTCTATTTTTATTTTGTTTGCACTTTTGATTTTACTGAAAATTCCATTAAATCCGGATTTTTCCTTAATATCCTTTCCATCTTTTTTGATACTTTTAGTAAGTACAACTCCGGCTTTTTTAATTCTAAATAAAGATAAAAAATACAACACTTTACTGACAGTAGCCTATATTCCGGCTTTGGTAGGATTTTTAACATCTTTGATTTTCAACAACAGTTTATACTTTTTGATGACTTTTCCGGTTTTTTTACTAAACTTTATCTTAATTTTTCCTAAGAGGTAAACGATGGATTATTTAAAAATAGTAGAAAAAGCAAGAAAAGAAGGAAAAAAGATAGTTTTTACAAACGGCTGTTTTGATATAATCCACGCTGGGCATGTTGATTACTTAGAAAAAGCAAAATCATTGGGAGATTTTTTGGTTGTAGGATTAAACAGTGATGAATCTGTAAAAAGACTGAAAGGAAAAGACAGACCAGTCAACCCCCAAGACCAAAGAAAAAAAGTCCTTTCAGCGTTAAAACCGGTAGATTTAGTGGTAATATTCGAAGAAGACACTCCGGAAAGACTGATAAAAGAGATAAAACCGGATGTCTTGGTAAAAGGTGGAGATTGGAAGATAGAAAACATAGTTGGGGCGGACTTTGTAAAATCCTACGGCGGACAAGTCCTAACAATAGACTTTGTATATGACATATCAACTTCTAAGATAATAAGTAAAATAAGGAATTTATAAAACTTCGTTATAACTCCGTCGTCCTATCCAAAATGGTAAAAATTTGTCTCAATAACCATATGCAAATGAGATGCAAAAACTGTAAGGTATTGATAAATAAAAACCGTCGATGTCCAGGGTTTTTTTGCAGGATTGGAGGTCGACGGAAAAAAACATATTCCGGTTGAAATTTTTAAAAAATTTTATTATAACCCTAATTTCCAATTCGAAAAAAAGATGAAATAAAAAACCTCCAGTGGTATCATAAAGTAAAACTACCACTG
>NZ_DAIDMN010000072.1 GCF_027448985.1 Sulfurihydrogenibium sp.
CAGATGAGTTTAAGATATGGAGCGCTATCCATAACTTCTTTATCTATTACAACTTTATTTGTAATGATGATGTGTTTGTCTTTTACTCTTTCAACTGTCTCTTCTTTTGTTTTTGTGATGGGGTATATCTCTAAATATCCAAAATCTTTAAATGTATCTAAGTTTACATCTTCTCCTAAAGTCAGAGCGTCTAATATGGCTAACTTCATAACTTTCACCTTTATATAAACAATGAACTTACAGAACTTTCTATGTTGATTCTTTTTATCGCTTCACCGATTAATTCTGCAACGGATAGAACTGTTAGTTTATCAAACTCTTTTCCTTCAACTGGAATTGTGTTTGTTGCTATTACTTCTTCAATGGCAGAGTTTTTGAGTCTTTCAACTGCTGGTCCTGAAAAAACTGGATGAGTACAAGCAGCTATTACTGATTTTGCACCTTTGGATTTAAGCATATCGGCAGCAGCAACGATTGTTCCCGCTGTGTCTATTATATCGTCTATTATAACTGCATTTTTTCCTTCTACGTTTCCTATTACATCAAGTGTTTCTACTACATTTGGAGCAGGTCTTTTTTTGTATATTATAGCAAGATTACCACCAAGTCTGTTTTGAAGCATCCTTGCTCTTTCTACTCCACCTGCATCCGGAGATACTATCACCAAGTCATCTATATTCTTTGCTTTAAGATATTCATAAATAACAGGTAAGGCGTATATGTTATCAACAGGACAGTCAAAAAATCCTTGTATTTGAGCAGAATGAAGGTCAACAGTTAAAACTCTATCTGCACCGGCTTTTTGAATAATATCAGCCAGTAGTTTTGCACTTATAGGAACTCTTGGTTTGTCTTTTCTGTCTTGTCTTGCGTAAGCAAAGTAAGGTATAACTGCTGTAATTCTATGGGTAGATGACCTTTTTAAAGCATCTAATAGAAGAAGTAGTTCCATTATGTTATCGTTTACCGGATATGTAAGACTTTGGATTACAAAAACGTCAGCTCCTCTGACGTTTTCGTTTATCTGAACTCTTATCTCTCCATCACTAAATCTTGTTAAAAGAACATCAACTAAAGAAGTTTCCAAATATTCAGAGATTTCTTTGGCTAAGGATTTGTTGGCATTTCCACTGATAAGTTTTAAGACTTTACTCAACGAGTTCCTCCGGATATATGAAATGTTAGCTGGGGAGGGAGGATTCGAACCTCCGACACCCGGTTCCAAAGACCGGTGTTCTGCCAGCTGAACTACTCCCCAGTGTTTATTTGAATCTTGTTTTTATCAACTTCCAACTTCTTACCTTACAAGCTATCTCTACTTCTTCAGAAGGAGTACCTATACAGTAAACACTACTTCCACTACCACTTATGTATGGTTTGTATCCGGAGTATGTTAAAAAGTTATAGACTTCTTCAATTTCCGGATACATTTGCTTTGCAATATCACCAAGTTTGTTTTCAGCTATCTCAAATAACTTTTTAACACCGTATTCCTTTATCAGGTTTAATATTATATTCAACTGCTCCTTATTTGTCAATATATTTTCGTTTACTTTGGAGTATACCTTTCCTGTATTTGATTTCACATTTGGATATACTATAAAAATATCTTCAGATAAACTTTCATCAAAAAAAGTTAGTTTTTCTCCGATACCTTCAGCTAAAGCAAAACCACCTTTTAGAAAGAATGGTACATCTGCACCGATTTTTACAGCTAAATCTAAGATTTCTTTTTCAGATAAAGGATGGTTATGATACTGATTTAAGAACTTTAAAACTGATGCTGCATTTGAACTTCCTCCACCTAATCCAGCTCCAACAGGAATGTTTTTTTCTATAAAAATGTCCCAATTTTGCTCTATTCCGGTAGCCTCTTCAAATAATACTACAGCTTTATAAACAATATTTTTCTCTTCTTGTAAATCTTCCTCAGGTAAAGAACATTTTACTTTTAAAAAAGCTGAAGGACTTATTTTTATCCTGTCGTAAAAATCAACAGTATGGAAAAAAGAAAATATGTTATGATAACCATCTTCTCTCTTTCCTTCTATCCACAAACCTATATTAACTTTTGCTGGAGATTCTAATGTTATCATTAACTCCCTCGTAAACACATTTGTTTTTTCCTGTTCTTTTTGCTATATAAAGGTATCTATCAGCTTCTTCTATGTCAAGGTATGGATTATCCAAGTTAGTCAACTCTTTAACACCACAGCTAACAGTTACACGTTTTACAACGGGAAAGTTGTAATTCTCTACCTGTTTTCTTATTCTTTCTGCAACTATCTTTGCACCTTCCAAATCTGTATGGGGAAGTAAAATTAAAAACTCTTCTCCCCCGTATCTGAAGGCATAATCAGATTCTCTTAGATTAGTTTTAACAACTCTTGAAAAATGCATCAAAACTTCATCTCCAATTAGATGTCCATGATTATCGTTAACTTTTTTAAAGTTATCTAAATCCATCATTAGTAATACCGTTTTATATTTATACCTTTTCATTCTACTGATTTCCTTTGCTAATACAGTATCAAGAATATGCCGGTTAAAAAAGCCGGTTAAGGAATCTTTTAGGGCTATTGAAGAAATGCTGTCTAAGGATTTTTTGTTTAAAAGGTATAACAGTTTTAAAGAGATGTTTTCTAAATCTTTCAACAGAATATAAACCGAAAGACTGTAATGTGGATTTTTTTCCTTAAAAATCTTTTTTATCTTCTCCAATTTATTGTGGAAAAGTTTATGAAAGTACTCAACATCTTCGTAAGAGTTTTCTTCTAATAAATTCTTACCGTTTAATTCAAGCCACCTTGAAAACTCACACTTATCATAAGGTGGAATATTTTTAATACTCTCTTCTTCTTGGTCCATAATCGCTTTTAAAAATTTATTTTTATTTTCTATATGGATTTTAGCCGCTTCTTGAATGGAAAATATCATTTCAACGTTACTATCTTTTATCAATTTTTTCTCTTCTTCAAGAGAGTAGTTTACAAAAGGTCTTAAAAATATTAGAAAGTCAAAATTTACCTTTTCTCTTAAAATTTCGTTGTGGTCAACAGATTTAAAAAGTATTTTGTAAACTTCTATCACAACCTCATCTGTAAAACCTTTTAAGAAAAGTCTTTTTCCTGCTGTATAAACAGTTTTTATATAAGTTTCATCCGGATATCTAAGCATGTACCTTTTTATGTAATTTTTTACAAACCTTTTAAGATAAATTTTATCTTCAACAGATAGTATTGATATCGATATGCTTTTTTCATAGAAAGTTTCAAACTCAGAAATTATCTGGTAAATCTCTTTACCTATCTGTTTTGTACTTTCCTCCCAATATGTCTTTCTGATATGCTTTTTAAAATTTTCTAAAAGTTTGTAAGGCATTTTTTTCATCCTATTAATCCCCATTTGTGTAAAAAATATTTTAACATGAAAAAATATTTTTATATTATAAACATAGCATCACCGTAACTGAAAAATCTGTACTTTTGATTTACAGCTTCATTGTATGCTTTTATTATAAACTCTCTTGAAGCAAAAGCAGAAACAAGCATAATAAGAGTTGATTTTGGTAGATGAAAATTCGTTATAAGTTTATCTACTAACTTAAACTCAAAGGGTGGATATATAAATATGTTTGTGTAATCTTCTCTTTTTCCGGTTAAACCGTAACTTTCTAAAGTTCTAACCACTGTAGTTCCAACTGCTATAACAGATTTACCTTTTTCTTTTGTTTGTTTAATCAATTCTAATGTTTCTTGGGGAATACTGTAAAACTCTTCGTGCATCTTATGTTTTGTTATGTCTTCTTCTTTTACCGGCTTAAAGGTTCCAAGTCCAACATGAAGAGTTATGTAGGTAATATTTACACCTTTTTGTTTTATCTTTTCTAACAGTTCTTGGGTAAAATGAAGTCCGGCTGTAGGAGATGCTACTGAGCCTTCTTTTTTTGCAAAAACAGTTTGATAGAGCTCTTTATCTTTCTCTTCATCTTGTCTTTCTATGTAAGGTGGAAGTGGGATATGCCCGTATTTTTCCAAATCTTCTTTAAGGTCTTTACTGTGAATTTTTATAAAGCCTTTATCTTCTTCCCGTGATAGATATTCAATGTAAAAATCATCTGATACAAATATTCTGTCTCCTTCTTTTAGTCTTCTGATATTTTTTATAAGAGCTTCCCATACATCGTCTTCAACAGGTTTTAAAAGGAACACTTCAATGTTTGCTCCTGATTTTTCTTTTTTTCCAATGAGTCTTGCTGGAATTACCTTTGTATCGTTTAAAACCAAAAGGTCTCCTTCTTCAAGGTAATCTACTATATCTCTAAATATTCTGTGCTCTATCGTTTGTGTTTTCCTGTTTAAAACCATCAAACGACAGCTGTCTCTTGGTTCAACCGGATACTTTGCTATAAGTTCTTTTGGTAGATAATAATCAAAATCCGATAATCTAATCATTTTGACAACTTCGAGATTAAAAGAAATATTAATGATATTACAACACTTATTAAAAGAGATGTGGTTAAAGGAAAGTAGAATGTAAAGTTATCCTTTTTAATCAATATATCTCCGGGAAGCCTTCCTATATTAAAAGGCAGTTTTTCAAAAAACAAAAATAAAACTCCAACAACCATTATTAAAAAACCTAAAAATATCAAAATTTTCCCTAAACTCTCCATTACTACCTATTCTCAAAATTTTATGATAGGATAATTTATCACTGATAATAAATTATATCAAGGAGAATTGATTGAAAGAAGAAAAGACTGAAAAACTGGTAATATGGGGAAGAAATCCGGTTGTAGAAGCGTTAAAATCCGGAAGAAATTTAGAGAAAATTTTGGTAGCTCATGACTCCCATCCACCAAAAGAGCTTTTAAAACTTGCAGAAGAAAAAAAAGTAAAAGTCCAAAAAGTTCCAAGACAGAAAGTTGAAGAGTTAGCTGGAACAAAAAAAACCCAAGGAGTAGTTGCCTTAGTAAGCCCTATTCAATACTGGAACGAAGATAAACTGATAGATAAAGTAATAAAAGAAAAAGGAATTTTACTTGTTTTAGACCACATAACGGACCCACAAAACGTAGGAAGTATAATGAGAACAGCGGAGATTTTGGGAGTTGGTGGAATTGTACTACCAAAAGAAAGGTCAAGTCCAATAAACGAGGTTGTAGTAAAAGCGTCTACCGGAGCAGTTTTTTACCTTCCTATAGCAAAAGTTGGAAGTTTAAGGAATACACTAGAAAAATTCAAGAAAAAAGGTGGTTGGGTTGTGGTTGTTGAAAAAGGAGGGAAAAATATAAATGATGTAGATTTTCCTTTTCCACTTGCTTTGGTTGTTGGCTCAGAAGGTAAGGGTGTATCCAAATCTGTCTTGGAAACGGCAGATATAGTAGCATCAATCCCAATGAAAGGTAAAATAACATCTTTTAACGTTTCAAACGCTACAGCGATAGCTTTATGGGAAATATTCAAAAAGAAGGAGGCAGTGACATGAGTAAATTTGATATGGCAGCTTTAACATGGGATGAAAAACCTATGAGAGTCAATATTGCCCAAAATGTAGCAAACACAATAAAAAAACATATTCCTTTAAACAAAGATATGAAACTACTTGACTTTGGATGTGGGACTGGACTTTTAACGTTCTTTCTTTTAGATGATGTAAAAGAAGCGGTGGGAGTTGATACATCAAAAGGAATGTGTGAAGTATTTACAAAAAAAGCCCAAGATAACAATTTAAACAACGTAAGAGTGTTCAATATAGATTTGACAAAAGAAGATTTAAATGAAAAATTTGATGTAATAGTTAGCTCAATGTCTTTACACCACGTAAAGGATACACAACAGATATTAAAAAAATTTTATAAACTACTGAATGAAGGTGGATATATTGCAATTGCAGACTTAGTTAAAGAGGACGGGACTTTCCACGATGACAACGAAGGAGTAGAACAATTTGGCTTTGATTTATATACTTTAAAATCAATGTTTGAAAATGCAGGATTTAAGGATGTCAAATACGATATTGCATATACAGTTAAAAAAGAAAGAGAAGGGCAGATAAAAGAATATCCTATTTTTTTGATGGTTGGAAGAAAATGAGGTTATCAGAAATAGCAAAAATAGTAAACGGTAAAATTCTAAATTTAGAGAAGGATGAAGAGATAAAATCTTTTTCTATTGATAGCCGGAAGATTTTAGAAAACACTCTTTTTATTCCTTTAAAAGGTAGTAGAGATGGTCATGATTTTATAGAAGATGCGTTAAAAAACAAAGCTTTAGGATACTTATCAGAAAGAGCTGTTAGTTTAAAAAACGGTATCTTAGTAAAAGATACATACCAAGCTTTAAAGGACATTGCAAAGTACAAAAGACAAAAAATAAATACGGTAATAGGTATTACAGGCAGTAGTGGTAAAACATCTACAAAAGAACTCACTAACTTTGTTTTATCAAACTTCTACAGAACCTATGCTACATCCGGAAACTACAACAACGAAATAGGTGTTCCTTTAACTCTTGCAAACACCCCGGAAAATACAGATGTAGCTATAGTAGAGATGGGGGCTGGAAAAGTTGGAGATATAGATTACCTAAATGAGATAGTTAATCCGGATATAGGTGTTTTAGTCTCAGTTGGACACGCTCATGTAGAAAAGTTTGGTAGTTTTGAAAACATTATCAAAGGAAAAGGTGAGATATTTAATAGGTCTTCTTTCCACGTTTTACCTTTTGACCTTTTCCACCATTACAAAGATAAACTAAAAAAATACATATCATTTGGAGAAGAAGGAGATATAAAAGTAAAGAATATAAGAATAACAAAAGAAGGTACATCTGGATTAGTAGAGTATAAAAACGAAAAAATAGATTTAACAATACCAATATACAACAAAGGTGTATTTAAAAACATTGGAGCGGTTGCAGGTATTCTTTACCATTTAGGATTAGACCCTATAAAAAATCTTCAAATTTTAAAAGATTTTAAACAACCACAAGGAAGAGGAAACATCTTAAAAGTAGGAAATATAACTATAATTGATGATTCATACAACGCAAATCCATTATCTGTAAAGAATGCGATTGAAACACTAAATGAAATACCATCTTTAAAAATACTTGTGTTAGGAGATATGCTGGAGCTTGGAGAACTTTCAGAAAAACTCCATAGAGAAATAGGAAAAGAGATACTAAAAACAAACATAGATTACGTATTTCTTTACGGTGAAGAAACAAAATACATTTACGACGAACTACAAGGGAAAAAAGTAGTTAAACACACTACAA
>NZ_DAIDMN010000073.1 GCF_027448985.1 Sulfurihydrogenibium sp.
GTCTATATCTATTGGTTCTTTTAACAATCTTTTAACATCAGAAATCTCTTTTTCTAAAGATTCTAGCATTTTTTTGTTTTCTGTAAGTATTTTATTTTCTAGTAATTCTGTGAGTTTTCTGTTTTCTTCTATCTTATTTTCCAGCATTTTTGTGAAATCTCTATTTTCTGTAAGTATTTTATTTCCTAGTAACTCTGTAAGTTTTCTGTTTTCTTCCATTTTATTTTCCAGCATTCTTGTGAATTCTCTATTTTCTGTAAGTATTTTATTTCCTAGTAACTCTGTTAATTCTTTGTTTTCCGTGAGCTTTTTTTGATTTTCTTTTATTGAATTTTCTATGTTTTCCAATGATTTTGTAAAAGTTTTAATTAAAAATGATATGTTGTAAATATGATAAATTATGATAAATATAAGCAAGAGAATAAGTCCTAAACCTGCGAGAAGTATTTGTTCTAAACTCATTATAAACTCCTATAGAAATAATTATATTTCTTAGTTGTAAACAATATTCTAACATTATTGACTTAAATTCTCAATACAACAAAAGATTATCTCCCCACCTATTAATGGGGAGATTTTTTTATCTTCTTGATGTTTTGGATGTTCTTCTTGATTTGGTTTTTTGGGAGTTTTCTTTGGTGAACTTTCTTTCGGAAGCTTCATTTATAACTTCTATGTTTGCTTTTGTTTTCTTTAGTATGTTTTCTAAAAATTTGTCTTCGGAAGGTGTTGTGATTGAAATGGCTGTTCCTTCTTTTCCGGCTCTTCCAGTTCTACCTATTCTATGTACATAACTTTCTGCATTTTTTGGAAGACCGTAGTTTATAACTAGCTCAACACCTTTAATATCAAGCCCTCTTGCAGCAACGTCAGTTGCAACCAATATTTTTAACTTTCCAGTTCTAAAGTTATGCAGGACTGTTTCTCTTTTCTTTTGAGAAAAATCTCCGTGAATTGCGCTTACGCTAAATCCTTCTTTGGACAAGTCTTCTGATAGCTGGTCAGCTTCTAACTTTGTTTGAGTAAATATTATAGTTTTTTCTGCTTGGTTTTGAGATAAAACTTCTATAAGTTTGTTAAACTTATTTTTAGGGTCTACTCTGTAGATAATCTGTTTTATCTTTTCTACCGTTATCTCATCTGGTTTAACTTTTATTGTTTGATAATCTTCGTTTAAAAACTCTTGAGCCAACTCTAAAATTTCTTTTGGCATAGTCGCTGAGAAAAGTAAATTTTGTCTATCTTCTGGAAGGTAAGACATTATATCTTCTATATCCTCTATAAATCCCATCTCAAGCATTCTATCTGCTTCATCTAAAACAAACATCTTTACATTATCTAACTTTAAAAATCCTCTTTCTAATAGATCTTTAACTCTTCCGGGTGTTCCTACTATTACAACATCATTACCCTTTTTAAGGAAATCTATTTGATGTTTCATAGATTTTCCACCGTAAACTGATAAGACAAATACTTTTTTATTTTTTCCTAAATCTTTAATTTCTTTTGCAACTTGAATTGCCAGCTCTCTTGTTGGAACTAAAACTAAAGCTTGGATTTTTTTCTGTTTAGTATTAACACTTTCAACTATTGGAATACCAAAAGCTGCTGTTTTACCTGTTCCTGTTTGGGCTTGAGCCACTAAGTCTTTACCGCTTAAAACTGCTGGAATTGCCTTCTCTTGAATCTCTGTTGGTTTTGAATAACCAAGATCTTCCAAAGACTTTAAAGTCTCTTGAGAAATACCTAAATCTTTGAATGTTTTGTTTGACATAAAAATGCCTCCTTAAAAAATGTTTTTTAAAGAGGAAAAGAATCTCCCGACTTACATTAGACTTTTTTTGATTGCTCCCCTGAGCTTTTATCTAATGGAGGATTTTTTTCCTCTTTTCTGTTTATACATTATACACTTTATTTCTAAAAATGCAAGCCTATTGATTTTTTCATTATTTCTATTGGAGCCTTTTGATTGGTCCAAATTTCAAAAGATTTTGCACCTTGATATATAAGCATTGGATAACCGTTTTGATATTTACAGCCTTTTTCTTTTGCTACTTTTAATAACTTTGTTTCTTTGTATATTATATCTACGACAGTGTGCTTTGGATTTATGAAGTTGTAGTCAAATAAAGGAAAGTCTTCATCGTTTAAACCTATGGATGTTGTGTTTACTATTATGTCAACATCATTGATTATATCCGGTATTTCAGATAAATGTATTGGTTTTATTATTTTGTCAACGATTTTGAAATGCTCTAAATAGTCGTTTAAAAGTTTTATGGCTTTTTCAACAGTTCTGTTGGATATATATATTTTATCTACATTTTCTTTAAGTAATCCGTAAACAACGGCTCTTGACGAACCTCCTGCGCCGATTACAAGAACTTTTTTGTTTTCTAAATCCGGATTAATCTCTTTTAAACCTTCTATAAATCCATACCAATCTGTGTTGTATGCGACGAGGTATCCATCTATGTTTTTGACAGTGTTGGCAGCTTTTATTATTTTTACTTCCTCAGAGATTTCATTTACGTATTGAATAACATTTTCTTTATGTGGAATCGTTATATTCACTCCGGATATTTTTAAGATTTTTAAGGATTCTACAGCTTTTTGAAGGTTTTCTGGATTTACTTCAAATGGAACATAAACTGCATTTATACCCAAATGTTGAAAAGCTGCTGTTTGAAAAGTAGGGGATTTTGAATGTTTTACCGGATATCCAAATATTCCGTAAACTTTCGTTTGTCCGTCTATTATCATATGATTTGGTACTTTTCCTCTCCTATGTTAACAGCTTTTACCCATGGCAAAGATTCTTTTATCGTGTAAACTACCAGGTCTTTCATTGTCATATCTGCCACAGGACATGTTTGACATGTACCATAAAGTTTTAAAAAAACTTCATCATCTTCAACTTTCACCAAATCTATGTTTCCCGCATCTTCCAACAAAGCAGGTCTAATTCTTTCTAAAACTTCTTTTACTTCTTGTTCTTTGTCTTCTATAACCATTTTACTAACCTCAATGTTTATTAATGGTTCTATAAAACTCTTGAATAAGTTTTTCTCTATCTTCTTCCGGAAGATTCAAAAGTTTTAAAGCACCTATTAAACTTAGTTTTCTAAATAAAATATCATTCAAACGTTCTTCATAAAAGTAATTTAGATAAGGTCTGAATTTTTCTTCTAAATATGGATACTCTTTAAATATATCCGATAGTTTACTTTCTACGTTTAACTTCATGGTTAAACCTTTTTAACGTAAAAGTGGTACACTCCATCTTCTTCTTTGTAGCCTAAATACTCGTTTCCGGTTGTCTGACACCAAGCAGGAACATCTTGAATTGCTCCTTCATCATCTGCCAAAAGCTCCACTATCTGCCCTTTTTCCGCTTTTTTCATAATTTTTGCAAGCTCTGTTATAGGTATAGGGCAGTAAGTTCCGGTTGCATCATGTACTATGTCTGGTTTGATTTCCATAAACTAATCCTCCATCGGTCCAAAGTTTCATCATCAAAAGGTATCCCTGTTAAAATCTCTTCATTATTATACTCAACATCTATTTTCCCATCAAGAGTTTTTGAGTATCTGGCAATTATGTTAGCAACTATCTGTTTATCATCTTCATCTAACTGGTCGTTGTGTAATGGTTTTGCTATCGCTACCGGACCTTTCCCTACTGGTTGAAAGTAATGGTATCTATTTGCAAATCCGGATAAAAAGTTATTTTCTCCTTCGTTTCTTGATACGATAACTTTTGTTCCAGAGTCTAATCTAAAATGTCTTCCTACTGTAAATAAAACTAAGTCTTCTTGAGTTATTTTACCTTCCACAGCCATAGTTTCTTTGTATTTATATGCGTAGTTTTCATCGGTAAGGTAACAACATCCACCTGCTGGAGATTCAAACTCATCTATTCCAAATTCTTTTGCAAGTTGTAGTTGTCTTTTTCTACTTCTGCCTACTATTCCTTCCAATTTTTCTCTATCTACCCAACCTTTTATTTCTGGTATCGTAGGAGGCAATCTTTTTGCAGATAATGGTCTTAAAATTAATCCTTCTAATCCACTATCTCTTTCTATTATTTTCATAGGTAATGACTTTTGACTTTTCGGTCTTTGTCCTAACACCTCACCTGAGATTATAAAATCAGCTCCTACCTGTTGCATTATCTGCTTTGCTTTTTTAAACATGTATATTCTACAGTCTATGCAAGGATTTATATTCGCTCCGTAGCCATATTTTGGATTTAAAATAACATCCATATAACCATCAGATATATCCACAATTTCAAGAGAAAAACCGTACTTGGCAGCGTACTTTAAAGCTGGATTCATGTAATGAGAGCCATCTTCCTTTTTTTCGCCTCTTCTTCTTTTTGTCTCTGTGATACAAAAACCAGTATAAAAGTGAACAGCTAAAACATCTATTCCTTGATTTTGGATAAGCTTGATAGCTAAGGTGCTATCAAGCCCTCCTGAGTACAATGCTACAGCTTTTCTTTTCATTATCCTATATGTTCAAGAGATACTGCTGTTTCTTCTTCGTGGTCTTCTTCTATACAATCCGGTATTTTGCTTGCTTCTTCAACTCGTCCTTGCTTTAAGAGATAGTCCTTTATTGCAACATGAAGAGTCTCCAAACCAAGGTTTGTACAGTGTATCTTTTGTGCTGGTAATCCACCAAGCTCTTCAAATATCTCTTTGTATGTAAGGTTTAAAGCGTAGTCTATAGGTTTTCCTTTTACCATCTCCGTTAAAACAGAAGATACAGCTATTGCAGAACCACATCCGAAAGTTTTAAACTTAACGTCGGTGATAACATCCGTATCTTTGTCTACCTTTATTGTAAATAGCATAGCATCTCCACAAGATGGATTACCACACTGTCCGTATCCATCCGGATTTGGTATTTCTCCCAAGTTTCTTGGGTTCATGAAATGGTCCATCACTTTTTCTGTATATTCAAACATCTTACTTTACCTCCAATAAAATTTTAAGTTATAATATGTCTTTTGTATATCTCTTCCAATGATTAATATCACTTTTATTTAAACTTTGCAGCTTTTTTTGTGAAATCTTCCCAGTTTTCTGGGTTAAACGGTGATATCTCTCTGAGTCTTGCTATAACTTTTGGATACTCTTCTATTATGTAATCTATATCTTCTTCTGTGTTATCTCTACCTAAGGAGAAGACTATTGAACCGTTTGATGCTTCTTTTTCTACTCCAATTGCTGACAGTACATGAGACTGTTTCAATGCGTAAGATACACAAGCAGAGCCAGACGCTGTATAAGTTTTCTTTATGTTTAACATAAGAAGCATAGCTTCTCCTTCGATATACATCACTATCAGTGATAGATGGTTTGGAAGTCTTTTTTCCGGATGACCTGTAAATTTTATGTGAGGTATCCTTTCTTCTATTCCTCTTTTTAACTTGTCTCTTAGGTATCTTAACCTGTTTACTCTATCGTCCATCTCTTTTATTGCCAACTCTGCAGCTGCTCCCATTCCTACTATTCCTGGTACATTCTCCGTTCCGGCTCTTCTTCCACCTTCCTGTATTCCACCTTCTATAAGAGGCTTTAACCTTATTCCTTTTTTAACATAGAGACCTCCTACTCCTTTCGGTGCGTAGAAGTAATGTCCCGTAAAGGATGCCATGTCAAGTCCCCATCCTTCTACATCAACCGGCATGTGTCCTACAGCAGCTGCTATATCTGAATGAAATACAACTCTGGGGTTCTTTTCTTTTACGGCTGCTACCAATGCAGGCATGTCTTGAATTGTACCTATTTCCCTGTTGGCAAATCCTACAGATACCAGTATTGTATCTTCTCTGACAGCAGCTGCTAACTTTTCTGGGTCTATGATTCCATATTCGTCAGGTTGGACTTCTGTTATCTCAAATCCTTCTTTTTCCAAGGTTTTACAAGAGTGTAGTATGGAGTGATGTTCAATAGCTGATACTACTATGTGCCTTCCTCTTCTTCCTGGAGCTTTTGCAAATCCCTTTATCGCAAGGTTATTCGCTTCTATCGCTCCGGATGTAAAAACTATATCATCCGGATTAGAAACATTCAAAAGCTCAGCAACCTGTTCTCTAGCTCTATTTATGGCTTTTTTTGCCTCTATTCCCATTTCGTGGAGAGATGTTGGATTTCCAAATTTTTCTTTAAAGTAAGGCATCATAGCCTCAATCGCTTCATCACAAACAGGTGTTGTAGCCAAATGGTCTACATATATTCTTCTCATAACAAATCCTCCTACATTAAACTTAATTTTCTAATAACTTTTTCTGCTATATTTATAAACTCTTTTGCACTTTGAGAATCTTCTTTTGCAAAAACTATAGGTATTCCAAGGTCCGAAAACTCTGCTACTTTTGGCTCTATAGGTATTTTACCTAAAACTTCCGTTCCATACGTTTTTGCAACTTCATCTGTTTTACTTTTTCCGAATATTTCGTAGGTTTTACCTGTATCCGGACAAACAAAATAGCTCATATTTTCAACTATACCTAATATAGGTATCTGAACCTCGTTAAACATCTGTATTCCTTTCTTAACGTCTATAAGTGCTACATCTTGAGGGGTTGTTACGATTATAGCTCCGTCTATTTCTGCGGTTTGTCCTAGAGTAATCTGAACATCACCAGTTCCTGGAGGTAGGTCTATGATTAAAAAGTCAAGTTCTTCATCTCCCCAATCTATATCAAATAAAAATTGAGTTAAGGCTTTGAATAAAACAGGACCTCTCCAAATTACAGGTGTGTCCTCAGATGGAAGTAAAAATCCGATGGACATTACTTTTACACCGTGAGCTTCGGGAGCTATTATTTTTTCTCCTTGTGGTGTTTGTTTTGCCATTACTTTCTTATCTTTTGCTCCAAACATTGTAGGACCACTTGGACCGTACATATCAGCGTCTAAATAACCTACGTTGTATCCAAGTTTTTTTAATGCAGATGCAAGATTGACTGCCACGGTGGATTTTCCTACTCCACCTTTTCCGGATGCCACAGCGATAACTTTTTTAACATTTGGTATTCTTCTTCTTGATTCAAAAGGATTTGTCTGAGGTGGAGGAGGCGGTGGTTGAGTCTGTCTTTGAGAAGGAGGTTGGTCTGAAAACTCAACCTCTACTTTTTCTGCTCCTATGGATTTTAAGGCTTCCTCTATCTTCCTTTTCATAAAATCATGGTACTTTTCACT
>NZ_DAIDMN010000074.1 GCF_027448985.1 Sulfurihydrogenibium sp.
TCCAGTGGTAGTTTTACTTTATGATACCACTGGAGGTTTTTTATTTCATCTTTTTTTCGAATTGGAAATTAGGGTTTCTTCTATAATTTTTTTTGCAATATCAAACCGATTAACTACTAAGGACAAATTAAATATCTCTTTTTTTAGGTTTTCGTCTTTGGTAAGTTGATAAAGTCTAAGATAGGACTCTAAGCCTTCTGTTGGTTTTTTATTCCAAATAGCAATTTGACCAAATGTTTTCAACCAGTAAGGATCATTTGGAAAAAGTTCTAGGGCTTTTTTTGCTACTTCATAAGCATTATCTAAGTCTTGATTACCTAAAAATGTTTGAACCAAGAGTTTTAATAATTCATTGTCATAAACAGAGAAAGATTTTTTTAATTGTTTTTTTTCTTCAAAAAATTTTTTATTGGAGGTATTTTTAATTTCAGAATAATTTTCTTGCTTTGGTTTTGTTTGTACCGATATATCTTCTATTTCTAAACCAATAGCTGGTAGAGAGATAAAAGGAATTAGCAACAACCTTTTCATTTATAAACCTCTTTCCTTTATTTCTAGGGCTATTTTGTATGCAAATTTAGAGTCTCCTGTTGCTAAAGCTGTTTTTAAAATAAATTTGGCCATCTCTTTGTCATTTAAAAAATCTTGGTAATAAGAATTTAAAAAGATTTTTAAATTATCAAAATCTTTACTCCATGATAAAATTTCAACAGCTTTTTTAAATAGTTCCTTTCGCTTTTGTGGATTTTTTTCATTTAAAAATGCTTGGTTGTAAAGGTTGAAGGCTTCTTTATAATTTTTCCCCATTAAGTATATATTCGCCATTTTTTCAAGCCAGATGTATCGATTTGTAATATCTCTCTGATAAAGATTTTTTAGCAATGCTAAAGCTGATTTATAATCTTTTGTATAAAGGAGTATATCTATTATTTTTTGGTTGTATAAAGCTGAATTTTTTCTATCCTCTATAGATAGGATTTCAAGGGCTTTTATTGCCAAAGTGTAATCTTTTATTGATACAGATATATTGTAAAGTTCATTTAACCATTTTACTTTATTTTCTTTATCTATACGGTATAATTCAGTAGCGTACCTTTGTGCATCTTTAAAATTACTTATAGCTAAGGCTTGTTTGTATGCTTCTGTTAACCAGTATTTACTGTTTTTACTCAATACCACAGCCTTTTTTACAGATTGGTATGCAACATCAATAAAAGCCATAGATAATGCTTCTTTATAAATTTTTTGTATGGTCTCTAAGTTTTGAGTTGAATTTAAGCTATCTATCAGTAGTTTTTTCATCTGTATTTTTAAAAGTTCTTTTTTATCATCAGGAGTGTCTTTAGCAAAGTATTCTGATTTTAAAATTTGGTATCTTAAAACTTTTGCTTTGGAGTTTATTTCCTTATTTGGACTTTTTTCTAAAAAGTTTAAAATAGGTATAGCTTTATACTTGTATCCTAATTTTATATATCTCTCCGCAAGTAGTAGTCTTAATTGGTCGTTATTGGTTATCCTAATTAAATTTTCCAAGTATATATTGGATAATTCTATATTTGTATCTTCCTCAAATACCAATTTTTCTATTTTTCCTTTTGGAAAAATTATAAACGATACGATTAACACTACTAAAACAAACCCAAATATTTCCTTATAACTAAAAATTTCTTTAGTTGCAGTAGGCTTCCACATAGGCTTCTTTTTCTGTTTTATATCTAAATTCATAAGTATATCCTGCTTTTTGAGATTGATTATAATTTTTTGGAGTTACTTCTAATTTACAGTTTCGGTTGTAAAGTTTAAACTCTAAAGGTATATAGCTTTTTAGTTTAAATGAGACTTTTTTTCCTTCCTTTTTAAAATCTGTTATCTGCCCATTAGAATCTACAAGATAAAAATCCGGAATTTGACTGTTAAAAACAAATTTATAATCTCCTGAGTTGTCAAGATGAATATATGTTGAGTTGTTTATCTGTTTAAAGCCAACGACTCCTTTACTGTTGAATATATCTGGATAAGTCTGTTTATCAAATCTTAAAGTTTTTAGGTTTCCTTCTCCTCTAACAACTAAACTGTCATCTCTTACATCTTCAGCTATTGCGGTGTTTCTAAACTCTAAAACTCTTTGAGCGTACTCTGACAAAAACATAGGATTAACTTCATTAGATAAAGCATAGTTGTAAATTTCCTTAAGAGCTTTTAAGGATGCCAACTTTTGTCCTGAATAAAAGTGATAGTAAATTGCCATAGGTTTGAATCTGTAAGGTTTGTCCGTTAGTTTAAAGGTATCTATAACATTTATATAGTTGTAGTAATCTTTCCATAAGTTTGTATAAACGTTTTCATTTTGAATTGGGGCGTACACCTGAAAGTAATCATTTCTATTTATACCCATTGGTCCTATTAAACTAAAATATGGATTTTTTGAATCAATTGTAGTGTCTCCTCCGTTGACGTTGTATATGCCTATTTTATAAGTAAGTTTTAAAGCATTTTCTGAAGGAATACAATCACCTGTCCATAGGAAAACTTTTACTTTTTTATCTTTTGGAGTGAGTTTTTTATTTATATAATCAACAGAGCCTATTATTTCTCTTTCTAAGGAAAATTTATAATTCTTGATTGGTAAGCTGTATCCTTCTACTTTATCTAATTCTTCATCTATTCTTTCAATCTCCTGCCATTTATAAGGATGTGAATATGAGTGACTTGCAGGTTCTACATTTTCCAAAGAGAATATTGATTTTGCTATTTCCTCCAACTTTTGGCTTTTTTCTGGATAGAGTCCTTCCGGTGATATTTCTCCTTCTATTATTGAAACTGTATGAGGTATTTTATATTTTTTTAGTATTTCATCTCTTATAATCTCACCAAGATTCTTAGATGGGTCAAAATCAGCAACTCCAAAAAAAGCATCTCCATCTATGTGAGCTGTCAAAATTCTTCTTCCATTTTCAGTGGTAATATCTAACGCTGGAAAATCCGGATTTAAAACATCTCTAAATATTTTCACTGGGTCAAACACAAAAAAAGAGTTTTGCCCCATATTCCTTAAAAAACTTCCCTCTAAAGCGTACCCACCCCATTTTGTTATAGCAAAAGGTACGAAAATTTTATCTTTGACTTTTACAGTTAAAATAGCTTCTCCTTCTGTTATGTTTACTATAGGAACGTTGCTAAAATCCGGATTAATTTCGAAAAAGTTATATTTACTGTTTATCACTTGAAATTTATCAAAAATTGAAGCTGATTGATTATAGGAAATACCAAGTGGCTCTAAAAGTTCTTCAGATACTGGGAAAAAGTCAATAAAAAATACCTTTAAACCATCGTCTATTTGCTTTTCAATCCATTTTATAAATGTTCTTTCATCATTTACTTTGGATAGCCTTACTAAAATACCTGCGAATTCATCCGCTAAAAATCTATCAGGTAAACCTTTTTGTATATCGTATAAAACAGGTATATATCCTAAATACTCTACATACAACTGATAAATACGATGAATTTCAGAATATGCTGGGTCGTTTTCTTTAGAGTCGTAAAACATAAGAACTCTTCTTGGTTTTAGTTGATATATACTCGTCCCAACTGTTTGTAAATTTTTGTCAGTTATATAGGGTATAAATCCAAGGTCATATATTTTCTTAGCTACTTCTTTTGCTAATTTTTTATCTTTTGGGTTTACATAATCTATAACAATCACTTTTACTCCTAAACTTTTCACATAATTTAATTTATCTAAAAGCCACTTTGTATCTTCTTCTTTCATCTTTTTATATCTCATCGTACTAACGTCCAGACCATAAAAAAGGCTTTCCGCAACTAATCCATCTATAATTCCAACCAAATTATCTACTATTTCAAATCCTCTGTTTGTTAAAATGATTTTGTTTGGATACCTCTTTTTAACTTCTTTTATAAATTCTACTTGAGCTTCTTCATAAGATTTAAATTATTGTGGCTTTAAAACCTGTTGATAACTATCCATGGTATCGAAGAAAAATCCGTCGTATCTGTTTAATTTATTTAAAACTTTGTCTAATAAAAATTTTTGATATTCTTTGTTTCTTATATCAGCTATGTAAGTTTTCCATGCTTTGTTTTCCCCTAAAATCCATTCTTTTTTTATATCTTTGTAATAGTTTCTATAAGGCTCTATCTCTCCAAGGGATAAGTACGCTATGATTTTGGATTTTTTCTTTTTTATATAAAACTTTTCATCAAACTTCTCCCAAGAAAAGGTATCTGGGTCCAAAATTAACCAATCAAATAGATAAAAAGCTTCCTCTGGTGGTTCTTTGTAAATAAAACCTACTGAAATATCAGCAAAAGCTTTATTTAAAAAACCAAAAAAACTAATTAAGCATAAAAGTTTGGTAATGAATCTCATTTAAAAACCTCCTAAGTAGTAAAATGGAAATTACATTACTAACAAGGAGAGAAAAAACAAAGCCATAACCATAAAAGTAAGGACCTAGAAAAACTGTTATCAAAGAAAAAAGAAAGTTGGTAAAGACAAAAATTAATGAAGAAAACATAACTTCTATTCTTCTATCAAAATAATTTAGTATAGCAAGGATACACATAAAAACAAGTTGTAAATAAGTTCCAAGCATTAGTATGTGAAGAAGAGGAATGTAAAGTAAAGAGATATTAAAAAGTTTTAATAAAAATGTATCAAAAAGAAGAAATATAACAAAGGCTATTCCTTGAATTCTCATAATATCTAATATTACATTTCTAGCAGAGAGTATCATCTCATCACCATATTCGTATATTTTAGGTAATGTAGCACCTTCTCTTACCGCCCTGTAGTATTTATCGTAATATTCAGCAAACTCTGTTTCAAGTTTCAAGAAAAATACAGCCATACCTGGAGCAATTGATATATACGCTAAAAACATTGGAATATCATAAACAATAGAAGCCCTGATTGGACCGATTATTTGTATACTTGTAAAGGGTGTAAACCAAAAAACAAATTTGTCTATCCAAACACCTAAATTATAAAAAAACCCGGAAAAAATCAACGATACAAAAATTTGTTTTCTATCAAAAAAATCAAATCTAAATAGTTCGTCTGAGTCATGATTTTTTATCATATATCCAAGTAATAAAAAATAAAGCAAAGCTTGACCCAAGAAAAAAGAAAGTAGTAAGCCATTTAATCCAAAGGAAACTAAAAAGAATGCTAAAATCAGGAATGTTAAATACCCAACAAGAAAAGAAAAAACAATGAATTTATAACTTTTAAAGCTTGTTAAAACAATGTTTACAATCCATAAACCACAGAATATAGTGAAGTTGAAAACATATAAAATTATAAATATTGGTCCTTGCTGTTTAAAAGCTAAAATAGAAAATATTAAAGATAGTAAAAATCCAACACCCATATTTAAAACCATATTGCCTAAAAGGTTAGGCAGTATAAGGTTATACTTCCTTTCAAAAATTCTATCTGCTATAAATCTTGTTATCATAAGTTGGGAAAATCCTGTCAATATCAAACTAAAAGCTACAAGATATGTTAGTATTACTTGAAACTGAATAATAATTTTTTTATCTGCTACCAATGGACTAAGAAGATAATAAGACAAAATTATTGTTAAGACAGAAATAAGATAGGGACCAGCACTTAATACTGTAGAATACCCAAAAGCTTTTGCAATGGAGGTTATAGTTTTTTCTCGTAATACTTTTCTCAGTTCAAAACTTATACCTGCCATTTTTCTTTAATCTCCGTATAGATTTTCCTGTAATTATCTAGAAACTGTTTTTTGGTATAAAAAGTGTTAACTCTTTTTATAGCTGATTCTTGGCAGGATTTATATAGATTCTCATCTTCTAAAAGCTTAATGTATGCTTTAGCTAACTCTTCTGGATTTGCTATTGGAACTACCTCTCCGGCTTTGCCAATTTTTATATCTTCTTCGTTTAGTCCACCGTATATAAGTTGCCTACATGAACCAACGTCTGTCGCAACACAGGGAACTCCGGCGGCAAAACCCTCTAAAATCACCAAAGGCATACCTTCACTTATTGATGTTAATGTTAATATTCCTGTTTTAGGAAAGATATCTTTCGGGTTTTGAAATCCTAAAAATTTTACATTATTCTCTAATTTGAACGTTTCTACTAAATTTTTACATTCTTCAAAGTAGTCTGGGTCTTCATCAGTAGGTCCAACTATCCATCCTTCTGTGTCTGGCATCTTATCACAAACTATTTTCATAGCTTTTATAAATGTTTTTATGTCCTTTATAGGAACAACTCTCCCAAGTAATGTTATTACTTTTGGTGTTTTTTTAGGTCTTTTTTCTATCAATTTGGAATAACCCTCTACATCTACTCCATTTGGTATCACTATACATTTTTGAGGGTCTGCTCCATATGATATTTGAATTTCTCTTGCTGTTGAAAAAAGAGATATAATTAATGTACTTGCTTTATATATAAATCTTCCAATGCTCTCAAAAAATCTAATCCACAGATTTTTTATATGGTCAAGTTCACCTATATCTTTTTGGAAAAACAGTCTTTTATCCACAAGCCAGTCAGTGTTAAGCAAATCTATTTTTCTTTCTTTTGTGTAGATTCCATGTTCCGTTAAAATAAAAGGTTTTTTCCTATCGTATGATAACAAAGATGCCAAAAATCCAGCGTATCCTGTAGAAGGACTGTGAATAATATCAAAATCTGGCACATTTTTAGCTACATTAGCAACCTCAAATATGGGAGCATGTATATTCCTAATTGTCCAAAAATAATCTATAAATGGAGTTTCTACTGCATACTTTGAATACATATTTATTATAAAACCCTAATTTCCAATTCGAAAAAAAGATGAAATAAAAAACCTCCAGTGGTATCATAAAGTAAAACTACCACTG
>NZ_DAIDMN010000075.1 GCF_027448985.1 Sulfurihydrogenibium sp.
AAAAGTTTTTATAAAAAATTTGAAAAAATTTTAGCAGGGCTTTGTTGTCTTCCCATCTGGACCATGACAGCCAAAACATGTAGCAGCTATTACCTTAACACTCTCCACAGCATGAGACGGCAAATACGTCGTCATAACCCCTACACAAAGCCCTGCTAAAATAAGTTTTTTCATCTTACTACCTCCTACTTTTTATTTGAGATTAAATTTTTACAAAAATCAAGTATCTTTGTCAAACACATATTCAAATCATAGTTATAAAAATATTCTTAAAATTAATAAATTAAAAAAACCCTTCCTTTATAGGAAGGGTGAAAAGGAAGGTTTACGATAAAAAAAGTAGCCTGCCTAAGCAGGCAAAAAAATAAAACATTCATCTTAGTACTTGTAAGTCAACTGTATCCAGTATTTGGAAACATCTTTAGAAGGTGAAGAAGGAGCACCGGTTGCTGCGTTTAACGGAATTGATTTATCTGCCATATAGAACGCACCTTTTAACAGAATAGAGAATCTTTGAGTTATGTTTTTGGTATACTGAATATCTATCTCGTTCCCGTAAGTACTACCGTTTGGAGAAGTTTTCTTTGTGTCGAATTTGTAGTATATAAGGTCAAAGTTTCCGTACTGTTTGTGTTTGTAATTCAAAGTTATGTGCCAGGCTTTTAACCCATAGTAAAATCCGTTTGCAGTTCCTGCTGCCAACACGTCAGCCCAACCTTCAAATCCGTGGTAAGTTGTCAAAGGTGTGGAAAATCCTCTTTTTGTAACACCACCATCTATTTTATACTCACTCATCTCATAGTATCCTACTCTTGCACCAAATCCTGATGAGTGGGATGCACCTAAGTATACTCTCCAAAAATCTCCGTCAACTTTTGGTTTTGTTGGTAGATATTTTGTATTTGAAGGGTCTTTTTGGGTTGCGTACTCTGCAAGGTAATTAAACTTTATACCTCCTGCATCTATATCGCCCTTTGCATTTAGTCCGTAAGTATTACTTGCATCGGTAATAAGGTAAGCGTAACCTGTAAGCTTTAATGCAGGAACAAAAGTGTAAGTTCCATGGAATACAAGTGGAGCTTTACTTGGAGACCAATCTAAAGAAGATGTATTTGTAAAGTTTACGCCAGTTGCATTAGTGCTAATTAATCCATCTTGAGCCCACCATTTTCTTTGGTAAATCATAGCCATCAGTAAATCTAAGTTTGGTATCTCTTTTGTATGGATTGCTACAACTCCAAAAGTTTGTGGTGTTTGTCTCCAGTTTGCATCCGATATAAACCTTTGGTCGTCAAGATTTACCCGTGTTCTACCCAGTAATAAGGTTGTTTTTCCCCAAGTGTAAGATATTTTTGCTTCCGTTAATCTTGTGATAGATGGGTCCGCTATAAATGGATATTTACATTCTGGACTTGCGGGACACGAATCACCGTACGTTCTTTTATCATCTATAAAGTCTGAAACATCGTTTAGCTCAATGTAAGCTTTCAAGCCTTCAATGTTAAAGATTTTGTTTATGTGGGCACCAAGTCTTATTCTGGTTGTTAGTGCTGTTGCATCTTCTGTAGCTCCGGGAGTAGCGTTTTTACTGGTCCAGTCAAACCTTGGTCTGATTTCAAGTTCAGGTTTCACCTCACCAATAAAAGTTGAGACCTCAGCTTTTACTTCATTGTAAAAGCCAGTTGCGGTTGCTGCTAAAATCCCTGCTGCCAAAAGGTTTCTAACATTTCTCATAATACTAACCTCCTAAAAGTTTTTATAAAAAATTTGAAAAAATTTTAACAATAGGTTTAAGATATTGTCAAATACATATTTTTTTAAAAATATCTTTATATGTTTATAATTGTATTATCAAGATATATAGATTTTTGAATATTTTTTTACAAAAGTCCAAAGTTTTTCATTTTTGTTCTAAGTTGTTTTCTTGATATTCCAAGTCTTTGGGCTGTTTTTGTCTGGTTGAAGTTTTCTTCTTGAAGTATTTTTAGTATTATATTTTTTTCTATCTCACTTAGACTTAAGGGTTTATCTTTTTCTATGGTTATAAAGTCGCTATTTTTCTTTTCTTTTATCCTTTGTGGAAGGTGTTGAGGGGTGATTATCTCTCCTTGACATAAAACTACCGCTCTTTCTATTATGTTTTCAAGTTGTCTAACGTTTCCTGGCCAGTCGTACTCTGTAAGTATTTCCATGGCATCACTATCTATGTCGTATATGTTTTTGTTGTTTATACGTGTAAACTTTTCTATAAACTTTTTTACCAAGAGAGGTATGTCTTCTTTTCTTTCTCTTAAAGGTGGTATTTTTATATGGATTACGTTTATTCTATAAAAAAGGTCCTCTCTAAATTCTTTGTTTTCCACCATCTCTTCAAGATTCCTGTTTGTTGCAGATATAACCCTACATCTCATCTTTATTAAAGAGGTTCCACCTACTCTGTAAAACTCTTTTTCTTGTAAAACTCTTAAAAGTTTTGCCTGCATAAATAAGGGCATCTCTCCTACTTCGTCTAAAAACAGTGTTCCTTCTCCTGCAAGCTCTATTTTCCCTATTTCTCTGGTTGCTGCTCCTGTGTATGCTCCCTTTTCATGTCCAAAGAGTTCATTTTCAAAAAGTTCAAATGGAATTGCAGAACAGTTTATGGATACAAAAGGATGTAAAGACCTTCTTGACCTTTTGTGAATTGCTTTTGCTACAAGCTCTTTTCCTGTTCCGCTTTCTCCTTCTATCAGTATGGTTGATTCACTTTTACTTACTATTTCAATCTCTTTAAACAGCTCTTTCATCTTTTTACTTTTTCCTACGATTCCTTCAAATTCATCTACTTCAAAAGGGTTAGCTTGTTTTTCCTTGTAAAACTCAATCATTTTTATAAGGTTATCCGTATCTATTGGTTTTGGTATGTAATGGTTTGCTCCTTTTTTTACAGCTTCTACTGCACCGTTTATAGAGCCGTAGGCTGTTATTATGATAAAAGGGGTTATTAAATCTCTTTTTCTAAAATGTTCAAGGATTTCCATTCCAGTTCCATCTTCCAACAGATAATCGGAAAGGATAAGGTTGTAATTTTCCGAATCTAATTTTTGTAATGCTTCTGATTTGCTTTTTGCTGTGTCAACTTCGTATCCTTCTTTTGTTAACACTGTTTTTATTATCTTTATTATTCTTTCTTCATCGTCAATAAGTAAAACTCTAAACATTTTTGTCCTCTCTTTCAGTTGGTATTTCTATAATAAATTTAGTGTATTTTCCATAAACGGATTCAACATTTACAGTTCCACCATGAAGGAAAACTATCTTATAGACCATAGGAAGTCCTAAACCTGTTCCTTTTTGTTTTGTTGTGAAGAATGGTTTGAAAATTTTTGCTTTAATCTCCTCTTTTATTCCTATTCCGTTGTCTTCTACTGTTAACACTACTTTGTTTTTATCTTTAAGATATTTAGTTGATACTTTTATAACTCCGTTATCTGTATTTTTTTCTCTTATAGCATCAACGGAGTTGAGAATAAGATTAACTAAAACTTGTTTTATAAGGTTTGTGTCTATTAAAATTGGGGGTACTTTGTTATCCAGTTCAACGGATAGTTTTATTCCATAATCTTCACAGTCGTAAGATAGCAGACTTATTGAGTTTTCTATTACTTTGTTTACATTTTCCAAGGAAAATTTTGGTTCAATAAGTTTAGAAAAGTTAAGGAAAGAAACTGTCATATCGTTTAGTCTGTAAGTTTCTTCTTTTATTAATTTTCCAAATTCCTTTATGACTTCATCGTTTGAGTTGTTTTTTATATAGTTTGCTGCGTTTGAAATTGAGTATAGGGCATTTTTTATCTCGTGGGCAATTTTTGCACTCATCTCTCCCATAGCTGCCATACAGCTTAAAGTTTCTCTTTCTCTGTGGGCTTCTTCAAGTTTGTTGATGTAATCGTTTAAAGAGGAAACCATCATATAAAAGCTGTATGTAAGTTTATCTATCTCATCTCCGGAAAGTTTTGTAAAGATATCACATTTGGAGCATTCTTTAACGGTTTTGTTTCCTAAATAAAATAAAACTTCTTTTCCATCTTTACCACTGAGCCAGCAATGGTCAGATAAATCTTTTAAACATTTTATTTGAGAGTTGGAAACTGGTTTTAACTCTACAGAGTTTTTTAGATTTTCAAATCCGGATTCAAAAAGGTTAAGTATGTTTTCTTTTAGCTTTATAAGAGGATTTACAAGAGCTGTTGATATAAAGAAAGTTCCTAAAAAAGATACCAATATGATAAACCCTACAATAAAAGAAAGAGGGTATAAAATTTTGTTTATGTCTTTCATAACTTCGTCTTTTATCTGTGATACATCGTATAAAACTACAACCTTTCCTACGGGTTCTTTATCTACGTTAAGGTTGTACTCTATCTTTTGAAGGTTTTTTTTTACAAAGCTTGTTTGTGTTTTACCTAAGAATGACAAATCTGAGCTTCCTATAACTGTATCATCTTTATCTACAATGAAAACGTCTTTTACAGATTTTATACTTTTTAAAAAGTAAACAAGCTCATCTATCTTCTCTAAATTTTTTACTATGATTTTTTCTTTGTAGCTTTCGGAAAGATTTTTTACATTCTCTTGTAAAGACTGTATTCTATCTTGGATTAATCTTTCTTTGAAGTTGCTGACAGTAAACAGTATAGAGCCTATTAAAACCAACAGTATAAAAACCGATATAGATATGGAAGTTTTTAGTTTTATAGATAAACTTTTTAACTTTTTCATTTCAACACAGGGAATAGGTCTAATATTTTTCGGTAGTTTTTAATAATTTCAAACATGTTTGGCTGTGGTCTTACAAATCCGTCAATTTCCATCTGACTTAAAACTTCTCTATCTACAGAAAAAATGGCATTTTCTATTTCTTTGTAGAGTTTTTTATCTAAGTTTTTTGATACCATGATGATGTGTCTGGGGAAAGAGGGGGATTTGGCTATAACTTTTAAGTGAGATTCGTAGTTTTTTATACTTTCTTCTTTTACTCCGGCAACGTCAGCTATGCCAGCTATCAATGATAGGATTGCTCCTTTGTCTGTTCCGGAACTCCAGATGTTTATAACATCGTGTTGGGTTATTCCGGCGTTTGCAAGCATGTAAAGAGGCATAACACAATTACTCATACATATTGGACTTCCAAGGGTAATCTTTTTACCTTTCACGTCTTGAATTGTATTTATAGGACTGTCTTTTCTTACGACTAAAACTCCGTTTTCTACAGCTTTACCACCTATTTTCATTACAGCAACAGCTTCTACATTGTACTGCCTTTTTAGTTCAAAATAAACAACGGAGCAACCTACCGCCATCTGAGCTTCATTTTTTCTAAAAAGCTGGAAAACTTTATCTACATCTTCAACTATTATAAGGTCTACTTTTTTATTGAGTTTTTCGGATAGGTATTTAGACAGAACAGAGTACCTTTTATACTCTTTTATAGGGTCTCCGTATGATAAAACTGCAATCCTTAGACTTTCCTGTCCAAAAGAAAAATGTACAACAATAAACAGTAAAATCAAAACTTTTTTAACCATGCCAATAATATATTACAAAAATATACAGTTAGCAAACACTTACATGGTTTTGTATTTTAAGTATTTTTCAAATATATTTTTTAAATTTTGGTAAGATATGTCCGATTTTTTTAATTTTTCAAAGCAGATTTGTAAAGAGCAGATGTAAACAACCGGATAACCTTCGTAAGGATAACCTAATTTTACAAACGTTTTGTCAGTTGGGGAGAATCTAAAAGGTATGTTCCAGTAAGGGAAAAATGAGTAAATAATGTTGTTAAACTCTTTTTCCGGATTTACGGATATTGAAAATATCGGAGGTTTAAAATAAAGGTAAACAGATAATCCGGATTCTACACTCTTGAAGTTAACTAATTTCTTTATGATGCTGTTTTTTAAATTTTCTAAAATTTTATCATCGTAAAGTAATTGATACTCATAAATAATTTTTGCAAGTTTAAAATTGAGAGAAATTAAACTATCAATGTAGCTTATTCTGTTTAGATTAAGTCCTGTATCTTCGTAATCTGTAAATAGTCCTATTTTTTCCGAATAGTAATTTTTCAATACTCTATTTAGTAAAATCTGAAAGTTTTGTAGATAAAAATCATTACCAGTAATCTGATAGAGAGTAAACAAAGATTCTAATGTATTTATCTGTGTGTCCAAAAAGTATCTGTTTATTGATGGAGTGTGAATAATGCCTTTTTCCTTCAAGCCTTCCTTGATTATTTTTTTCATAAGGTTTTCTGCAATGTTTAAATCTTGGAAATTACCGTTAAAAACGTAAGAGTAAGCCAAAGTTTTTACCATCAAAGCGTTCTCTGAAAAGTAAAACGTTTCATCAAGTGGTAGTTTTTTTCGATATACATTTTCTAAAAATCTTCTGTCTTCTCTTTTTTTAGAAAAGTAGATTTCTCCGGATACCAAAATCTTTCCATTCTCATCAACTATATCTGCACCTTGACTACCATAAAAATAACCTCTTTTTTTATCGTACAACGTGTTTTTTACAAAATCCAAAATAGAATTTGCATCTTCTAAAAATCTTTTATCTTTTAAAACAGAATACCCGTTAAAAAATGCTACAGATAAAATAGCTTGGTCTCTTAAAAGTTTTTCATAATGAGGTTGTGTCCAATCTCTTTTTGTTGCATACCTAAAAATCCCTCCTTCTTCTTTGTCTATAAGTTTTTCATATCCATATAACGTCTTTTTTAATAGTTTTTCATTATCCTGATTTTCCAAGGTTTTTATGAGAAGATAATAAACTAT